>NZ_AXBI01000021.1 GCF_000473325.1 Leisingera caerulea DSM 24564
TTCCGTTTGCGTTCTGCAGCCAAGAGTTTTTGAAAACTCTTGGCAAAAATCTTCGAAGATTTTTGTCCGTCACGCCCAGTCGCGGCAGACGTATTTGACCTCGGTGAACTCCTCCATGCCCAGCCGCGCGCCTTCGCGGCCCAGGCCGGACTGTTTGGTGCCGCCGAACGGGATCGGCGCGCCGGTCACCTTGGTGCGGTTCACCGCCACCATACCGTATTGCAGCGCCCGGCTGAGGCGGTAGATGCGGCGCGGGTCGTGGCTGTGGACATAGGCCACCAGCCCGTATTCGCTGTCGTTGGCGCGGGCGACGGCCTCCTCCTCACTGTCGAAGGGGGTGACAGGGGCAACAGGGCCGAATGTCTCCTCCGACATGATCCGCGCATCAGCGGGCACATCGGTCAGCACCGTCGGCTCATAAAACAGCGGCCCCAACGAGTGCCGCTTGCCGCCGCAGGCCAGCGTTGCGCCCTTGGCCAGCGCATCCGCCACATGCTCCTCCTGCTTCTGCACCGCCTTTTCATTCATCAGCGGTCCCAGATCGTAATCCTCCATCCCCCGGCCAAGGGTCAGCGCTTGCGCGGCCTTGGTGAACCTGGCGCAGAACTCGGCATACACCGCCCGCTCCACCAGGATCCGGTTGGCGCCCAGGCAATCCTGGCCGGAGGTTGCGAATTTCGCCTTGATGGTTTCGCTGACGGCCTTGTTCAGATCGCAGCCCTTGAAGACGATCACCGGCGCGTGGCCGCCCAGCTCCATCACCAGCCGCTTCACCGTGCCGGCGGACTGGCGGTACAAAAGCTTGCCCACCTCGGTGGAGCCGGTGAAGGACAGCGCCCGCACCCGCGGGTCGGCGGTCCAAGGCTCCACCACGGTGGAGGCCTTGCCCGTCACCACGTTGAACACCCCCGGCGGAAAGCCCGCGCGCTCTGCCAGCTCCGCCAGCGCCAGCGCGCTGAACGGCGTCTCGCCCGACGGATGCGCCACCACGGTGCAGCCCGCCGCCAGCGCGGCGGCAGCCTTGCGGGTCAGCATGGCGGAGGGGAAGTTCCACGGCGTGATCAGCGCCGCCACCCCCACCGGCTCGCGCCACAGCTCCACCTCGGCGTCCGGCAGATGGCTGGTCACGCCTTCGATATTGGGGCGTTTGGCCTCCTCGGCATAGAACTCCACAAAGGCCGCGCCATAGTCGATCTCGCCGCGCGCCTCCGACAGCGGTTTGCCCTGTTCCAGCACCATGATGCGGGCGAGGTCTTCCTTATGCTCCAGCTGCAGCTCATACCAGCGCCGCAGGATGGCCGCGCGCTGCTGCGGCAGCATCCCCGCCCAGCCCGCAAACGCCGCCTGCGCCGCATCCACCGCCGCAGAGGATTCCTCTGCCGAAAGGCTCGCCACATGGCCCAGTTCGGCGCCATCGGCGGGGTCGCTGACCGGAAAGGTCTCACCGTTGCCCGCGGCGCACCACCTCCGTTTATGTAGGAAAAAGAGCGTACCAGCGCCTTGTCGGCAATGTCCGCACGGGCAGAGAGAGTGGTCTCTGTCATGATTGTCCTCCTCACGTCTTGCAGAGGAGTGTGCCTGTCCGCAGCAGAGGAAGTGACTGAAGTTCAGGTGCCGCGCAGAAGAAACAGCTGCCAGCCAGGTGCTCTGGCGCGGGGTTTACCCCTGCCCCAGCAGAACATCCAGCGGCGGCGCGCCCGCGCCCTTCACCGGCTTGGTCACCACATAGGTGAAATAGCGGGAAAGGCCGATGCGGGCGTCCAGCATTTCGTCGATCAGCCGCTGATAGGCGTCGATGTCGCGGGTGACGATCTGCAACAGGTAGTCAAACCCGCCCCCCAGCGCCCAGCATGCGGTGACCTCGTCATAGCGCTGCATCGCGGCCTCAAACGCGCGGAAGCTGGCGGCGGTGTGGTCGGCGATTTCCGCGGCAACAAACACCGTCACATGCGGGGCCAGTTTACGCAGGTTGATGCGGGCGCCGTAGCCCTCGATCAGCCCCGCCTGCTCCAGCTTCTTCAGCCGGTCCCAGCAGGGCGTCGGCGACAGGCCGATCCGGTCGGCCAGCGCGGCCTTGGTGATGCGCCCCTCGGTCGAGAGCACGCGCAGAATGTCGAGGTCGCGCTGGTCCAGTTGCATGTCTTCCGCCCTATCAGGCGCCGGAGACGCCGACAACCGCAACGCAGTCGCCGGATTTGATCAGGCCGGGGAAGTGGCGGCTGATCACCAGCCCCGTGCGGCGGGCACGGTATTCCACCGGCGGCTGGCCGGTGCGGTCCAGCGGCCAGACCCGGGCGACCAGATCGCCCATTGCCACCGGCGCCCCCAGATCGGCCATGATCTCGAACAGCCCGTCGCCTTCGCTGAACAGAAAACAGTCATCGTCCGGCATCGAGAGGCGGACGGTTTCGTCCAGTTGCATCTGCCCTTGCAGCATGCCCGCATGGATCAGCACATTGCGCAGCCCCTTCTTGGCAATCGCATTGCCCCGCGCGGTGGACGATCCGCCACCGCCGAGTTCCGTCGTGACCAGCACCTTGCCCATCTGCTCCACCGCGGTGTCATACATACCCGCGCTGTCGATCTCCAACAGCTCCACCGAATAGGGCGCGTTGAACGCCTTCATCGCGGCAAAGCATGCCTCCTGCGTGGCCTTATCTTCCAGGATATGCGCGGCGGCAAAAGGCACGAAATCCAACGTCTTGCCGCCGGAATGGAAATCCACCGCCAGATCCGCCATCGGCAGCAGCGTGCGCTGGAAGTAATCGGCGATCTTCTCGGTCACGGTGCCGTCCGGGCGCCCCGGAAACGACCGGTTCATATTGCCCCTGTCGATGGGCGAGGTGCGGGTGCCCGCGCGGAACGCCGGGTAGTTGAAGGCCGGCACGATGATCAGCCGGCCGGTCACATCCTCGGCCTTGGTGGTGGCGGCCAGTTCTTGCAGCGCAATCGGGCCTTCGTATTCATCGCCGTGGTTGGCGCCCGTCAGCAGCGCGGTCGGCCCCGCGCCGTTCTTGATCACCGTCAGCGGAATCATAACCGAGCCCCAGGCCGAGTCATCGCGGCTGTAGGGCAGCTTCAGATAGCCGTGGTGCACCCCGTCCTGATCCAGCGGAATGGTGGGGGAAATCGGATTTGGCTTCATGGCTCAGTCCTTCACGAACATTTTGCGCGGCACATCGGACAGGCACTCCGGCCCGTTTGCCCCGATGCGGATGCTTTCGGTGATCTCAAATCCCCAGTCCTCCATCCAGAGGCCGGTCATGAAGTGGAACGTCATATTTTCCTGCAAGACGGTGGTGTCACCCGCCCGCAGCGACATGGTGCGCTCGCCCCAATCCGGCGGGTAGCTGACCCCGATCGGATAGCCGGTGCGGTTGTCCTTCTCGATGCCGTATGTCTTCAGCACCTTGAAAAACGCCTTGGCAATGTCCTCGCAGGTGTTGCCGGCCTTCGCGACTTCCAGCCCGGCCTCCATCCCCTCCAGCACCGCCTTTTCCGCATCCAGGAAAGTCTGCGTCGGTTTGCCCAGGAACACGGTGCGCGACAGCGGGCAGTGGTAGCGGTGCACCACGCCCGCGATCTCAAAAAACGTGCCCTCGCCGGATTTCATCGGCAGGTCGTCCCAGGTCAGATGCGGCGCGGCGGCATCCGCGCCCGAGGGCAGCAGCGGCACGATGGCGGGATAATCGCCGCCAAAGCCAAGCCCCGCGTCATAGCGCAGGCCCGCGTCATAGATATCGGCCACCAGATCGCATTTGCGCATCCCCGGCTCGACCTTGTCGAAAATACGCTGGTGCATCCGCCCGACGATCTGCCCCGCCTGCCGCATATACGCCAGCTCGGCCTCGGATTTCACCGCCCGCTGCCAGTTGACCAGCGCGTTGGCATCGCCGAACCGCGCATCCGGCAGGTGCTTTTGCAGCGACGCATAGGCGGCGGCAGTGAAATAGTAGTTGTCCATCTCGACGCCGATATTACCGCCGTCCAGCCCGCGGTCCTTCAGCTGCGCCGACAGGTAATCCATCGGGTGCCGCTCGGTCGACTGCACGTAGTGGTCCGGATAGCCGATGATACTGGCCGGGTTCATGTAGCAGGTGCGCAGCGCCCCGTTGGCATCCTGGCCGCGGCCATACCAAAGCGGCTCGCCGTCCATTGCGACGACAACGCATTGATGCACATAGAAGGACCAGCCGTCATAGCCGGTCAGCCAGTTCATGTTCGACGGATCGGTGACGATCAGAAGATCAAGCCCGCGGCGGGACATTTCGGCCCGGGTCTTGTCCAGACGCGCCTGATATTCAGCGCGGGAGAAATACAGCTTGGGGTCTGCCATATGCGTGGTTCCTGGTTGATCAGCTGGTGAAAGTGGCGCCGACACCCGCCGCATCAGCGCGGGAGCCTGCAAGGGTTGCGATGGCGGTGTCCTGCACACCGGTGCCGGTCAGATCGGCAATGATCAGATCACTGTCCGACCGGCGCCCGGCGGCCTGGCCTGCGGTGATCCCGCCCAATTCAGCAAAGCTCTGATCCCCGGCGATCAGCCCGGCAGCGATGGCGCTGCGCAGCTCGCCCTTGACGGCGCATTGCGCCTGGCTGTCGGGCACATAAAGGTCCGCCTTGACCAGGCAAGCGGGCTCCAGCTCGCACTTGTGCTCCTGGTCCGATCCCATGGCGATGACCAGCTGCCCCGGCTGCAGCCAGTCTGCCTTGATTACAGGCTCGGCCGCGGGAGTTGTGGTGACGACAATACCGGCCGAGGAGACGGCCTGTGCGATATCGCTGCTGACAGAGATTTCAATCCCCAGGTCGTCGCGCAAACCGGCGGCAGCGGCCTCTGCCTTGGCGCTGTCCCGCGCCCAGATGACGGCGCTTTCGATGTCGCGCACCAGGGTCATCGCCTTCAGTTGCATCCGCGCCTGCACGCCCGCCCCAATGATGCACACATGCGCCGCATCCTCCCGCGCCAGATGGCGTGCGGCGACTGCTCCGGCGGCGGCGGTGCGCACATCGGTGAGGTAGCCATTGTCCAGAAGCAGCGCCTCCAAAAGGCCGGTCTTGCTGGAAAACACCACCATCAGACCCGTGGTGCTGGGCAGCCCAAGCTTGGGGTTGTCGAAAAACCCCGGGCTCATCTTCATGGCAAAGCTGTCGATCCCCGGCACATAGGCGGTCTTCACGCAGACCTCGCCGTTATGGTCCGGGACCAGCAGCGTCATGATCGGCGGCATCTCCACCCCGCCGCCCGCCAGCGTGGTAAAGCCCTGCTCCACACAGTCCACGGCATCGCTTTCCAGCGGCACCAGCCCGCGCAGCTCCGCTTCGGTCAGAATCCTGATGTCAGGCATCCGCGCCTCCCCCGGTCTCCGCCGCCACGTCCACATCTTCACCATCAATGATCCGCTTGTGCAGCGCCATGTCTATGTTCTGACCGCTGACCAGCACCGCGCAGCGGCCCGGGTTTTCGATCCTGCCCGCCAGCAGGGCGGCAATGCCGACACTGCCGGAGCCTTCGATCACCTGGCGTTCCTCGAAATAGGCATGGCGGATGGCGGCCGCGATCTCCGCTTCGGAGACCAGCACCACATCATCGACGAATGCCTTTGTCATCTCAAAGGTATAGGCGTTGTCCAGCCCGATGCCACCGCCCAGGGAATCCGCCAGCGTCGGCAGCTCCTCCACCTGCACCGGCTTGCCGGCCTGCAGGCATTCATACATCGCAGCCCCGCGCTCCATGCTGACGCCAATCACCCGGATCGCCGGATTTGCCGCCTTCATCACCATTGCCACGCCGGAAATCAGCCCGCCGCCCGACAAGGGCACCAGTACGGTCTCCAGATCCGGCGCCTGCTCCAGCATTTCCAGCGCCACGGTGCTTTGGCCCGCAATGATGGCGCGGTGATCGAATGGCGGCAGCATGGTCATGCCCTCCGCCACCAGCCGGTCCACCTCCACCTGCGCATCATCCTGCGAGCGGCCCGTGATCCGCACCTCGGCTCCGTGGGATTTGATGCCCTCGACCTTGTTCTGCGGCACCAGCTCCGACATGCAGATGATGCAGCGCACCCCGGCCTGCGCCGCCGCATAGGCCAGCCCGCGCCCGTGGTTGCCGGTGGAGACGCCAACAACCCCCGCTGCGCGCTGTTCCTCGCTCAGCGACAGCACCGCATTGGTGGCGCCGCGCAGCTTGAAACTGCCGGTGATCTGGCTGCTTTCCAGCTTCAGCGCGATCTGCCCGCCGCACCGCGCACTCAGCGAGGGGGAGTCAACGAGCGCCGTCCGCCGGATCCGCCCGGCAATCCGCGCCCGGGCCTGATAGCTGTCCCGAAGGGTGATTTTCTCAGTCATTGGACCTGTCTTGTCTTGTTAGAGTTCAAACAACCGGCCATAGCCCGGCACCGCATCGCTGATCCCGGCCAGCCGCAGGCAGCGCCAGACCATCGCCTGGTTCGAGCTGACAACCGGCTTGCCCAGCCGGTCCTCGATCCGCTGCACGCAAGGTGCCGCCCGCAGCGCGGTGCAGGACAAAAACAGCGCATCTGCGCCCGCATCGCAGGCGGCAATGCCGGCCTCGATGATGCTGTCCTCGGAAATCCGCGCCATCTGGCGGTCGTCGGTCAGCCCGAAACAGGCGGCACTCACCACCTCCGGGCCATGCGCGGCGAAATACTGCGCCATCTCATCGGTGACGGCCGGGCTGTAGGGGGTCAGCAGCGACACCCGCCCGGCCCCCAATGCCACAAACGCATCAAACGCGGCAGAGCTGGGGGTGACGCAAGGCGCGCCCGGCTTGGCCGTGTTCAGGTAGCGGGCGACCGCATCATTGCCCAAAACGATCGAGGCCGCGGTGCAGCCATAGGCCACAACATCCACCGCTTCGCCCGGCAGGATCTGTGCTGCGGCCTCAGCCAGCCGCGGGCCGGTCTGCAGCAGTGTTTCCCGGGTGGTCGGGTTCTCGAATTCGATCCGGTTCACATAGACGCCGACCCGGTCCGGGTCGCAGATCCGGGCAAAGTCGCGCTCGGACGTGTGGTCGGTCGCCAGCGCCACCAGCGCGATCCGTTTCTTCACGGGGCGGTCGTCCAGCCGGGCCGGAACACGCGAGGGCGTGGCATGGATATCAAGGGCCATTTCTGCTTTCCTAAACAACAAGAACCGGGGTTTCCGCCAGGCTTGTCACCTTGTGGGAGACACTGCCCAGAAGCACCCCCTCCAGCGAGCCAAGGCCGCGGCTGCCGATCACGATCAGATCGTTGCCGTGCTCCCTGGCAAAGCTTGTGATGGTGCGCGCCACCGGCCCGGCTTTGACAAAGGCGCGGGGGTTTGGAACGCCCCCCTCTGCCGCCAGCGCCTTGCCGCGCTCGGCCACCTGTCTGGCGTGGCCGCGCATGATCTCGTCCAGATCATCCGGCTGATCCGGGCGCACCATATGCATCGAGGCCTCCAGCAGCGAATGATGGCGATAGACCGTCAGCAGGGTCAGTTCCGCGCCGCACAGCTGCGCCAGTTCCGCCGCCTTGGCCAGCGCGGCCTCCGCCCCTTGGGAGCCGTCAAAGGGCACCAGAATAGATGTGAACATCGCCGCGCCTCCTTACTTGGCAAAGGCCAGGTCGCGCAGGAACAGCGCAATCTGCGGGAAGAAGATCAGCGCCACCGACACGCCCAGCAGCATCAGGATGAAGGGCGGCGTGCCGCGCACCACCTCGGCATAGGGACGCTTGAAAACGGCAATCGCGGTGAAGATATCGCAGCCGAAGGGCGGCGTGGCCGACCCGATTGCGACCTGCAGGGTGATGATGGTGCCGACCAGCACCGGGTCGATGCCGACGGTTTTCACCACCGGCGCAAACACCGGCACCAGCACCAGGATCACCACGATGGGATCGACAAACATGCAGCCGATGAAGAACGCGATGGAGATCACGAACAGCACCCCGATGGCGCCCATTTCAGCGATGCCGATGGCCCCCAGGATCTGCTGCGGCACCTGCGCGAATGAGATCACCCAGGAAAACGCCGCCCCTGCCCCCACCAGAATGAACACTATGGCGGTGATCAACCCGGTGGACTTGGCGGTTTCATAGACATCCGCCAGCGCCATCGAGCGGAACACCAGCACCTCCAGGATCAGCGCATAAAGCACACAGGCCGCCGCCGCCTCGGTCGGGCTGAACACGCCGCCATAGATGCCGCCGATGATGATCACCGGAAACCCCATCGGCCACAGCGCCTGCCGCATGGTCTGAAACCGCTCGGCCCAGGTCGCCTTGGGCTCGGTCGGGACGTTGTTGCGCACCGCATAGATGTAGGCGTAGGCCGAAAACAGCAGCAGGATCAGCAGGCCGGGACCGATGCCCGCAATGAACAGCTCGGCAATCGAGGTGCTGGACACCACGCCATAGATGATCATGCCGATGGAGGGCGGGATCAGGAACGCAATGTCGCTGGCATTGACGATCAGCGCCAGCACAAAGCTGTCCTTGTACCCCGCCTGCAGCATCCGCGGGCGCAGGGGCGAGCCGATCGCCACCACCGTCGCCTGGGTCGACCCCGACACTGCGCCGAACATGGTGCAGGCCGCCGCGGTCGAAATCGCCAGCCCGCCGCGGATATGCCCCATATAGGCCATCACCACATTGATCAGCCGCCCGGCCGACTGGCCCCGGGTCATGATGTCGGCAGCAAAGATGAACATCGGCACCGCAATCAGCGACGCAGGCCGGATGCCGGCCAGCATCTGCTGCACCATGGTCTCGGTCCGGGCCAGATCGCCGAACAGCATCAAGAAGCCGATGAACGCGCCGGCAATCAGCGGGATCATCATCGGAAAGCCCAGCAGCAGCAGGACAATCATGGTCAGGAAAATAGTTGCAGCCATGGGTCCGTCCTCAGATTTCGATTTCTTCCGCGTCCTCGTACCCCTCTTGCACATGGGTCGAGAGGTAGATGCCGGAGGACGTCAGATTGCGCACCGCGGTCAGCAGGTACTGGGCACCGGTCATGAAGAACCCCGCAGGCACCCAGACCAGGATCACCCAGACCGGGATTTGCAGCGCCGGCAGCACCCGCCCGCGCGACGCCTGCGAGCCGATGTATTTCACCGCGTAAAAGCACAGCAGGAACATGAACCCGGCGGTAATCACCGAAATCACCACCACCATCACCTTGCGCAGATGCGGCGGCAGCAGGTCATAGATCGCCGACATCCGGATATGGCGGGCATTGCGCGCCGCATAGCTGATGCCGGCAAAGGTGATCAAGATGATCAGGATCCGGTTCAGCTCTTCGGTGAAGAAGATGGAATTGCCCAGCACGAACCGCCCCACCACATTGGCTACGGTATTGGCCGCCATCAGCAGAACACCCGCCGCCAGCAGGAACGACTCGGTGCGGCTGATGGCGCTGTCGATCACCCCCAGGAAACCGGGCAGCGCGGACTCATGTGTCTGGTGCATTCCTTCCTCCCAAGGTCTGCGGCTGGCTGAGCGGGCGGCACCCGCTCAGCAGCAGTTGCATCGCAGGCGTCAGTTGGCGGTGGCCGCCAGGTCTGCCTTCATCTGTTCCAGGATCGCGGCGCCGCTGTCGCCGGTCATCTCGATGAACTTGGCCTCGACCTCTGCCGCCGCCTCCTTGAAGCAGCTGCGCTGCTCGTCGGTCAGCACCGTCACCTTCATCTCAGGCTTGGCCTCCATGATCTTGGCCAGCTCGGTCTCTGCCGCTTCCTGCTGGTACACCACAGTGTGGTCATAGGCCGCCTGCGCCGCGTTCTGCACCAGCTGCTGATCCTCCGGGCTCAGGCCGTCATAGAATTCCTTGTTGGCCATCACCGCGGTGGTGAAATTGTTATGGCCCGCATAGGTGATGTAATCGGTGACCTCATAAATCTTGGTCGAGTACAGGAAGAACGTCGGGTTCTCCTGCCCCTGGATCACATTGGTCTGCAAACCGCCGTACACCTCGCCCCAGGGCAGCGGCGTCGGGGTGGCGCCAAAGGCCTTGTAGCTTTCGACCAGCAAGGGGTTGGTCATCACCCGGAACTTCACCTCGTCCAGATCGGCGCAGGTGGTCACCGGTGTCTTGGTGGTCATCGCCACTTCGCCCTCGGGGAACATGTTCAGCAGCTCCAGCCCCTGATCGGCATAGAGCGGCTTGAACATGTCGTTGATCGCCTTGCTCTCCTTATAGAAGCGCGCCAGGTGATCCTGATCGGTCGGCAGCAGATACGGCACAAAGAACACTTGCGCCTCGGGAATCAAGGAACCGGTAAAGCCCGGCGACTGGTCGACGAACTGCAGGATGCCGTCCTGGGTCTGCTCCATGATGTCGGCGGATTCGCCCAGCGTGCCATAGGGGAACAGCTGGATCTCGTGATCCGAGTTCGCCTCGATCTCTTCCTTGAACTTCTGCGCATAGACGCCCTGCACATCGGTCATCGCCTCCTCAAAGGCGTACCGCCAAGTGTCCGCTTGCGCCGCGCTGCCCGCCAGGGCAATCCCCGCAGCCGCCAGGGCCGCGAAGCTGAATGTGACTGTCTGAGCCATGATTTCCTCCCAAGTCTCACCGGTGCCTGCGCACCGCTGCGACAGACTTGAGAGGAATTGTACTGCATGTCAATTTTTTTATTGTTGCAGGACAATCAGTATGTGAAGGGCGCAATCCCCTCCGGCGGGCGGCCCAGCATGCCGCCGATCAGCTCCAGCGCCTGGCGGAACCGGTCCTGGTCCTGCACGCTGCCCAGCGACACCCGCACCGCGTTCTGCGGCGGGGTCTTGGGGGGCAGGAACGGCGCATCCGGTGCCACTGCCACCTTCAGCTCCTGCGCGTAGGAGACAAAGCTGGCGGTGGTCCAGCCCTCGGTCAGCGGCAGCCACAGGTGCAGCGCCGAGGGATGGCCCTGCCAGCGCCAGCCCTGCAGCACATCTTCGGCAATGGCATACCGCTCCGCCAGCGCCCGGCGCTGCCACTCTGCCAGTTCCAGCGCGGTGCCGTCCTGCACCCAGCGGGTGGCCAGCTCGCACATCAGGGGCGTTGCCATCCAGCCGAACACCACAATCCGCCCGGTCAGCGCAGGCAGCAGATGCTCTGGTGCCGCCAGATAGCCCGCGCGCAGCCCCGACACAGTGCATTTGGTAAAGGTCGTCAGGTAAATCGACCGCTCCGGCGCCAGCGCCGAAACCGGCACCGGGCGGTCCGCCGCCACCGGCCCGAAGGCATCGTTTTCGATGATGTGCAGGTCATATTTGCGGGCAATCCCCACCAGCGCCCGGCGGCGCTCTTCCGGCATCATCCCGGCGGTGGAGTTGGCCAGGGACGGCAGCAAAAACAGTACCTTGGGCGACTGCTCCCGGCAATACCGCTCCAGCGCCTCCGGCAGGATGCCGCCGGCATCCGTCTCCAGCCCGGCCAGGTTCAGCCCCAGGTAGGAACAGCCCGACACCAGCAGGTGATGGGTGATCTTGTCCGATACCACCGTATCGCCGGGCCGGGTCAGCGCCGACAGCGCCGCCGACATGCCGTGGCTCACGCCATTGGTCATTATGATCCGCTCCGCGGGCACCTCCAGCCCGCAGACCTTCAGCCACTCCGCCCCGGCGGCGCGGTGCGCGTCATGGCCGACGTTGGGGCGGCAGGACAGGTAATAGCTCGGATCCAGCGCCTCCGGCAGTTCCTTCAGCGCCTGCTCGAACCGTTCCGCGTGCTGCTGCGAAAACAGCGGGCGCGAGATTGACAGATCAAAGCCTCCGCCCTTCTCCGAACTCAGCTGGAACGGCTGGTCGTTCGAGGTATCCGGGTCCAGCACATAGCTGCCGCGCCCGACTTGGCCGTCAATCAGCCGCTGCCGCCGCAGGCTTTCATAGGCCTTGCTGACGGTGTGAACGCTCAGCCCCAGCTCCTCCGCCATTTTGCGGTGGGTCGGCAGCTGGGTGCCCTTGGGCAGCCGCCCGTCTGAGATGGCCTTGGCGATGGCGGCGGCCAGGCTGGTGTGCAGCGGCGTGGCCAGCGAAGCGGGATCGGGATACCAGATTGTCATGGTGCAATTGTATAGCGCCCCGCGCCGCAAACCCCAAGACAATTGCCGCAGATCGCGGACTCACCGGCCCCGGTTGTCCCTGCCACCCCTTACCCCGCAAAAAATATTTTGTAGGGCAGGAAAACCGGATATACATACCCCACAAAGATTTTTCTGTGGGGTAGCCCCGTGATCCAGCACCACTCCGCCGCAGGCACCGCCGCCTGGACCGACCTTCTGCGCTCGCTCAAGGACAGCGCCGTCTCCGGCCTGCGCGGCGCCCCCAAGCTCAAGACCATCGGCCGCAAGCGCTACTGGTACGACCACTACCGGATCGGCACCGAAACCGTGGACCGCTACATCGGCGAGGACACGCCCGAGCTGCGCAGCCGGCTGGAGCGCCAAAAACCCATCGCCGAGGCCGAGAAACAGGCCGGCCGCGAGCGCGCCCGCCTGATGCGCACCCTGCGCGCCGAGGGCTACCTGATGGCGGATGCCGGCAGCGGCCAGGTGATCTCTGCGATGGCCCGCGCCGGGGTGTTCCGGCTGGGCGGCACTCTGGTCGGCACCCAGGCCTTCCGCTGCTACGAGGGCGAGCTGGGCGTGCGCATCACCTTCGACCAGGCGGCAATGACCGACGACATCGACATCGCCAGCTTCGAGCGGCTCTCGCTGGTGCTGCAGGACAGCGTCGACGCCCCCCTGGCCGACGTCTTCTCGGAGCTGAAGTTCGACCCCCTGCCCTCCACCGAAAAAGGCCAGGTCTGGCGCTGGCGGCAGACCGACCGCCGCACCCTCGTGGAATTCCTCACCCCCTCCTTCAGCGATCAGGAGGGCCTGCGCGACCTGCCTGCCCTCGGCGTCAGCGCCCAAAGCCTGCATTTCCTCAATTACCTGATTGCCGAACCGCTGCAGGCCCCCCTGCTCTACCGCTCCGGCGTGCTGATCCAGATCCCCCGGCCCGAACGCTTTGCCATCCACAAGCTGATCGTCGCCGACCGCCGCCGCGGCGGCGCCGACGAACTGAAATCGCGCAAGGACCGGGCCCAGGCCGCCTTCCTGATCGAGGTTCTGCACGCCGAGCGCCCCGACGACCTGGCCGAGGCCTACGAGACCGCGATGGAGCGCGGCCCGGCCTGGCGCGCCCGCATCACCGCCAGCCTGCAGCGGATGCCGGAGACCCGCGCCCTGCTGGATTCGCTGCCGTCCTGATCCCGGCTCAGCCGGCCTGCAGCTGCCGCACCATCTCGTCCCGCATCCGGTACTTCTGCGGCTTGCCGGTGACGGTCATCGGCAGCTCAGCCACGATCCGCACATGCTGCGGGATCTTGAAATGCGCGATCTGGCCGCGGCAATGGCTGCGCACCGCCTCTTCCTCCAGGCTGGCGCCCGCCGCCGGCACCACCCAGGCGCAGACCTGCTCGCCGAACTTCTCATCCGGCACCCCGAACACCTGCGCATCCGCGATATCCGGGTGGCGGATCAGAAACTCCTCGATCTCACGCGGATAGATGTTCTCGCCGCCGCGGATGATCATGTCCTTCACCCGCCCGGTGATGCTGCAGAACCCCTGATCGTCAAAGGTGCCCAGATCGCCGGTGCGCATCCAGCCGTCCCGGATCGCCTCGCCGGTCGCGGCGGGGTCGTCCCAATAGCCCTGCATCACCGAATAGCCGCGCACCAGCAGCTCGCCGCGTTCGCCCGCAGGCACGGTGCGGCCCCCGGCATCCACCGCCTTCACCTCCAGATGCGGATGCACCCGGCCCACGGTGGTGCAGCGTTTCTCTGCCGGATCAGAGGTGAAGCTTTGAAAGGACACCGGCGCGGTTTCGGTCATGCCATAGCAGATCGTCACCTCCTGCATGTGCATGTCGCGGTTCACCCGCCGCATAATCTCAATCGGGCACGGCGCGCCGGCCATGATGCCGGTGCGCAGGGAGGACACATCGCGGGGTGACTGGTCCAGCTCCTGCAGCATGGCGACAAACATCGTCGGCACGCCATAAAGCGCGGTGGCGCGTTCCGCGGCGGCGGCGTCCAGCACCGCGGCGGGCTCAAACGCCTCGCCGGGGAAAATCATCGCCGCGCCCTTGGAGACCGCCCCCAGCACCCCCATCACCATGCCAAAGCAATGGTACAGCGGCACCGGGATCAGCAGCCGGTCAGCCTCCGTCAGCTTGATCCGGCTGGTGACGAACCGGGCGTTGTTGACGATGTTGAAATGCGTCAGCGTCGCGCCCTTGGGCAGCCCCGTGGTGCCAGAGGTGAACTGGATGTTGATCGCCTCCTCCGGTGCCAGATCCGCGCTAAGCGCGTCCAGCGCCGCTGTCTCCACCCCCGCGCCCATCTCCTGCAGGGTGTCAAAGGGCAGAACGCCCGGCCCCGGATCCGCCGCCATCACCACAGCATGGCGCAAAGCGGGCAGCCGCGCCGCCTCCAGCTGGCCGGGGGCAGCGGAGGCCAGCTCCGGCGCCAGTTCGCGGATCATGCCCAGATAGTTGGAACTCTTAAAGCTTGCCGCCGCGATCAGCACCTTGCAGCCGGTCTTGTTGAGCGCATATTCCAGCTCCGCCAGCCGGTAAGCCGGGTTGATCGTCACCAGAATGGCGCCGATCCGGGCGGTGGCGAACTGGGTCAGCACCCATTCGCAGCGGTTCGGGGACCAGATCCCGACCCGGTCGCCCTTCACAACCCCCAGCGCCAGCAGCCCCGCCGCCAGTTCATCCGCCTTCTGCGCCATCTCCGCATAGGTCATCCGGATACCCGCGTCCGTCAGCACCAGCGCCTCGCGGTTGCCGTGCCGCTCCACCGCCTGCTGCAGCAGCGCCGGGATGGTGATATGCTGCAGCGGCGGCGCGCTTGGCCCCCGCACATGCGACAGGCCGTCAATCGGGGCGGTAAGATCAGGGTGCGGGTCAGTCATGGGTGTCCTCAGCTGGATAAGCGGACCGGGCCGCCGCAACGGCAGCCCGGCCAGGGTTCAAACGCGATCAGCTGCGGGCGACGTTGATCACCTGCATCTGGGTGTATTCCGCCAGCCCCTCGACCGACTGTTCCACCCCCAGGCCAGAGCCCTTAAAACCCGCCATCGGGATATGCGGGCCGATGTTCAGCTGCTGGTTCACCCAGATGGTGCCGGATTCGATGCGCCCGGCGATTTCGGTGGCCTTGGCAGTATCGCCCGAATGCACCGATCCGCCCAGCCCGTAATCGGAGGCATTGGCCCGCGCGACCACATCGTCGATATCGTCAAAGCGGATCACCGGCAGGACCGGGCCGAACTGCTCCTCGTCGACGATCTTCTGGCCGTCGGTCACATCGCGCACGATGGTGGGCGGCACGAAATAGCCGGGGCCGTCCTTGGCGCTGCCGCCCGCAATGATCTGCCCGCAGGCGCGCGCGTCCTCCAGGAAGCCCTTGATCTTGTCAAACTGCGCCTTGTTCTGGATCGGGCCAATTGTTGTCCCTTGCTTCATGCCGTCATCGACCACCGCCTGTTCGGCCAGCGCGGCCAGCTCGCCGCAGAACGCCTCGTAGATATCGCTGTGCACATAGGCGCGCTTCACTGCAAGGCAGACCTGCCCCGCATTCAGGAACGCGCCGCCATAGACCTTTTCCGCAGCCGCCTTCACATCCACATCCGGCAGCACGATCGCCGGGTCGTTGCCGCCCATCTCCAGCGTCACCCGCTTCATGGTGTCCGCCGCACTCGCCATGATCCGCTTGCCGGTCTCGGACGAGCCGGTAAAGCCGATCTTGGCCACATCCGGATGCGCCGTCAGCTTGGGGCCCAGGTCATTGGCATCGGTGATGATGTTCACAAGGCCCGCCGGGAAGATCCGGGCGCAGATTTCGCCCAGCTTCAACGCCGCAACCGGGGTCGTGGGCGCAGGCTTCAGCACGATGGCATTCCCCGCCATCAGCGCAGGCCCGATCTTCCAGCAGCACAAAAGCAGAGGAAAGTTCCAGGCGATGATGCCCGCCACCACGCCTAAGGGCTTATGCCGGGTCTCAATCCGGAATTCCGCGTCGTCTTGGATCACCCGGTCCGGCAGCTCCAGCGTTGCGGTATGCGCCAGGTATCCTTGCGACCAAGCCACCTCGCCCTGCGCCTCAGGCAGCGGCTTGCCCTGTTCCATCGTGATCAGCCGCGCCAGCTCATCCGCCTCCTCGCCAATCGCAGCGGCCAGCGCCTCAACCTTGGCGCGGCGCTCAGCCATCGGTGTCTCCGCCCAGGCTTTCTGCGCAGCCTTGGCAGCGGCAACCGCCTCGTTCATCTGCGCCTCAGAGGCATGCGGCACGCGGGCAAACACCTCCTCCGTTGCCGGGTTGATCACCTCGATCATGCGCTCCGCCGAAACCTGTTCGCCGTTGATCAGCATGCGGTATTCCATTGCCGTTCTCCCTGTTTATCCGTCAGCCGGGTTTGATTGCAGAAGACAACCACGCCCCGGCAGCGCGGTCTTGGGGATGGGTGCCAAAGAGTTTGCGTCCTGCGCCAAAAATCCGCCCAGAGTGCAGGTGCTCAGGAACCCGCGCGGCGAGCAGCCGAACTGCTGGCGGAAGGTGCGGTTGAAATGCGAGATATCGCCAAACCCGGCGCCATAGGCGATCTGGGCAATCGGCACCCGGGCGCCCTGCCGCGCCGCATGGCGCAGCTTGCCCGCGACCGCGGCCAGCCGGGTGCGGATCAGGCAGTCGGTGAAGGTGGTGCCGTTCTCTTGAAACTCCCGCTGCAGCTGGCGCCGCGACAGCCCGGTCCGCGCGGCCAGCGTATCCACTGTCAGCCTAGGATCGCCGCTCAGCAGCTCCAGCGTTTCGCGCACCAGCCGGAACCGGTGCTTGCGGCTGCCCAGGCTGCCCGCCCCCGGGCGCGCACCGGCGGCAAAGGCCAGCGGCACCAGGTCAAAAATATAGCCGGCGCTGTCCTCCGCGCCGGTCCCATCCAGCAGCCCGCACAGGCTGGCGTGCAGCGGATGCGGCGGCGCGATCTTGCGGCCCGCCGCGGGCATCTCCCGCCGCCTCTCCAGCACCAGCGCCCGCGGCAGATGCGCCGACAGAAACGCCGCGGGCCGGCCGCTGACGCGCAGCTCCGCCGCACGGGTGGAATCCAGCAGCAGGAACTCCCCCGGCGTCAGAACCGTCTCGCACCCCGCGTGCTGGACGCCGGTCTCCCCCTCCAGCTGGCGCAGCAGAAAGAAATGCTCCTGATCGTCGCGCAGGATACCCTTGCGGGTGCGCTCGATGCGGGCCGGCGGGCAGCGGACCTCGGCCACATCGACGCCGCTCCGCTGCCGCAGGTCAAAGGTTCCCGCCCAAGTCCCTGCGGCCCGCTCCGGTGTCGCATAGTAATGGCCGCAATTGGCCCGCAGGGTGCTGTTCCAGTTCTCAAAGCAGATCATGCAGCGTGCGGCCCCCCTGCCCCGATGCGCTCGCGGCCCGTGAAGGACGGGGCTTGCAGCATCTCCCCTGCCCCGCCGTCCATGCAGGCGCGGGCCAGCAGCCCGGTGAAATGCGCCGCCGCCAGGCTGGCGCCGCGCACCGGCGCGCCGGGACCGCCCGGACAAGCGCCAAACCGCGCCCCCGGAAGGTCCAGCCGCGACCATTGGCCGGGCGCGCAGCGGGCATCGCCCTGAACGGACAGGACCCCATCGCACCCCGCCGGATACACCGATGCCCCGCGCGCCGGGGCGGAGGCCACCAGCCGCTTGCCCGCCGCCAGCACCGCCGCCACCGCCTCGGCCAGCAGCGGGCTGGCCTCCGCATGGCCAAAGGAGCAATGGACAATCTCCGCCTCCGACTCCGCGGCTAGGCGCAGCGTCTCTGCCACGGTGGCAAGCGAGGTGGCGAGCCGCCCCGGAAAGATGCTGAGCCCAAGGAAGCGGGCCCCGGGCGCATTAGTATGGATGGCAGCCGCCATGTGGCTGGCATGCAGCGCCGCAGGGCTTTCGGCTGCCCGCGGGTGCAGCTCGCACAGGTCCATCCGGGCGGCAAGGCCGGGGGTCTCCGCCGCCAGCGGCCCGTCAACCAGCGCAATCAGCGGCGCGCGGGTCATGCCAGCCCCTCCGTCAGGTCGATCTCCATGTCGAAATCCCCGCCCGCCGCCGCGCCGCCGTGAGCAGTCAGGATGCGGGTGGCCTGGGGGAACACCGCGTCGATATGGGCCAGGATCCGGGCCGCGGTGGCAGGATCCACCTCCGACAGCGCCTCATCCAGGATCAGAATATCAAAGGGCTGCAGCAGCGCCCGCAGCAGGCACAGCCGCTGCCGCTCGCCGCCCGACAGGGTCAACCCGCTTTCGCCCAGCGTGGTGTCCAGCCCGCCTGCCCCGCGGAACCTGTCCGCCAAGCCAAACAGCTCCAGCAGCGCCCGGACCTGCGCTTCATTCTCAGGCTTGGCCCAGAAGGCGCGGCTCTGGAACAGGTTGTCGCGCAGGCTGGCCCGCAGGGTGAAGGGCCGCTGCCCGGCATAGACCACCCGCTCCGGCAAGCCGGCGCCGCCCAGCAGGCCCAGGTCCGCACCGCCCAGGGTCACACGCCCGGCCACGGGCCGCGCCCGCCCGCACAGCACCGCCAGCAGGGAGGTCTTGCCCGCGCCGCTTGCCCCTCTCACCGCCACCCTGGCGCCTTCGGGAATGGTCAGGGTCAGCGGCCCCAGCGGCGGCGCCGCCCCGCGCGAAACGGTCACGCCCGCCAGCCGCAGATCATACCCGGCCGGCTCAAAACCGGCCGCCCGGGCGGGGCCATCCGCCTGCATCACCGCATCCAGCCGCGCCGCCGCCACCTTGACCCGCGCCTGCGCGTGCCACAGGCCCAACAGCGACTGCATCGGCCCGGTCATGAAGCCCATATAGGCCACAAAGGCGATCAGCGACCCCAGCGGCCACTCGCCCCGGATCACCATCAGCCCGCCCGCCAGAAAGATCGCCGACCGGGTCAGCGCCGACAGCAGCACCGGCACCGCACGCGTGAACTCGCCCCACAGGTTCTGGGCGATCAGCCTCTGGCTCAGCCCGGCATGATCCCGCAGGCTGCGCCGCTCTGCCCACGCCGTTCCACGCGCTGCCTGCAGCGCAGGCAGGCCGAACAGAGTCTCCGACAGCCCCGCGCTGTACCGCCCCTGCATCTCGCGCACCGCTGCCGCTCGCCGCTCGGTCCGGGGCCGCGCCCAGATCAGAAAGGCCAGCTCCGCCGGGGCCAGCAATGCCGTCAGCAGCCCCAGCCGCCAGTCCAGGACCATCAGCATCGCCGAGCCGCCCATCAGCCGGATCAGCGCCGAGGAGCCGCCCAGCACCGCGTTAAACGCAAACTTCTGCACCTCCGCCGCGTCGCCATCCACCCGCGCCAGCAGCTCACCGGCGCGCTGGCTGGCGAACCACCCCGCAGGCTTGGCAGCCAGCCGCGACAGCAGCCGCTGCCGCATCCGTGCCAGCATCCGGACCGAGGCGCGCATGTGCAGGATATTGCTCAGCGCGCCTGTGCCGGTGGCCAGCAGGCCGATCCCGAACAGCGCCAGCGACCAGATCACCAGCTGCGCCGCATCCCCCGCCATCAGCCCGCGGTCGATCACCAGCTTGCTGATATAGGGCGGCAGCAGGCCAATCGCGGCAGCAGCAAAGCTGATCAGCAACAGCACCGCCAGCCGCCGCCGGTGCGGCCGCAACAGCGGCAGCAGCCAAACCGCCGTGGCAGGCGTGAAAAGCGCCGCGCCCGCACGCGATGGCAGGCGCGGCCAGGTCCGGGCGGCAGCACCGCCGCCCGGCTGGGAGGAGAGTTTTGCGGCAGGCCCGCTCATTCCTGCGGCACGACATGCAGGGTGGAGACGGACATATCCCCGCCCGACGGCATCCGGATCTCGCCCACCCGCTCCAGCGTCTCGCTGTCGTAGATGCCGATGTCGTCATTGGTGCCCGCGACATAGAGCTCCTTCCCGTCGCTGGAGACATTGATGACGTAGTAGGTGTGCGGCAGGTCCACCCGCTTCACCAGTTCCTGGGTTTCCAGATTGTGCTTGGACAGCTGGGTATAGACGCCGTACAGGTGCTTGGGATCCACTGCACTGCGCACGGCCGAGAACATCAGCACTTCGAAGGAGGCGAAATCGGCGATCTCCGTCTCCCCCGTGGTCAGGTCAACGGACTGATATCCCCAAACAAAATCCGCCATCTCCTGCTGGGTTTCGTCCGTAAACACCGCCGCGGTGTACATCAGCAGCATCTCGTCGTTCTGGCTGCCGGTGGGCCAGAACGCCAGCACATCCGGAGGGCTGTAGGTGGGGCGGTCCCAGCTGGCGTTGGCAATCGCCACCTCAGTGTCGCCATTGGTGGGATCGACCCGGTAGATCTCATGCCCGGCAACATAGACCTGCCCGTTGCGGTCGCTCGCCATCAGGGTGGACCGCCGCGGCGCCTCAAAGGTGGCGGACGGCTTGGCCTCCAGCCCGGCACCCGCGTCATAGACGGCAAACTCCGGCTGCATCACCTCATAGCGGTCGGTCTTCTTGCGCACCGGATTGCGCACCGTGTAGATCTGGCTGCCGTCCTTGGACACCGCCAGCGACGCCAAGGAGCGGCGCGTCACTTCGCCCTCCGACTGGGCGGCGTGAAAGACCTTTTCGCAGGTCTCGATATCAACCCCGACCACGTCCTGCCAATGGTTCAGCAGCACATAGGCAATGCGGTTGTCCGGCGACATGGCTATGACGCCCGGTGTCACATTCGCCCCCAGATCGCAGTCGGCCTTGACCGAGCGGTCCTGGGCATCAAAGACATAGAGGCTGGAGGGCCGGGCCACCGTCACCAGAAGGTCGCCAGCGGCCAGCGGCAGGGCTGACGCGCAAAACGCAGCAGCAGCAAAAAGCGCGGATTTCATGATGCGGGTCTCCTCAGGTTTCGGCGTCGGTGGGATAGGTGGCGCCAAGCGCGCGCCAGTCCTTGGCGGCATTGGGCGCGCCCTCGTCCCAGTTCGGGTGGTTGACCATGATGTCGGGCACCTGCGCAGGCCACCAGCAGGGGTCGGAGCAGCCGTAAAGATCCGCCTCCATCGGCTGGCACAGCGCGGCCAGCCCGCCAAAGGGATCGACCTCCCAGCCCGGGTCGAATGTGGTGGCGCAGCCTGCGGTCACGGTCTGCATCGCGCGGACCTCTTCCATCTGGCCTTGGGCCGCAGCCTGCTGGACGCGTTCGGCTTTCTGATTGAGCGGTTTCATTTTCCAAACGCCCTCCTCGGCGCAACATGTTGGTGAAAATACTGCGGCGCCTGGGCGATCAGCCGGGCATAGGCGGCGACGCCAAAGTCGATCCAGTCGCGCATCAGGTCGCAGTAGTGATAGGTCGGCATCATCGGGTCGCTGAAATGGGCATAGCTCTCGTGGTAGCAGCCCCCCGCGCACAGGTTGCGGATCCGGCAGGTGGCGCAACCCTTCTCGGTTCGGTCGGAGCGTGCCTTGATGAACCCCGACAGCTCCTTGCGCTTGATGCCCTCATCGACGGTGCCGAACTGGTCCATTTCCGATCCGGTGAACCGGTGGCACAGGTTCAGCGCGCCGTCGTGATTGACTGCCAGCATCCCCACCCCGGCCCCGCAGGGCAGCGCCTTGGAGCGCCCCTCGTAAAGGTCGTTCATCATCTGATGCATGTTGGAAAAGCCGATGTTGCGGCCCTTCAGCGCTTCCTCGACATAGAGCCTGCCAAGGGATTTCATGCCCTCGAACACCTCCAGCAGCTCAGCACCATTCAGGTTGAAGGCATCCATCTCCCCCGAGGTGACCGGCGAGAACCCCACCTCGGCAAAACCGATATCGTTGATCAGATGGTCCCAGATCTCGACGATATTGGTGACCCCCGCCGTCAGGGTGACGCGGGCGCCCACCGGCTTGGACGTGTAGCGCGACAGCAGCAGCCGCGCCTTGGCGGCCACCGCGTCATAGGTGCCCTTGCCGCCCACCGTCTTGCGATTCAGATCGTGCTGCGCCTTGGGGCCGTCGATGGACACCGTCAGGCCAAAGCGATGGTCGTCCAGCCAGTCGATCAGCGGCTCGGTCAGCAAGGTCGCATTGGTCGTCAGGCTGAAGTTCACCGCCTTGCCAAGTGCTGCAAAATGCGGCTCGGCCCACTCCACCACCTGCCGGATCAAGGGCAGGTTCGACAGCGGCTCGCCGCCGAAAAACACGATGTTATAGCTGTCCCGGTCCGGGTTCTCCGCCAGCAGCATCTCCGCCGACTTCCGCGCGGTGTCAAAGGCCATCTTCTGACCCTTCGACGGCACCGCAAGATCCTCCTTGTAGCAATAGGAGCACGCCAGGTTGCAGCCGGTGTTGACGTTCAGAACGATGGTGGTCAGCGGGAAGGTCTCGATCTCGATCGGCGGCCGTTCCGGCTGCAGCGGGCGCCCGTCGTTGACGATATCCAGCCGCACCAGCCCATCCAGCCGCGCCGCCGCATCTTCGGCTGCAAACCGCGCCTCAAACTCGTCCAATGAGAACGCCTGCTCCTGCGCCGCATAGTCGAGGATACCGCGGTCCACCCCGTCCATCTCGAAGATCGAGGTGGTGGGCACATGGAACAGAACCTCCCGCCCCTCGACCTCTACCCGGTGCGCATTGGCCGGCTGATAGTGAAAGTCTTTCATGATTTCTCCCCCTGTCTCAGCGGATCGGCGGGTCGATGAAGCGCTGCACGGTGACGATCAGCATCGCCTCCGCCTGCTGGCCCATCGCTTTCGCCTGCACGGTCAGCTCGCCCGCATTGTTAGCGCTAAATGGGCGGTCCGGGTTGGGTCCGGCAACTGCAGGCGCAAAGATCCCGCTTGGCTGCATTTTCCCTGCAAATTCAGTATCTTTCATGTGGGCCGCATGTTCATGCGCGTTGGCCACGGTCCACTGCGCCTCGACCCGTCCGATGCGCACATCGTCCTCGGTCCCGGCCTCGCCGTCAGGGCCGTTCCACATACCCACCGCGTTGAAGTAGGCAGGCACCGCGGCCGGGCCTTCCTCGCTGCCGCCGCCGACGCGGGCGATGGTGAACTCCGGCTCCACCTTCAGACTGTCGAGCGAGGTGTAATGGGCGATCTGCCCCTCTGCCCCGCCCGCGCTGAAGGTCACGACGCCATTGCCCTCAGCCGCCAGCGACAGCGCCGCGCCATAGGTGTTCGCTGCTGTCTCGCCGCTGGATGTGTCCAGCCCGTCCAGCCCGGTGCCAACCACCTGCACCTGCGCCTCCCCCGCCGGAACTGCAGAGGGAACGGTGCCCAGAATGACGCTGCCGGCCCCGTCCCGCACACCGCTCAGCGGCGCGCCCAGGGCATCATTGCTGCGATCAAACTGGCGGCCCTGCAGGCTGTTGCCGTCCTCCGACAGCGCCAGCACCTGGCGGTAGGCGGTGCCGCCGATGTCCAGATTGGCGCGCCACTCATACCCTGTGTACAGGTTCATCTGCCCCGACGCCGGATGCGCAGTGCCATCCGCCGTCACGAACTCGCCACTGACCTGATAGGGCGAGGCATCGCCGGTGACCGTCAGCTTGCCATAGGCCTCGCCGATGCCGGGCAGATCGGTCATCACCACCCAGTCGCCCGCCACCGGCTGCTTGTCCGCCGCCTGCCAGTCCGTCCAGGCAGCCGTCTCCAGCGGGTTCTGCTCCGCCAGATAGCTGGCGATCTCGGTCCGCGCGATCTTGTACCACTCCCGATCGCGGCCAAGCGCCTGGTATTCGATGGTAGGGAAATGGCCGACATGGAAGTCCATGTGCAGCTCCCACTCCTCCGCGGTGCGGTTCTGCAGCAGCCCCCGCGCGCCGGTATGGCAGCGCGCGCACATCGAGGCAAACGGCTCGTCAAAGCTTTCCTGCGCGTTCGGGTCTTTCTCCAGCGCATAGCGGAACGGTGCGGCCTCAGCAGGCGCCAGCCCTTGGGTGTCCGCCAGATGCTGCACGATGCCGCGGCGGTCCTCGGCGCTGATCTCCAGCCCGTGCGCCTGCTGCATCCGGACGATGGTCATCATCCAGCCCTCAGGGCTTTTGCGCTGGCCGCTGATCCGGCTCAGCCCGCCCTCCTCCGCCGTGTGGCAGCTGGAGCAGGCGTTTTTCAGCAGCTCCTCACTGGCCATTGCCGGCATCGCGCCCGCCGCTGAGATCAGAAGTGCAGCCGTCAGGCCGCGGGGTCGTAGTTGCATGGATCAGTCTCCCTGTTTGCAGTGTCCCAGGGGATCTGCGCCCCCTCGGTAAAGCCTTGTGACAAAAGCCATTGATGGATTGCCCGCGCCGCCTGCGGCGCGGCCTCGGGCAGAACCGCGCTGTGAAAGCGGGCCGCATCCGGCAGTGGCTGCCCGTTCAGGCGGCGCAGCAGCGGCACGATCTCCTGCCCGGCAGCAAAAGCCGCGCCGCCGGGGGCATCGCGGGTGATCAGCACCTCGCGCCGGGCCAGATGCCCGTCCTGCACCACAACCCGCATCGCGGTGTGAGGGCGGATGTCCGTATCATGCGCCGGAGCCGCGTCCGGCCAGGCGGCGCGCTGCTGCCAGAACGGCGTCTGAAACCCCGCCTCGCGGTAGAAGTCCCGGCCCACCCGGGCCTGCCGCCAAAACGTCTCCGCCACCCGGTTGCGGTAGAAGTCGCGGGCCAGACCGGCCTCCCCCGCCAGCAGCGCCCGCGCAACCGGCACCGCCATCAGCGCCGAGGATACGGCCCAGAACATCCCGTGCCCCGACAGCGGATCCAGCGCCACCGCCGCATCGCCCAGCCGCGGGCAGCGCGGGTCCAGATCCGGCGTCGCTAGCCGCGGCGCAATCGCATGAACAACGGGGCGGCGCGGCAGCGGGGTCTCTCCCAGAACGGTTTTCCACAGCGCCGCCACAGCCGTTTTGCCACCCGTCCGGCCCAGCGAGTCCGCAGCACCCACCGCCTGCAGCCACAGCCGATCCCGGTCCACAGGCACCGACCAGACCCAGCCGCCGGGCCGGGCCTCGATCCGCGGCGTGGTCATATCTCCCGCCTGCGGCGGCACAAACCCGGCAACCGAAATCGTGTCCGGCCCCGCCAGTTCTGTCCGCTTGATTTTCATGGATTGGCGCGGCGCCCGGCGGCCGCGGGCCTCAAACAGCAGCCGGGCGGACAGGCATGTGCCATCGGCCAGCCGGATTTCACCGGCATCGGGCCGCACGCTGGACACCGATGCATAGATTACGCTGACGCCCTCGGCCCGCGCGGCCTCCAGCAGCCCGGCGTCAAAGGCGCTGCGGTCGGCCAGATGCTCGCTGTTCTGGCCGCCCTGGAACGCACCCCAGCTGACATGGCGCTGCGCCGCCGGACCGATCCCGGCCAGCGGCAGCCCATGCCGCGCCAGAATCGCCGCGACGCGGGCGGACATGCCCTCATACCGCGGCCCGCGCGGCGGCAGGGTGGCCAGCGCAACCCGGTATCCGGCCCGCGCCAGCAGAACCGCCGCCACCGACCCGGCCGGGCCGCCGCCTGCGATCACTATATCAAAGGTGCCTATTTGAGGTGCCATTTATCCAAGGTGCCCCGGCGGGCCGCCTCTTGTGGCGGACACTTCCGGACAACAACCCGACATTTCCGGACAGAATCGGCGGCTCTGGCCCGGTCTGCGGCATTTTTTCTGGAATGGCAGATTTTTGCGGTATTCTGGCGCAATCCTGAGGAAATGCGCGATGCCACACAACTACCAGCCCCGGATTTCTGCCTCCACTTTGAATGACCCGCTGCGGGCCGTTGAGTTCATGAACGGCGATGCGGCGTCGATCTCCCGCAACGCCGGGATCAGCCAGCAGGACCTTGAGGGCGAGATCGGCCTGAAGAAATTCGTCGACTTCTGCGAGCACGCCTCCGAACAGCTTGGCCTGCCCGATTTCGGCTGGCGGGTCGGCTCGGTCTTCAACCTGCAAAACCTTGGCACGCTTGGGGAATATATCATGCAAGCACCAACGCTGGGGGCTGCCTTGTCACTGTTCCGCAGCGCCTTTCCGATGGTGCAAAGCGATTCCGAACTGCGGCTGACGGTCGACGGGGACAAGGCGCGGCTGACCTACCGGATTCTCGACACCCGCATCTGGCCGCGGCAGCAGGATGCAGAGCTGACGCTGTCGGTGTTCCACAGCCTGATCCGGTCTGCCACCGGACCGGACTGGCGGCCAGAGCTGCTGTCGCTGGAGCACGAATCAAGCGCCCTGCACAGCCGCAGCAGCGCCGGACCGCGCTGCCCGGTGCAGTATTCCGCGGGCTCGAACACGCTGGTGTTCTCCGCCGGGCTGCTGGATCTGCCGCTGGCGGACAGCGAAAACCCGGCTTTTAAAACCGCCTCGCAATCAATTGTCCGCACCGCCCGCCAAAGCGAGCGCGACGCGCCGGTCACCGTGCGGGTGCGCCGCGAGCTGCTGATGCGGATCGGGCGGGAGAGCTTTGAGCAGACCGCCATCGCCGCCGCCCTGGGCATGTCCCGCCGCACCCTGCGGCGGCGGCTGGAGGATGAGGGGCAGAAGTTCTCCCGGCTGCTGGCGGGCTGCCGGATGGAGATCGCCAAGCGCATGCTGCTGGCCCCGGGCGCGCAGCTGCACGACATCTCGGAGCGGCTGGGCTATTCCGAAGTCTCCGCGTTTGAGCGCGCCTTCCGCCAGCGCGAGGGCGCAACGCCCAGCCAGTTCCGCAAGCAATGCTGCGCCGAAGGGGCCAGAGAGTGTGAGGCCAGCGCGGAGTCCGCTGCGAACTGACGGGCTGCCGCAACAGGGAAATATCTGCATTGATCATGCGCGGGGGCGGTTTCGCAGCGAAACCTGCCAGGGTGCAGCGGGCATCGCGCAGTTGGTTCGCGAGATAGGGGCCGCACAGGAGGTTTCGCAGCGAAACCTACCCGCTGGGGCTAGCCGCCTGTGCCGTGCCGGCCCTTGCGCGCAAAACAAAACCCCCGGCCCAAGACCGGGGGTTTCGCAGCGAAACCTGGCGGCAGCACCCTGCCCGCTTAGCCGTTTTCCAGCAGATGGCGCACGTTGTCCATCACCGCATCGACCAGTTCTGCCGTCACCTCGGAGCCGGAAAAGCGGATGGCATAGCCGCTCGGGCCAAGCTCCCGTTCGATGGTGATGCCGCGGGCAACCCGGGTCTTGCGGGCGCGTTCGATCTTCTGCGCGGCCTTGGGGCGGCCGCCGCGGCTGGGGTCCTGCGGCGCGCCTTCGGCCTGTTCGATGACCGGCAGCATGGCGTCCCATTCCTCTGCCGCCGAGCGCCCGCCGGCCTGTTCCAGCGCGGTGCGGAGGTCTTCGGCCAGCCCGGCCCGCAAGGCGCCCGCAAGCCGCAGGCACTGGCGTTCGTTGAGGCCGGTGGCAAAGGCCAGCATGTCGCCCAGCTCCTCGTGGATCAGGGCAAAGGAGCGGATCTTGGAGCGCTTGGCCTTGGAGGCGTTCTGGAACAGCACCGCCACGGCCTCGTCGACGGTGGGAAACACGCCGTCATGCACGGCAGAGGCGGCGGCGCGGCCGCGTTCATACTGGCTGAGACCTGCGCGGATCTCGTTTTCCTCGATCATCGCGACCAGCGCATCGGCAATGCTGCCGGGGGCGCGGATGAAGGCGGGGATGGTCTGGAACCGTTCGCCGCCGCTGAGCGCGTTGAGGCGGCGCACTGCGGTCAGGCGGCGGTAGCCGGAGACCAGCGCGTATTTGCCCGCGTCCTCGTGGTTCTGCGGCTCGAACACTTCAATGGGCAGGCGCAGGCCGTTGACCGAGATCGAGGTCATCAGCTCCTGCATCTCTTCCTCGTCCATCACGATCCGGTCGCGGTTCAGCGCCTCGGCGGTGATGTCGGTGATGGGCAGTTCCACCGCCACCAGGCCTTTTTCCTCTGCCGCGCGCAGCCGTTCGGCATCAGCCCGGTCGCGGGCCGCGGCCTCGCGGCCGGCCTGGGGCAGGGGGTCGGCATGGCGGGCGGCATCGGCCACCACATCGGCAATCGGCGGCCGCAGCCCGGGGCCGCGGGCCAGATCCCGGTCGATGCCTGCCTCAATCTCCTTCAGCGCCTCGGGCGAGGGCGTTTCAAGCTGTCTGCGCCTGGCCATCTGCTGTCTCCTCTTGCTGGGATTGCTGCTGCTCCATCTGCTGATCGCGCCACCAGCTGCCGATCAGCAGTTCCTTGAATTCCGCATAGGTGCGGTCAAACACCTCGCGGCCGCGGGTATAGGTCTCGCGGTTGAAGTTGCGGTAGTCGGCCTCGTAGATGCCGGAGACGCTTTCGCCGGCCTGGCCGACCAGGGCGGTGTAGTCCTGCCGGTAGGCGTTCATCATGTCGCCGAAATAGGCCTGGATCACATTGGCCAGATCGGTCTGCTGGCTGGCGTCGAAGCGGGTGATCAGGGCGCGCACCACGTCCCATTCGAACTTCATCTCCGGCAGGCCCGCACGGCGGCGGGCAGCGTTCTCGCCGTCCTCGATCGAGGCGAAGGTGGAATAAAGCATGTCGAAGAACCGGCCGGTGGAGTCGAACTCCAGGAACGATGCGCCCAGCGGCACCATCAGGATGTCAGCCGCAGCCAGCGCGTTGATGGTGAGGTAGCCGAGGGCAGGGGGGGTATCGAGCAGGATAACGTCATAGTCGTCCAGCGCGCCGCCCTGGTCCAGCGCGTTGGTCAGCGCGTCCCACAGGGCCCAGTTGCGCAGGCCCATGCGCCAGACCGGGATCTGGAATTCCGCCCAGTAGAGGTTCAGCTGCGCGCCAATGAGGTCGATGTTGGGCCAGTGGGTTTTCTGGACCACGTTTCGCAGCGAAACCTCCCGCGCCTCGGTCAGGGTCTCGTCCAGCGGGATCGGGTCTGACCCGGCGGCGGCGCGGACCTTGTTCTCGGCCTCCACCGCCTCGGCGTAGTCGCGGGCGAGCAGGGGGAAGACGGTCTGCCATTCATCTGCCACCTGGCCGCCGAGGATCGAGGTCATGGAACCCTGGGAGTCCAGATCCACCACCAGCACCTTGTAGCCGTCGAGCGCGGCGGACATCGCCAGATGCGCCGCGGTCGAGGTCTTGCCGACGCCGCCCTTGAAGTTCGCAACCGCGACCACCTTGGCGGGCAGGCCCTCGGGGCGGTAGGGGCGGTATTCCTTGGTGGAGATGCCTTCCTCCGCGAAATGGTCGCGCAGCTTCAGCACCTCCTCCAAGGTGAACCACTTGGAGCCGCTGGCGCCCTCGCCCTGGGGCAGATCGGGGTTCTTGTTCAGCACCCGGCGCAGGTGCGCGGGGGCGACGGGGATCAGGTAGCGGCAGACCTCCCAGGTGGAGAATTTGCGCAGCCGTTTGCGCCCGTCCGGCGCGTAGCCGCGCTTGGCCAGATCATCGCGGCCCCGGCCTGCAAACGCCGCGGCCTTGGCGAATCTGGCGGTGTCGACCACCTCGCCCAGCTTGTCCGCTGCCGCCGCCGGATCCAGGTTGAAATAGGGGGGCAGGGGAGTGTCCGGTTTTTTTGCCATGTCTCGTGTGCCTCGGTAAAATCGCCTGTTTGGCGTGTTATCACCGGTTTTGTCGCACATCCGGGGCAGAGAGTGAATCATTATCTGGCAGCGCATCTGTTTTCCGCTGCCGTCCGTAATCCGCGGAATATATGAGTCTTTTCCCCGAAAATTACTATCGCACAAACAGGTTGAAATGTTGTGAATCTTTGATTCAGTTTAGAATCTTTGGGGCTAAGAAGATCATATATATCAGCGGGTTAATTGCTTTTGGGGACCCGCATCCGGGGTCAAAGGAACCCGTTTGCAGGATCATGGGTACCTGTCTGCGGGAGCAAGGGTCCCGATTCGCAGGGCGACAGGTACCCGTGCCCCTGAGACCCGAAATCAGGCCGTTTGAGCGCCCGGATCAGCCGGAAACCGGGGGATTTCGGCTGTATCCGGGGCCTGCGGGGGCCGGTCCGGTGTTAAGGTACCCGTTTCCGGGATGGGCTTCTCCTGTAAACGGGTCCCCAAGCCGGGATTGAGCGCGGGTTCCTTTTGCGCCATAGTCTGTGCAGAGCAGAATCCCCGCAAGAGCGTCAAGCCGCCAGGGGCAAGAGGGCAGGGCGATGGATCCAGACGACATCCCGCACAGCAAGCTGACCGGGCCGTTGCGCCGGGGGTCGGTGAAAAAGAATGTCGCGGCAATCCATGTCTCGGGCAAGCTGACGCTGCTGCAGCGCAAACTGTCCAATGTGCTGCTGCTGAATGCCTATGACGCGCTGATCTCCAAGCCCAAGCACCAGATCGACGCGCAGACGCTGTGCATGATGGTGGGCTACAACTCCAACGATATGGAAACCCTGAAGCAATCGCTGCGCAGCCTGGCGGAGACGGTGGCGGAATGGGACATGCTGGATGAGAACGGCAAGCAGGAGTGGGGGGTGAGCTCCCTGCTGTCCTACGCCAAGCTGCAGGGCGGGGTGTGCGAATATGCCTACAGCCCGGCGCTGGCGGAAAAGCTGCATGACCCCAAGGTGTTTGCGCTGATTAATCTGAACATCCAGCGGCGGTTCACCTCCGGCCACGCTCTGGCGCTCTATGAGAACTGCTACCGGTTTGTGCGCACCGGCTCGACCGGCTGGTGGGACATTGCGCTGTTCCGCCGTCTGATGGGGGTGGACGGCAGTGCGTATTACGAGAGCTTCAAGCATCTGAATGCCAAGATCATCAAGCCGGCAGTGGCGGAGGTGAACAAGACCTCCAACATCCTGCTGACGCCGGAGTTCAAGAAGATGGGGCGGCAGGTCGCGGAGGTGCGGTTTCTGATCAAGGAGAACCCGCAGCTGGCGATGCTGGACATTGATGATGGCGCCGGGGTGCGGCAGGGGGCGGTTTACGGCCAGCTGATGGAGCTGGGGGTGAGCGACCGGCTGGCGCGGCAGTGGATTGCCGAGCATGGCGAGGATTATGTGGCCGAGAAGGTCGGCTATCTGAAAGGGCGCAAGGGGGTGGACAGCCCGGTGCGCTATCTGAGCGCGGCGCTGCGGGACGACTATAAGGACGCGCCTGCGGAGGCGGTGAACGAGGTTTCCCCGGAACTGCTGGCGGCGGCCAAGGCGCGCAAGGTGGCGGAGGCCGTGGCGGCGCGCAAGGCCGCGGCAGAGGATGCGGCCAAGGCGCAGGAGCGCGCGCTGAGGGCGCAGCGGCTGGAGCGGATCCGCGATCTGGCCGCCAGCCGCTCGCCCACCCAGCGGGACGCCGACAAGCGGCTGTTCCTGAGCCGCCTGGAGGATGAGATCGACCGCGAGGAATTCCGCAACCGCGGCTGGGGCGCGGCCTTGCTGGCCAGCCAGATGGCGGAATTCTGGGAGGAACTGATCCCGGGCGCGTTCGAGGAACTGGCCGGATAGGGCAGGGGGCCGCCTGCCGCCCCGTGGTTCAGAGCGAGGCGGCGGCGCGGCTGGCCTGGTCGTAATGGCCCGAGAGCGCGCGCAGGCTGCGGGCCAGCTCGCGCAGGTCCTTGCCCGGCAGGTCGGCGGCGGACAGCCCGTCCAGCAGGCACTGGCGGCGCACGTCGCGGTAGGCGGAACACAGCTCCGCGCCCTCGGCGGAGGTGCGGTAGAACACTTCCTTGCCGCGCTTTTCCGAGGCCAGCAGCCCGGCCTTGAGCAGTTTGCGCAGTCCGTAGTTCACCGTGTGGCTGTCCTCGATGTTGAGCAGGAAGCAGATGTCGGACAGGCGCTTGTCCTTGCCGCGGTGATTGACGTTGTGCAGGATCAGGATTTCCAGCGGGTTCAGATCCGGCTGGCCGGCCGCGGCCATGCAGCGGGTCATCCAGCGGGAAAAGGCGTTGGAGGCGATGATCAGGCCGAATTCCAGCTCCGACAGCTCCCAGCCTTCGCCTTCGGCCAGGTGGCGGGAGGAGACGATTCGGCGGGAATCCGGTTTCTTTTCGGCCATCTTTTGCCCCTTCTTTGTTGATAAAACCCCGGCGTTTTATCTGCATGTGGTCATAAAAGGGCAAAGTATCAAGGAGATCAAGCAGGCCGTGGTGCCGGTGGCGGCGGCGGGCCAGGTGCGGGTCTGGCGGCATACATTGGCAAAACGTTGACAAATTATCAGCGTTATGGGTACGATATTGCAATATTTCGCTTTGGGAGGAAATTAAGATGAAGATCACCCGTTTGCTGGGCGGCGCCGCCGTTCTGATTGCCGGTCTGTCGGTTCCGGCGCTGGCCGCGACCTGGGACATGCCAACGCCCTATCCGGACGCCACGTTCCACACCAAGAACATCACTGAGTTTGCCAGCGACGTGGCCGAGGCGACCGATGGCGGGCTGGAGATCAAGGTCCACTCTGCCGGTTCGCTGTTCAAGCACCCGGAAATCAGCAAGGCGGTGCGCAGCGGCCAGGTGCCCGCGGGCGAGTTTTTCCTGTCGCTCCTGGCCAATGACAACCCGGCGTTCGGCGCTGACTCGCTGCCGTTCCTGGCGACCAGCTATGACCAGGCCGAGCGGCTGTGGGCGGCGCAGAAGGACGTGATCGACGGGCTGCTGGACGAGCAGGGGCTGATGGCGCTGTACGCTGTGCCGTGGCCGCCGCAGGGGCTGTACACCACCAAGGAAATCAACAGTGTCGAGGATCTGGCGGGTCTGAAGTTCCGCACCTACAACGCGACGCTGGAGCAGTTCGCCAACCTGGCGGGCGCGGCACCGACGCAGGTTGAAGTGCCGGACATTCCGCAGGCCTTCAGCACCGGCCGGGTCGAGGCGATGATCACCTCGCCCTCCACCGGCGTGAATTCGAAGGCGTGGGACTTCCTGACCCATTACACCGATATCCAGGCCTGGATCCCGAAGAACATCGTGGTGGTGAACAAGCGGGCGTTCCGCCGTCTGGATGAGGCGACCCAGACCGCCGTTCTGGAAGCCGCGGCTGAGGCCGAGGCGCGCGGCTGGGAGATGAGCCGGGCCGAGACCAGCAGCCAGATCGAGGTGCTGAAAGAAAACGGCATCACCGTGTCCGAGCCGTCGGAGGAGCTGATGGACGGCCTGCGCGCGATTGGCGCCGAGATGCTGGAAAACTGGAAGGGCGAGGCCGGGGAGGCCGGCGCCACCCTGCTGAACGCTTACCAGCAGTAACGTGACCATGGCCGGACGCCGGGGCGGCGTCCGGTCTCCTGGGGAGGAGGGGCAGCGATGCGGCCTGTGCTTGATTTCATCTACCGTGCGGCCGGGGGCCTGGCAGCACTGTTTATCGTGGCCATCGTGGCGCTGGTTTTTGCGCAGGTGTGCCTGAACCTTGCTGACAAGATCGCGGTGGCGCTGACCGGAACCGGGGTGGGCCTGACGATCCCGTCTTATGCGGATTTCACCGGCTTTTTCCTGGCCGCCTCGACCTTTCTGGCGCTGGCCTATGCGCTGCGGGCGGGCGGCCATATCCGGGTGACGCTGGTGACCAACCGCTTGCCCCCCGCCGCCCACCGCGCGGCGGAGCTGGGGGTGATCCTGCTGGCGCTGGCGATGAGCGGTTTTGCCACCTGGTACATGGGGCTGCTCTTGCTGGAATCGCTGGAGTTCGGCGACCGCAGCGCGGGCATGGTGTCGGTGCCGCTGTGGCTGCCGCAGGCACCGGTGGCGCTTGGCCTTGCGATCCTCACCCTGGCGCTGGCGGACGAGCTGATCTCGATGCTGCGCGGCGCGCTGCCCTCCTGGGAGGGCAAGGGCGAAAATCTTCTGAGCGAATAGGGGATCACCATGTCGGTTGCCGCGCTTTCCATCATTCTTCTGGTCCTTCTGTTCCTGTTCCTGGGCGCCGGCCTGTGGGTGGCCTTTGCCCTCTTGGGCGTGGGCATCGCCGCCATGGCGCTGTTCACCGAGGCGCCGCTGGGGCTGGTGATGGCCACCACCATGTGGGGCCACAGCAACTCCTGGGCCCTGGCGGCGCTGCCGCTGTTCATCTGGATGGGCGAGATCCTGTTCCGCTCGCGCCTGTCGGAGGACATGTTCACCGGGCTGTCGCCCTGGATGAACCGGCTGCCCGGGCAGCTTTTGCATGTGAACGTCTTTGCCTGCGGGATCTTTGCCGCGGTGTCGGGCTCTTCCGCCGCCACCGCCGCCACCATCGGCAAGCTGTCGATCCCCGAGTTGTCGCGCCGCGGCTACCCCGAGAAGCTGGTGATCGGCACCCTGGCGGGGTCCGCCACGCTGGGGCTGCTGATCCCGCCGTCGATCATCCTGATCGTCTATGGCGTGGCGACTGAGCAATCCATTGCCCGGCTGTTTGTTGCAGGCGTGCTGCCTGGCGTGCTGCTGGTCGGGCTGTTCGTCGGCTATGTGGTGGTCTGGGCGCTGCTGAACCGCAGCCAGCTGCCGACCGAGGACATTGCCGCCACTTTCCGCGAGAAGCTGAAGCGCGCCCGCAGGCTGCTGCCGGTGGTGCTGCTGATCGGCGGGGTGATCGGCTCGATCTATGCGGGCATTGCCTCACCCACCGATGCCGCCGCCGTGGGAGTGGTGCTGGCGCTGTTCTTGTCGTGGCAGTCCGGCTCGCTGACCCGGCAGAGCTTTACCGAGGGGCTGATGGGGGCGACCGTCACCTCCTGCATGATCGCCTTTATCCTGGCGGGGGCGTCGTTCCTGACGGTGGCGATGGGCTTTACCGGCATTCCGCGCATCCTGGCGGAGTGGATCGGCTCCTTGAACCTGTCGACCTTCACCCTGCTGGCGGCGCTGACCATCTTCTTTGTGATCATGGGCTGCTTCCTGGATGGGATTTCGGTCGTGGTGCTGACGGCCTCGGTGATCATGCCGATGGTGCTGGAGGCAGGGATTGACCCCTTGTGGTTCGGCATCTTCCTGGTGATCGTGGTGGAGATGTCGCAGATCACGCCGCCGGTCGGGTTTAACCTGTTTGTGCTGCAATCGCTGACCGGGCGGGACATTCTGACCGTGGCCAAGGCGGCGCTGCCGTTCTTCTTCCTGATGATCGTGGCGCTGGTGCTGATCGTGCTGTTCCCGGCCATCGTGACCTACCTGCCGGAGCAGATGTGATGGCTGAGGAACGCGCAGCACCGCCCGTTCCCGAAATCCGCACGGTGGGGGTGGACGGGATGCTGGTGAGCTTTGGCAGCCGTCTGAGCGAGCCGGCCAACCGCGCCGCCCTGGCGTTCCGCGCAGCACTGGCGGAGGCAAGCTGGGACGGGGTAGAGGAGGTCTCAACCTCGCTGGTGTCGGCCTATGTGCGGTTCGACCTGCGGCATCTGGACCATGCGGCGCTGCGGGCGCGGCTGGAGGCGCTGCTGGCGCAGCGCGACTGGTACGCGGCCGCGCTGCCCGGCCAGCGCCGCCTGTGGCGCATTCCGGCGGTGTTCGGCACCGATCTGGCGCCGCAGCTGCCGCAGGCGGCGGAGGCTGCGGGCATGACGGAGGCGGAGGCGGTGGCCTCCCTCTCGGCGGCGCGGGTCAGGGTGCAGACCATCGGTTTTGCCCCCGGCCAGCCCTATCTGGGCGAATTGCCGGAGGCCTGGGACATTCCGCGCCAGAGCCAGCTGACAACCCGCATTCCCGAAGGCGCGCTGGCGGTGGCGATCCGCCAGCTGGTGCTGTTTTCGGTGGCGACGCCCACCGGCTGGATGCACGCGGGCCAGACCGCAGTGCGGCTGTTCCGCCCGGATGCGGAGGAGCCGTTCCTGCTGCGCCCTGGCGATGAGGTGCAATTCACCCCGGTGACGCCGGAAGAGCTGCAAGGCTTGCGGCGCGATCCGCTGGGCGGCGCCAAGGCGGAGGAACTGTCATGACCGGCTCGTTGACCATTCTGCGCGCAGGGCCGGGGATGACGGTTCAGGACCTCGGCCGCCCGGGCTGGCTGGAATACGGGGTGTCGCGCGGCGGCGCTGCCGATCGGCTGGCGCTGGCCGAGGGCGCGGCGCTGCTGGGGCAGGTGGCGGATCTGGCAGCGGTCGAGATGGCCGGCCTGGGCGGCGAGTTCCAGGCGGACAGCGATCTGCGCATCGCCCTGACCGGCGCGCCGATGCGGGCGAGCATCGACGGCACCGCCGTGGCCTGGAACGCCAGCCACCTGCTGCCCGCGGGGGCGCGGCTGACCATCGGCGCGGCGCAGAGCGGCAGCTATGGCTATCTGCATGTGGGCGGCGGCTTTCAGACGCCGGAGCATCTGGGCGCGCGCTCGGCGCATCTGGCGGCGGGCATTGGTGCTGCGCTAGCGGAAGGCGACGTGCTGGTGACCGGCCCTGACAGCGGCCGTGGCACCGGGCTGGGGCTGACGCCGGAGAACCGGTTTGAGGGCGGCACCGTGCGGGTTGTGGCGAGCCTGCAGACGGCGCTGTTCCCGCAAGCCGAGCTGGAGCGGTTCGAAGGCACGGTCTTCCGCCGCGGGGCGCGCGGCAACCGGATGGGTGTACCGTTGGAGAGCGATGGCGAAGGCTTCCGCCCCGACGGCGCGCGCACGGTGGTGTCTGAGGTGATCGTGCCCGGCGACATCCAGGTGACCGGCGACGGCACGCCTTATGTGCTGCTGTCGGAGTGCCAGACCACCGGCGGCTATCCCCGGATCGGCACGGTGGTGCCCTGCGACCTGCCGCTGCTGGCGCAGGCGGCGGCGGGGGCGGAGCTGCACTTCCGTTTCATTCCGCTGGAGGAGGCGGTCGGGCTGGAACGGGCCGAGGCGGAGCGGTGCGAGGGGCTGCGCAGCCGGTGCTATCCCCTGATCCGCGATCCGCGCAGTATGACGAACCTGCTGTCCTATCAGCTGATCAGCGGCGTGATTGCCGGTGAAGAAGATGTCTTGTGAGGAGATGACATGACCCGAACTGTCGATCTGAATGCCGATATGGGCGAAAGCTTTGGCGCCTGGTCCCTGGGCGATGATGCCGGGCTGCTGGATATCGTGACCTCGGCCAATATCGCCTGCGGTTATCATGCGGGCGATCCGGATGTGATGGCGGCGACGATGAAACACGCGGTGGCCAAGGGCACCGGCATCGGCGCGCATCCGGGCTTTCCCGACCTGCAGGGCTTTGGCCGCCGCCGGATGTCGGTGCCGCACGGGACGCTGGGCAATATGGTGCGTTACCAGCTGGGCGCGGCGCAGGCGATGGCGCGCGCGGCGGGCGGCGCGGTGCGGCATCTGAAGCTTCACGGGGCGCTGGCCAATATGGCCTCGGAAGATCTGGCGATGGCGCGGGCCTGCTATCAGGCGGCTCTGTCGGTGGACCCGGAGATCATCGTGATGGTGCTGGCGGGCACCGCGCAGCAGCAGGCTGCGCAGGAGCTGGGCTGCAAGACGGCGTGCGAGATCTTTGCCGACCGCGCCTATAACGATGACGCGACGCTGGTGGACCGCAGCCTGCCCGGCGCGGTGATCCATGATCCGGCAGAGGCCGGGCGGCGGATGGTGGAGATGGTGCGCGAGGGCGCGATCATCACCGCCAGCGGCAAGCGCATCCCGGCGCGGATTGATACCATCTGCCTGCATGGCGACACGCCGGCCGCGGTGGCGATTGCCGCCGATGTGCGCCGCGCGCTGCAGGACAGCGGCGTCGAGCTGGCCCAGTTCAGCGGCGCGGTGCTGTAAGAGCGTGAGGCGGGGGCAGAAAGCCCCCGCATTTTTCAGACCTCAGCTGCGCGCCATCGCGGCAAAGGCGCCGCGGGCGGCCCGCTTGCCTGCAGTGAGGCCGTTCACCTTTTCGACGATGGCGGCGGCGTCGATGCCGTGGTGGCGGTAGAGGTCGCCGATGGTGCCGGTCTGGCCGAAATGCTCCACTCCCATCGGGATGGTCTGATGGCCCGCGACCGAGCCCAGCCAGGACAGGGTGGCGGGGTGGCCGTCGATCACAGTGATCAGCTTGCAGTGCGGCGGCAGCGCACTCATCAGGGTTTCGGCATGAGACTGCGCCGCGGCATTGCCGCGCGAGCGCGCCCGCTGGGCGGCGGTCCAGCCGGAGTTCAGCCGGTCGGCGGAGGTCACCGCCAGCACGCCGATGTCGCGGCGGTCCTCAGCAATCATGCCTGCGGCCTTGATCGCCTCGGACGCGACGGCGCCTTGGTAGGCAATCACCACCTCGCAGTTCGGCCCCGGCGGGCGCAGCCAGTAGGCGCCGTCGATGGTGCCCTGCCGGAAGGCGTCATCGGCCCGTTTGCCGGGCTGCTCCAGCGGGCTGGTGGTGAGGCGCAGATAGACCGAGCCGCCGGTCTCATCCCGCAGCCAGGTGCGTTCGTCCGGGTCGCCCTCGCCGTCGCGCTGCACATAGTCGAAGGCCCATTGCATGATCACTGCCAGCTCATCCGCGAAGGCGGGTTCAAAGGCGGCGAGGCCGTCCTGGCTCATGCCGATCAGCGGGGTGCCGATGGACTGGTGCGCGCCGCCTTCGGGCGCCAGGGTGACGCCTGAGGGCGTGCCCGCGAGGATGAAGCGCGCGTCCTGATAACAGGCATAATTCAGCGCATCGAGGCCGCGGCTCACGAAGGGGTCATAAACGGTGCCGATGGGAATGAGCCGCTTGCCGAACAGCGAATGTGAGAGGCCGGCCGCGCCCAGCAGCAGCATCAGGTTCATCTCGGCGATGCCCAGCTCGATGTGCTGGCCCTCCGGCGTGAATTCCCATTTCGCGGTGGAGGGGATGCGGTGCTCGATGAAGGCGTCGGCCTGGGCGGTGCGGGAGAACAGCTTGCGCCGGTTCACCCAGGGGCCAAGGCTGGTGGTCCCGGTCACGTCCGGCGAGGTGGTGACGATGCGGTCGGCCAGATCGCTGCTGCCCTTGGACAGATCGTCGAGGATCTTGCCGAAGGCCATCTGGGTCGAAATCTCGCGGCCGGTGGGGGCGTCGATTTCGGGCACCGCCAGCCGGGCGTCGGCATAGCGGCGGGTGCCTTCGGCGAAGAACGGCACCTGGGACAGGAACTTGCGCAGGCCTTCCGGGTCCTGGACGGTGGCGAGGGGGTCCCACTCCTGCCCCTCGGGCACGCCCATATGCGCCTGCCACTGGGCGAACTGGGTGGAGTTCATCAGGCCGCCGTGGTTGTCCTTGTGGCCCGCAATTGGCGTGCCCCAGCCCTTGACCGTGTAGGCCAGGAAGCAGACCGGGCGGTCGTGGTCGATGGCGTCGAAGGTTTCGGCCATCGTCTCGACGCAGTTGCCGCCGAGGTTTTCCATCAGCGCCGCCAGTTCAGAATCGCTGCGGCGTTCGATCAGGGCGGTGACGTCGCCCTGGTCGCCGAGGTCGTCAAGCAGCCGCTGGCGCCAGACCGCGCCGCCCATGAAGGTGAGGGCGGAATATTCCTGGTTCGGGCAGGCGTCGATCCAGCCGCGCAGCTTGTCGCCGCCGGGCTCGGCAAAGGCGGCGCGTTGCAGGACACCGTATTTCACCCGCACCACGTCCCAGCCGAAGGCGTCGAAGATCTTCTCGATGCGTTCGAACAGCCCCTCGCGGACGATGCCGTCGAGCGATTGGCGGTTGTAGTCGATGATCCACCAGCAATTGCGCAGATCGTTCTTCCAGCCCTCCTGCAGGGCCTCGTAGATGTTGCCCTCGTCCAGTTCGGCGTCGCCGGCCAGGGCCACCATGCGGCCCATCGGGGCGTCTGCGCCCCAGCTTTTGGCGGTGATGTAGTCCTGGATCAGCGAGGCGAAGGAGGTGATCGCCACCCCCAGCCCGACCGAGCCGGTGGAGAAATCCACGTCGCAGGTGTCCTTGGTCCGGCTGGGGTAGCTTTGCACCCCGCCGAAGCCGCGGAAGTTCTCCATCTTGTCGCGGGTCTGGTTGCCCATCAGGTATTGCAGGGCGTGAAAGACCGGGGCGGCGTGGGGTTTCACCGCCACCCGGTCTTCGGGCCGCAGGGCGGAGAAATAGAGCGCCGTCATGATCGAGACCATCGAGGCGGAGGACGCCTGATGCCCGCCCACCTTGATGCCGTCCGCCTTGGGGCGGATGTGGTTGGCGTGGTGGACCATCCAGTGCGACAGCCACAGGAGCCGCTGTTCGATGGTCTTGAGGTGGGCAGGATCGGGGCGCATGGCGGTCTCCTTGACTGGCGGTTTATTCGGCGGCCTGGAGGGCTGCGGGGGGCAGGGCCTGCTCCAGATCGGCGATGATGTCTTCGGCGTCCTCCAGCCCGACCGACAGGCGGATCAGGCCGTCGCTGATGCCGTGCTCGGCGCGCTCTTCCGGCGTGTAGGTGGAGTGGGTCATCGAGGCCGGGTGCTGGATCAGGGTCTCCGCGTCGCCCAGTGACACCGCGCGCTGGATCATCTGCAGGCGGTTCATCAGGGCGATGCCGCCGGTCAGGCCGCCCTTGGCCTCGAAGGCGATCATGGCGCCGGGCTGGTCCATCTGGCGCTCCGCGATGGCGTGCTGTTGAAAGCTGTCGAGCCCGGGGAAATAGACCGCGCCGACGGCTGGGTGCGCCTCAAGGTAGGCGGCGACGGTGCGGGCGGTGGCGCAGTGGCGGTCCATCCGCAGGTTCAGGGTCTTGATGCCGCGCAGGATCAGCATCGCGTTGAAGGGGGCCATCACGGCGCCGGTCATGTCCTTCATGCCGACCAGGCGGATTTCGGCGATCTGCTCGGCGGTGCCCACGACCAGGCCAGCCACCACATCGCCGTGGCCGCCCAGGTATTTGGTGGCGGAATGCAGCACGATGTCGGCGCCGTGTTCGATCGGGCGGGTCAGGTAGGGGGTCGCATAGGTGTTGTCGACCACCACCGTGGCGCCCGCCGCATGGGCGATTTCAGAGGTGGCGGCAATGTCGACCAGGCGCATGTTGGGGTTGGCCGGGGTCTCGAAATAGACGACGCGGGTCTTATCCGACACTGCTGCGCGCAGGTTTTCCGGGTCGGTCATGTCGACGTGGGTGATGGTGACGCCCCATTTCGCCAGCCCGTGGCGCATGAAGGCAAAGGTGCAGCCATAGAGCGTCTTGTCGACGATGACCTCGTCGCCGGGCGACAGCAGCGTCCACAGGACTGCGGTGATCGCGCCCATGCCGCTGGAGAGGGCCAGGCCCGCCTCGGCGCCCTCAAGCACTGCGATGCGCTGTTCCAGCAGGTCGCAGGTGGGGTTGGAGATGCGGCTGTAGATATGGCCCGCGCGCTCGCCCGCGAACATCTCGCCGCCGGCCTCGGCGGTTTCAAAGGTGAAGGTCGATGTCAGGTGCAGCGGCGGGGTCAGCGCCCCGTCGTGGTCCTGCGGGTCATAGGCGTGGTGAATGGCGCGGGTGGCAAATCCTGCGGAACGGGTCATGTCTGGCTCCTGATCTCTGTTATTGCCATATTGCGCCTGTCTGGAGGGTGGTGGATTGCCAATTATGCTATCTTACGCGTACAAATTGGCATAATCTGCCAATAGAGGGTCTCATGGACAGCAAAGACAGACAGATCATCCGCGCCTTGCAGCGCGACGGGCGGATGACCAACCAGGATCTGGCCGAGGCGGTGAACCTGTCGCCCTCGCCCTGCCTGCGCCGGGTGCGGAACCTGGAGGCCAGCGGGGTGATCCGCGGCTACAGCGCCGATGTGGACGCTACGGCCTATGGCATGGCGATCACCGTCTTTGTGCGGATCCGGCTGGAGCGGCACAATGAAACCGACGTGCAGTCCTTTGAGGGCCGGGTACGGCGGATGGACGAGGTGCTGGAGTGCCATGTGCTGACCGGGGCGATGGATTACCAGCTGCGGGTGCTGGTGCCGGACCTGGAGGCTTATGAGAGCTTTATCCGCAACCGCATTCACCCGATTGGCGGCATTGCCTCGATCGACACCAGTTTCGTTTACGGGACAGTCAAGAAGACGGCGGTGTTCCCGCCGGCTTCCTGACCAGTTGGCAGCGGGCCGTCAGAAGCCCTCCAGCACGATCTTGCCGCGGGCCTTGCCGCTCTCCAGCAGCGCGTGGGCGCGGGTGATATTGGCGGCGTTGATGACGCCGAAGGCTTCGGTTGCGGTGGTTTTGATGCGGCCCGCATCGACCAGCCCGGCGACCTCATCGAGGATGGCGCCCTGGCGGGCGATGTCGGCGGTGGCGAAGACCGGGCGGGTGAACATCATTTCCCAGTGGATCGACACGGACTTGCCCTTGAACGGCATGATGTCAAAGCTTTCGGGATCGTCGATCAGCCCGAAGCGGCCCTGCGGTGCGATCAGCTCTGCAATCTGCGGCACGTAGCTGCCGGAGTGCTGGGTGGCAAAGACAAAGGCCGGGGCGCCGATGCCAAGCGCGGCGATCTGGCCGGGCAGGGCCTGGGAGTGGTCGATCACGTGATCGGCGCCGAGTTTGCACACCCAGTCCTGGGTTTCAGGGCGTGAGGCGGTGGCGATGACGGTGGCATCGGTCAGCTGTTTCAGCAGCTGGATGGCAATCGAGCCGACGCCGCCGGCACCGCCGATGATCAGCACCGCATTGGCTGCACCGGACACCGGGCGGGTGACGTCCAGGCGGTCGAACAGCATCTCATAAGCGGTCAGCGTGGTGAGCGGCAGCGCCGCGGCGGCGGCATTGGCGGCGGAGGCGGGGGCATGGCCCGCGATGCGTTCGTCCACCAGGTGGTATTCGGCATTGGTTCCGGGGCGGTCGATGGCGCCGGCGTACCAGACGCGGTCGCCGGGTTTGAACCGGGTGGCGGCCTCGCCGGTTGCGGCGACCTCGCCCACCGCGTCCCAGCCGAGGATGGCGGGGCTGTCGCCTTCGGGGGCGCGGCGCTGGCGGATCTTGCAGTCCACCGGGTTGACCGAGACCGCCTGCACCCGGACCAGCAGGTCGTGGCCGGCGGGTTCGGGCTTGTCGGCCTCGAAATCAATCAGCGCGCCGGGGCGGTCGATGGGGCCGGTGCTGGTGTAGCCTACAGCTTTCATGTCGTGTCCTTCCTTGCGCCGGCTCAGCCGATCAGGGTCATTTCGTGCAGGGTGAATTCGGCCACTGCGCCCTCGGTGGCGTCCATGTAGGCGGCCAGATGGGGGGCCTGCATGTGGGTCTGCCACAGCGCGCGGCTCTCCCAGGTTTCATAGAACATGAAATGGGCGGGGTTTTCGTTGTCCTGGTGCAGATCGTAGGTGATGCAGCCATCCTCGGCGCGGGTGATGGCGATCAGCTTTTCCAGCTCGGCCTTCACCAGCTCGGTTTTACCGGGGTTGGCGGTGATGTTGGCGACGATGGTCAGGTTGGGCATTGGCTAGGTTCCTTGGGTGTTTCTGTGCTGAGGGAAAGATACGCGCTGGAGATTTCCGGATAAACGGGCCAGGGTCGGAATGATAATCCGGGGAATCCGTATAATGCTGATCGACAATATCCGCCTGTTCCTGATGATCGCCGAGAAGGGCAGCCTGGTCGCCGCCGGGCGCGAGCTGGGGTTGTCGGCCACCACCGTGTCGGAGCGGCTGGCGGCGCTGGAGGCGCATTACGGCGTGGTCCTGTTCAATCGCACCACCCGCTCCATCAGCCTGACGGAGGCGGGGCGGACGCTGGTGGAGGGCGCCCGGCTGGTGCTGGGCGAGGTCGATGATCTGGACGCCCGCATCCGCCACGGGGCGCAGACGCTGTCGGGGCCGGTGCGGGTCAGCGCGCCGGTGGATCTGGGCCGCAGCATCCTGTCGGATGTAGTGGCGGGTTTCGCCGCGGAGCATCCTGCGATTTCGGTCGAGCTGTCGCTGTCCGACGGCTATGTCGATATCGTCGGCGAGGGGTTCGACATTGCGCTGCGGTTTGGCGCGGTGACCGACAGCACCCTGCGCATCCGCAGCCTGGGGGAGTTCCAGCGGATCGTCTGCGCCGCGCCATCCTATATCGCGGCGCATGGCGCGCCGCAGTCGCCCGGGGATCTGGCGCAGCACAATTGCCTGGTGATGCGGTTCGGGCGGACCCTGGACAATGTCTGGCGCTTTGGCAGTGGCAAGGCACAGCAGGCGGTGACCGTGCGCGGCAACAAAACCGTGAATGACGGCTGGCTGGTGCGGCAATGGGCGCTGGCGGGGCAGGGGATCATCCTGAAATCGGAGCTGGATGTGGCCGGTGACCTGAAGGCCGGACGGCTGGTGGCCCTGCTGGAAGACTATCTGCCGCCGCCCAATCCGCTGCAGATGATGTTTCCGCCGGGGCGCGCGCAGCCGCGGCGCGTGCGGGTGCTGGCAGAGGCGATCAGCGCCGCGCTTCCGGTCAGCGCTTAGGACGGGCGCGGAACCTTTGCCCGGTTTCAAATGCCAAACGGCCCGGTCTGTGCTATCATCCGGCCCCGGGGGCATGCGGGCCGGACTGTCCGGCATCGTGCCCAGGAGCGGCTCGCCTCACCACCCCCAGGGAGAGTCAGAATGCCAAGATTTATTGTGACCGGTTGTTACACGTCCTCTGCCATGAAGGCGATGGTCGAAAGCCCAAGCGACCGCGAGTCTGCGTCGCGGGCTGTTGTCGAAGCAGCGGGCGGCACCCAGGAGAATTTCTATCTGACCACGGGTGAAAGCGATTTTGCGATCACTGTAACCATTGATGACGTCTCTGCCCTGCTGGCCGGCCTGCTGGCTGTCGGCGCCAGCGGTGCAGTCAGCAACCTCAAGACCGTGCGGGCCTTCTCCTCGGATGAGTTCACCGAAATGCAGAAGAAGGCGGGCGGCATTGCCGGCGCCTACAAGGCGCCCGGGAAGTGAAAACCGTCTGAGCCGGGTTTTGTGATCTGACAGTTCAGCTGTGCTGCGGCCGCCTGCAATTCCAGCGCGGCCGCAATCTCCGTGCGAGGCCCCATCGGCAGGGGGGCTGGCGTGCTCCAAATAGTGTCGAGTCGAAATAATACTTGCAAAACGTATCGACTCGAAACTAAAAGAGAGCATCACAAAGGACATAACGGAGATATTGCAATGCGGATTTCATTTATTTCGGGCGTGGCGCTGATGCTGGCTGCGGGTGCAGCCATGGCGGATGAGGGCCACACCCCTGCGGTCAAACAGGACGGCGCGGTCCTGTCGGCGGCAGCGGAGGGAACGCGGGCGGCATTTGACATTCTGGCGGCGCATGCGCAGCGCAAGGGCAACCTGGTGACCTTTCACATGACCACCAACGGCGACGCGGGCACTGAGGTGCCGGAAGCAGCGGGCGCCGTGGGCGGGGCAGGCGTGCTCTCCTACGTCTGGCCGACCTCGCTGGACCCGTCGGCGGTGGGGTTCGAGGGCGGCACCGGCATTCTGGCGCTGGCGGCGACCAGCCATCCGGATTTCGATGACACGCCGCTGTTTGATGAAAACCAGGACGGCGATCCGGCCAACGACGGGGTGGTCTGGCACAGCCATTGGGTGGTGCTGACCCCGACAGAGGCCTGCGGCCCCGGCGCGCTGGCGGTGCGGGACATTCCGGAAGGGGAGGAGCCGCAGCTGCCCGCGACGTGGCCGGGGTTTCCCATCTTCCTCGACAGCCCCGGGTTCTCGCCGGTGTTCGACGGGCCGGAAATTGCGGTGACGGCAGCCTTTGGCCGCGGCGTGGCGCTGGAGGGCGCGGCCTATGACGGGGTGACAGCGGCGCTGCGGGTGAACGCAAATATCCACGCGCCGCTGCTGTGCGTTACCGACGTGTTCGATGTGGCCTCCGGCGATCTGAGCCTGCCGGGCAAGCTGTGACATTTGCTGCCCCGGCGGCCCCGTTTGCGGGCGGGCCGGGGCGGCGCCTCTGACCGAGCGGAGACAAGGAGAAAGACATGCCCGCCCCCGAACTCGATACTGAGCAATGGTTCAACAGTCCCGGTCCCGTCACCCTGCAGTCGCTGCGGGGCCGGGTGGTGGTGATCGAGGCGTTTCAGATGCTGTGCCCCGGCTGTGTGCGCCACGGGCTGCCGCTGGCGCAGAGGGTGCGCGCGGCCTTTCCGCAGGACCAGGTGGCGGTGCTGGGGCTGCACACGGTGTTTGAGCATCACGCGGCGATGACGCCGGTGTCGCTGGAGGCGTTTTTGCACGAATACCGGATCAGTTTTCCGGTCGGCGTCGACCGTCCCGGCGACGGGCCGCTGCCGCGCACGATGGAGGCCTATGGGATGCGCGGCACGCCCAGCCTCCTGCTGATCGGAAAGGACGGAGAGCTGGGCGCGCACCACTTCGGCGAGGTCTCGGAGCTGCGGCTGGGGGCGGAAATTGCCGCGCTGATGGCGGAGGGCGCGCCGGCGGCGGCGGGCGATGCGCCGGTCGGGGCCGGAGCCGCGGGCAGCTGCGGCCCGGCGGGCTGCACGGTCTGACCCGCGCCGGGGCGGGAGAGCTCAGGAAAAGAAGCTGTTCCAGGTTTCGATCAAGCCGGGGACGGCCGCGGGCGGCAGGGCCAGAAGCAGCAGTTCCTCCTCATGCGAGGCCGCAAGGATGCGGACGTCAGGGGACACGGGCAGCAGCAGGCAGTCCGGCTTGCGCGCAGGCATCCTGGCGGAGCCCGGGCGGGCGGCGCTGGCGGCAAAGGTGCTGCGGACCGCCTGCAGCTGGTTGAGCAGGGGCTCAGGCCCTCCGGTGTCAGGCGCTTGGCCGCCGGGGCCGCAATGGATCCACGCCAAGGCCTGAGGGGCGGCGGCGCTGCGGAAGCTGCTGAGAGGGCTGCGGCCGGCAGCCGCGAGGGCCTCTTGCAGCTGGGCGGCGGTGCAGCTGCCCGCGCCCTGCGGCGCTGCGCAGGGGCGGCGGCGGAAGGTGACGCCGGTGCCTGCGGCCGCCGCCTCCAGCCTGTTCAGCCGGGCGGCAAACAGCCGGGCTGCGGCGGCGGGGTCTTCCGGTGCGTCTCCGGCCTCCGCCGTGCCGCCCAGGCTGAGGCCTGCAAGCCTGCGGTGGGCGGCGGTGAGGACGGCGGCGGGGGTCTGGCCGATGCACAGGGTGATTTCGCGCGGCAGCACGGTTTCCCCGATTTCGCGCAGCAGGGCATCCAGCAGCGGCTCCTGCCCCGCGGCGGCGCGCTGCGCGCGGGCGGTCAGCGCCTGCACCGGCTGCGCCAGCTGCCGCAGCGCCTGGTGCAGCGCGTCCGTGGCGGGCTCAGCGCCTGGGAGCTGGCGGGCAGGGCTGGTCATCCTGCCCCTCCGCCGAGACGGGCCAGCAGTGCCCGCGCCGGTGCGGCGAGGCGGGCGGCAGTGCCGGCATCGCTGCAGACGCACAGCAGCGCGTCGCCGGAGCCGTCGGGCGCGCGGATGCAGAGGCGGGCCTCGCCCGGGGCCAGCATCAGAATGTCATCGGCAGGCGGCGCTGCCGCCTCCGGCCCGGCCTGCACCGCGGCGTCGAGCATCAGGAAGCCGCGGCGGGCCTGCTGGCACAGCGCGTCGAGGTATTCCTGCGGGTGGCTGGCGGCGCTGCTGCTGCGCAAAACGATGCTTGCGCCCAGATCGCCGAAGGCCGCCAGTCGGCAGCCGTCCGCGCTTTGGCGCAGGGTGTCGAGCTGGCAGGCAAGCGTCACCTTGGGTCTCCTTCGCGGTGCGGGCAATCCGGGGCGGCAGCGGCTGGCATGGCGGTTTCAGTCTCCGGCGGGCTGGGTTTCGGGGCGGGCGCGGCCCGGGCGCTGGCTGCGCTTGGCCGGAGGCGCCACGCGGCGCGGCATTACCCGGCTGGCGGGATCGGCGCTGTCGGCGGCCGCAGGTGGCTGCGGTTGCGCCTGTGTCTGCGGCTGTGCCTGGGCGGCGGCCTCGCGCTTGCTGCCGAAATCCAGCACTTCGGCGCGCGGACCTTCGCCCGCTTGCGGTGCGGCGTGCGGGGCAGCCTGGGGCCGCGCCGGGGCTGCGGCGCTGTCCGGGCGGCGGCCGGGCTCTGCCCAGTTCAGCAGCAGGTCCACCAGATATTCGATAAAGCGGTCGGCGCCGCTGGTCTTCCACGCCTCCATATCCTCGCCCGCGGTCAGCGCCTGGCTGAGCGACAGCGGGAAGATGGCGTTGAAGGCATCGCCGGTTTCCTTTTGCACCCGGCGCAGCACGCGGTCCTGGTCGCGGGGATTGCGGAGCTTGTCGAAGTGGGTGATCAGCAGGGTGCTGGGGCCGCTGAGGCGGCTGGAGATCTCCTCCCACGCGGCGGCTTCGGACTGCCGCCAGGCCTGGGTGGCATGGGTGCACCAGATCACGCTGTCGACCTCGGGCAGCAGCGCCTGCCAGACGCTGGCGGGCATGTTCGGGTCAGAGATGCCGGGCATGTCGATCAGGTCGCAGAGTTCCAGCGCCTCGGCGGGCAGGGTCAGGCGGATCAGTGCGGTGCTCTCCAGCGGCGCTTCGGCTATGTCCTCCAGCGGCACCGGGGTTTCGCTGCCGTCGGTGCCGGTGAGGCTGGCGCCCTCCGGCCCGTGCGACAGCCAGACCGGCGGCAGCCGGGTGGCGGTGACGCGGGTGGGCAGCGGGGCGCGGCCGGCCAGCAGGTTGGTCAGCGTGCTTTTGCCGGCGCTGAATTCCCCCATCAGCGCCAGGCGGGGCTTGCGCGCCGGGGCCGCGTCCGCGGCGAGGGGGGCGGGAATGGCGGTTTGCTGGTTCATGCGGTGAAGCTCCTGAGGGTTTCCAAGGCGGCGGCGGTCCGGGACTGGCGGCGGCGGGCCTCATCGCCCGCGAACAGCGCCTGCATGTCGCCGCCGCCGCGGCGGCAGTCGGCGATTTCCAGCAAGATGTCGCGCTGTTCGTCGAAAAAGGCCTGAAGCCGGGCATGGATGGCGGCGCGGGCGTCCGCGGTCTGCACGGTCTTGAGCTGGGTCATGAAGTCCTCTGTCTCGCCCGCGATCAGGCTGCGGAACTGCTTGGCAAAGGCCTTGTAGCCGCGGGTGCGGCGCCACCAGGAGGCCCACCAGCTGTCGTTGAAATCCAGTGCGATGGACTGCGCCAGGGCGACGGGTGAGGCGGGCTGGGGCACCTCGGGCACTGCCAGCTGGATGCCCTCGACCGCCGGGCCGAAGCCGTCGTAAAGCAGCTCCGCCACATCCTGCACCGCGGCCTCGTACCGGTTCTGCGCAGCGGATTGCAGGCGGCTGGTCATGACGGAGTAGGCAGAGCGCAGCAGCATCCGCAGCCCGGCCGGGTCGTATTCCCAATGGCAATCCTCGCCCCATTTCTCCAGGTGGTCGATCAGCGCGTGCGTGGCACGGTCGGTAAAGGTGGCGTGCGCCCGGTCGGCGCGGTCGCGGAAGGCGTCGAGCACCTGGCCCGCCTCCGCCTCCAGCGCCTGCAGATGGGTCTGGCAGAGATCCTCAAAAGCGGTGCGGACGTCGTGCAGATTGGCGCCGCCGCTGCTGCCTTCGCCCTGAACCATGACCGCGTTGGCAGCCTGCTGGCCGGTGGCGGCGGTGGTGGCGGAGGCGGCAATGCGGGCCAGCAGCGGGGTGCCGAGGTCGGCAGCAATGCGTTCGGAAACGGCGCGGTTCAGGGCCGGGATGCCCGACAGCTCCCACACCATGTTCTGAGCGGTGGCCTTGGCGTGGGAGGCATTGACCGAGGCTTCGGCCCAGTTCAGCAGCGCGGCGGAGCTGGACGGATCCATATCCTCCAGCCCGCCGGTCAGCACCTTGTTGGCCCAATAGGCGCTGCCAAAGAGGATGGTGGCCTCCTGCGGGCCATGATGGGCTTCCAGTGTCTGGCGGATGCTGGCCTCGATCTCGGCCACCTGGTTTGCGGGGTCGGCCAGCTCGTCGATGCGGTTGACGAAAATCACAACCTCGCGCGACTTGAGGTTGGAGATCATCCGGATCAGGCCCATGTCGACCGAGGTGAGGGCCTGGCCCGCCGACAGCACCACCACGCAGATGCGGCTGTCGCGGATCGCCTGGATGGTGATCTGCTCGCGCATCATGAAGGTGTCGTTGACGCCGGGCGTGTCGCGCAGGCAGAGGCGGTGGGGAATGGACTGGCAGTTGAGGTACAGATCGGCGGCGCGGGTGATGTCGGCAAAGCGGCCCTGTTCGTCGACCTCGCCCAGGCCTGCGTCATCGAAGTCATCTCCGAGGCAGATGTAGCGTTCGATCAGGTTCTTGTCGAAATAGCCGTAGTCGTGTTTCTGCCCCATCAAGAGCTCGAACTTGCGGCCCAGCCGCTGGCGGGAGCGTTCGCGCATTTCCTCGATCTGGGCGCGGATCTTTTGCAGCTCGCTGCCCGCGCCGGCGCGGCCCGCCATTTCGCCGATGCGGCCGCCCTTGGTGGTCAGCCGGTCCCATTCTTCCTCTGTCATGAACTGGAAGCTGGCCTTGTTTTCGGTGCGGGTCTCGCCCGGCTCCAGGTGCAGGGAGGTGACAACCGAGGTCCAGGGGTTCACGTCCGACGGCAGCAGGTCGGCCCAGCCCGCCATCGCGTTCACCAAAGAGGTCTTGCCGGATTTCACCTGCCCCAGCAGGGTGACGCTGGGCTCAAACGTGCCAAGCTCTGCCTGCAGCCGGGCCAGGCTGCGCTGAACGCGCACGCCCGACACCTCCGCGAGGGTGGCCAGCGCGGTCTCCAGCCGCTGCGCCTTGCGGGCAAAACCCGCCAGCGGCTCCAGCCCGGCGTTCAGGTTGGTCGGCCGCGCGGAGGCGCGGATGTCTGTTGCACTCTCGATCTGGGCTTCCATGTTCATGGTTGAATCTGCTGTTCCTGCATTGGCTTGTTTTCAGGCGCTTTTCCGGGCGCGGGCTTTATCCGGGGGAGTCTTCGGCAAGCTCCTTCTTCAGTTGGAAAAGCAGCGTCACCGCGTCGATGGCCGCGTCCTCATCCTGTTCCAGCTGGCACAGCATCAACAGCTCCTCGCCGTCCTGGGCGGCCTCGCGGGCGGCGCTCACCGCCTCGCTGCCGGGCATGGCCTCCAGCGAGCTGGACAGGCCGCGGATCAGGTCCATGCATTGCGCCAGGACGGGACCCGCCTGGGGGCCGCCGGCGGCTTCGGCCTGGGCCAGCATGTCCTCGGCGCCGCTTTTCAGCTGGTCCAGCGCCGCGGCCAGGCTGGCGGCGGGGGATTGCGGCGCGCTGGCGGCCCTGGCGGTTTGAGCGGCGGGCGGCTGCGGAGGCTCTGCCGGGAGGGTGCCGCCGAACTGGCGGATCAGCAGTTCGGCCTGATCCGCATCCGAAGCGCGGCCCAGGCCGATCTGGCGCTGCACGTCTTCGGCCAGCTGCTTGCCGCCGCTGGAGCGCCACAGATCCTCTGCCGGCCTGGCCGCCGCCTGCGCCGTCAGGCCCTGAATCGCGGCCACCGGGTAGACGCCGAGAAACTCCTCTGCCGCGACCGGTTCCAGCGACTCGATCAGTCCGGGGAGGGTGCCGCGCATGATCTGCCGGTCGGCCATGGTGAGAACCAGGAAGCTGTGATCCTTGGTGCTGTCGGGCACGGCCGACCAAAGGGACTGCTCGGCCTCAGAGAAGGTTTCGCTGCACCACAGGATGATGTCCGCCATGGCGGCGGCCTGCTGCAGCGTATCCTGCTGGCGGGCAGGCGGGCCTGCCAGCGGGATTTCGGTGTAGCTGCGGGAGCGCAGCCGGGGGTCGGGCAGATACTGGCGCGCCCGCACCGCGCCCGGCGGCACGGCGGTGCTTGCCAGGCAGCCTGCCTGCTGCAGGCGTTCGCCCGCATGGGTGTCGAACACCACCCGCTCCTCGGGGCCGTGGCAGATCTCGACCGGCAGGCCCGCGGCGTTCTTGCCAATGACCACCCGGCCCAGAAGCATGTCGGTCAGCGCCGATTTGCCGGTGCCCGGGGCGCCGGTGACGGCGACCTGGACCGGCTGGCGCAGCCGTTGCAGCAACTGGCTGCCCCAGCCGGTGACATCCGGCGGCAGCAGCCCGGTGCTGAGGGTCTGCTCCAGCTGGCCTGCAAGCGGGGATATGTCTCTCTGGGGAAGGCTCACACCGGTGCATCCGTCTTGTTCTGGCTGGCAGCAGGCGCGGAGCGCCATGTCGCGGAGGCCAGCAGGGTCACGACGCGGCGGCCGGCGCGGGGCCGTGGCGCTGCGGTTTCCGGCTGCGGCGGTGCGGGCTGTGCCGGCTCCGGGTCTGCCGCGCGCGCATCGAAGGGTTTGATCACGCAGAGCGCAGCATTGTCCTGCTCGGGCGCGTTCAGCGCCTCCAGCCGCTGCATCAGCACCGCGCCGATGCGGGCGCTGGGGCTCAGGCATTCGGCGGCCAGCACCGCGGCGATTTCAGCTTCCGGCAGGAATTGCAGCCCGTCGCTGGCGGCCAGCACGATATCGCCCGCCTGCAGGCGCAGCGGGGCGCTGCGGCAGTCGATGCGGGGGATGCCAGCGCCGGTCAGCACCGAGGTGACGCAGTGGCGGTCCGGGTGGCTGGCGGCCTCGGCGGCGTCCATCCGGCCCTCGGCCACCAGGCTATCCAACTCGGACGCCATCGAGTGGTCGGCGTTGAGCCGGATCAGGCTGCCCTCGCGGAACAGGTAGAGCGGCGAGTCGCCGGCCGAGATCCAGTACAGCCGGTCGCAAAACAGCACCGGGGCCAGCAGGGTGGCGCCCATGCCGCGGGCCTGGGGCCGGTGGCTGGCATATTCGCCGAGACAGGCGTCGGCGCCGTTGGCGGCCTGCTGCAGCACCGCGCCGATGGCCTGCTCCAGCGCCGCGGGGTCCCCGGCTTGCAGCTTCAGCTCGCTGAACACTTCGGTCACCACGATCCGGCTGGCGATGTCGCCGGCCGCATGACCGCCCATGCCGTCGGCCAGCACCGCAAAGCCGGTGCCGGTGCCGGCCGGGAAGTCGGCCGCAACCGCGTCCTCCTGCCGTTCGCGGCGGCCCTGGCTGACCGCCGTTGCGGCGTCGTATCCGATCTCAGCGGTATGCAGCATCTGCGGCATCGCTGTGTTGCGGCTGGTCCCAGCCGAAGTCCGCGCCGCACAGCGGCACGAAGCGCAGGGTGGTTTCGCCGATCCGGATCACGTCGCCCGCCGACAGCTCCTCGGTGCTGAGCACGGGGCGGCCGTTGCGGCGCACCAGGTTGGCCTTGCCGCCATGGCCGATGAAGAAGGCTTTCTGTTCCGGGTCAAAGGCGATGGCAGCGTGGTTGTCGCGGGAGATGCTGTTGTCGCCGAAGTCCAGCCGCACGGTCTGATCCTCGCCGCGGCCAATGACGGTGACGCCGCTGAACAGGGTAAAGGCGGCGCCGCGGCCCGGGCCCTGCACGATGGCGAGCCAGCCGACGGGAAACTGGGTGTAGGCGGGCGCCGCGGCCTCTGCGCTGCGGGCGAAGGGGTCGGCGCCTGCTGCCTGCGCCGGGCTGAAGCCCAGAAGGCGGGTCTTGACCCGGCCCGCGCGGCTGGCGCCGCGGCCCATCGAGGGCGCGGGCACGTCGATCGGCGCAGCGTCAGGGGCTTGCGGCGCGGCGGCTTGCGGTTCTTCCGGCGCGGGCTGAGGCGCCGGGGCCGGGGCAGCCTGTTGGACCGGGGTCTCTGGCCGGGAAACACTGGCCTGAACGTCCACGGGGGTCCGGGCCAGCTCCGGTTCCGGCAGCGGTTCCGGCTCCGGTTGAACTTCCGGCAGCGGAGCCGGTGCCGGGGCAGGGGCTGCTGGTGCGGTTCCGGCGCGGTCTGCCGCGGTGTCCGGATCCGGCCCGGCAGCGTTGCTGCGTGTGAAGACCCGGTACGGCCTGGCGGTGTCCGCCGCCGGGTCCGGCTGCTGCAGTCGGGAGAAATCCGGTTCCGCGCCGAGAGGCTCGGCTGTGTCTTCCTCCGCCTCATCCTCGTGCGGGGCAAAGAAATCCTCTTCCGGCATTTCCGCAGGGTCCGCTTCTGCGGTGTCATGGTCCGGGGCGGCGAAGAAGACGGCGGGGTCCGGCCGGTCCTGCGCTGAGGGGGCTTCGGCCTGGCTCTGCTCGCGGGCGAAGAAGGCGGCAATGGCGTCCTCGTCCGGCGCGTTCCCGCCGACGCTGCCGAAGGCCTCCGCGGCGTCTTCCCCTGGGATTGCACCGGGCGCTGCCAACGGGTCGCGGATATCCTCCGGCAGCGGCGCGGCGGCAGCTGGAGCGTGCGGCGCCGGGTCCGGGTCCAGCCGGAAACCTTGGCCGAGGCTGAGGGGCGCGCGGCTGCCGGTCTCCTCTGCGGGCGGCTGGACCGGTTCCGCGGCTGGCGCGGCGGAGCCGTCCAGGCGCACCCGTTCCCGCTTTTCGCCGATGATATCCTTGATGAACTTCATACCCATTTCCTTCAGTTCTTAGCCGTTTGCGGGCTGTTGCCGTGACGCCCGAAAATCCTGCGCAAGCGGCCGGTCAATGTCGGTTTGTCCCGGCGCAGGCCCAAAGCCGGGTCTGACGGGTCTGTCAGCGGCACAGGGGCTGCGGCCGGCGGCTGCTGCGCGGCGGGGGCGATTTTCTTGCGCCAGGCGATCGCGTCTTCCTCTTCCAGCCAGGCCTCCAGGTCGGTGACCGGTTCGCCGAAGATGTTGACTGGCGGGTGGCGCGGGGCGGCCGTGGGGCTGGCAGGCGGGGTCTGCGCCTGGCGGGCGGCGCGGGGCAGGCCGGGCTTGAGGCTGTCATTGGTCTTGGCGACCAGATCGGCAATGACCGCAGCCAGCCTGCTGCCGTCATCGGCGGGTGCCGCTGCGGTTCCGGGCGCCGGGCCGGCCTGCGGCTCCGGGGCGTGTTGCGGCGCGTCTTCTTCCGCCAGGGCAGCGGCCCAGGCGCTGGCGTTGTGGAACCGTTCCGCCGGAAGCACCGACATCGCCATGTCCACGGTCGCCAGCAGTGCCGGGTCAGCGGCCCAGGGCCCGCCCAGCAGCGGGCGGCAGGGGTCCGGAGAGCCCGCCATCAGCGCAGCCAGCCGCTTTTGGCTGGCCGCGGGCGGGGCGCCGGTGATCAGATAGTAGAGCGTGGCGCCAAGCGCGTAGAGGTCGCAGGCCGGGCGCTGGGGCAGGTCGGGGCTGTAGAGCTCATGCGCGGAATAGCCGTCCTTGACCGCCAGCAGCATCGGCAGCGCGGTGCCGTCATCAGGGGTGCTGCCGCAGGCGGCGCCGAAATCAATCAGCGTCACGGTGCCGTCCTTGCCCAGGAGGATGTTGTCCGGCGAGATGTCGCGGTGCAGGACGCCCAGCCGGTGCAGGCAGTCGAGCGCCTCCAGCGATTGATCGAGAATCTGGCGCAGCACCGGCCCGGTCAGCCGCTCCGGCTGCTCTTCGCGCACGGTGAGCAGGTCCAGCCCGTCGATGAATTCCATCGCGATATAGGCGGTCTGGTTTTCCTTGAAGACCTGATGCACGCCGACGATGCCGGGGTGGCGGGCGCGGGCCAGCAGATGCGCCTCGCGCAGGAAGGCGCGCAGCACGTTGCGGCAGGATTTGGCGTGTTCGGGGGCGGCGGGTTCCACATCGGTGCCGGCGCGGCGGCAGAGCCCCGCCGGGTAGCATTCCTTGATCACGACGCGGCGTTCCAGGCTGTCGCGGGCCAGATAGGTGATGCCGAAGCCGCCGCTGATCAGCGGCCGCTCGATCTGGTACTGGCCTTGCAGCAGCTTGAAGCCGCAGGGCAGTTCGCAGGCCGGCGCCGGATCGGCAGTGAACGTGTCGTGCGGCACAGCGTCAGTTCCTTGTGGCAGCGTGGGGTCCGGCCGGAGGGCGCGGACGGGCCTTCACGCTGAAAGCCAAATGCGGAATGTTCGCGGCGGATTCCGGGCAATTGCGGCAGGACCGCCCGATTTCCGCCGTATTTGCGCGGAAAGGGCTGTAAACACTGGGTTAACAGGCGGTCGGCGACTTGCGTTGAAGTTAGTTAAACTGGCGCCCTATCCGGCGGGAAACCCGGCTGGCCGGCGGCAGGGCCTGAACCCGCCGCGCAGGGCGGCCGCTGCAGAGGCGCCGGGATGGCCCGGCCCGCCGTGATTTGCCTGTTCAAAGGTGTCCAAGGTGTTGCGAAAATTCGATTTTCCACCATTGGTATTGCGGCGGGAGCCCTTTGATTCGGCTAAGGCGAACGCTATAGTGCTGCTGAAAAGGGGAACGGTTCCGTGGCAGATGCCCAATATCAGAACTTGCGTGCCAGGCTGCGCGGGGACACGCGGCATTGCCATGCTGCGCTGGATGAACAGGTGACCAGGCTGGATCAGGCGGGTGCGGACGGCTACGCGCGCTTTTTGCTGCTGCAGTGGCGGCTGTTTGCGGCGCTGGAGCCGGTCAGCCAGAGTGCCGCCTGTGCGCCGGTGATCCGCGGCCTGAAGCAGCGGGCGGGCGAGGATCTGGCGCGGCTGGGCCGTGCGGCGGATGCGCCTGAGCTGCCGCTGGTCCCGCATCCGCTGGCGGTGGATTACCTGGTGTCCGGTTCGCGGCTGGGCACACAGGTGCTGCGCAAGCGGTGGCTGGAGCGCGGCCTGCCGGAGGTTATCTATGCCTGTAAGTACCTCTCGGCACCGTCCTACACGGAATACTGGCGCGGCTTTACGGCCCGGGCCGAAGCGCTGCCGGCCGAAGGTGCCGCAGCGGACCGGGTTGTCGAAGATGCTACCGGGCTGTTTGGATTTTGCTTAGAATGTATTTTTGCTGAGTCTGCCGAGGGGAGGGCGATTCATGCCTGACGAAAAGTCCGGCGCTGCCAGGGCGCAGGTGGATCTGACCACCTGCGATCGGGAGCCGATCCACATTATTGGCCAGGTGCAGAGCTTTGGCTGCCTGATTGCGGTTTCCGCCGACTGGATTATCTCCCATGCCTCTGCCAACTGTGCAGAGGTTCTGGGGCTGGATGAGACGGAGCTGGCGGGGCGGCCGGTGACGGACATTCTCAGCCCGCAGGCGCTCCACGACCTGCGCACCCGGATGCAGATGCTGCGGATGCAGCAGAGCGCGGTGCGGGTGTTCGGCTATGACTTGCGCGGCGACGGGCAGAAGTATGACGTTTCGATCCACCAGTCCGGGCGGCTGTTCGTTCTGGAATTCGAACGCCGGGGCACCGATGGTGGCGATGTGCACGATCCGGGCCTAGTGCAGGCACTGATCGGCCGGGTGCAGCGCCACGGCGCACTGGATGCGATGGCGCAGGAGGCCGCACGGGGCCTGAAAGCGCTGAGCGGCTTTGGCCGGGTCATGGTCTACAAGTTCGAGGAAGACGGCAGCGGCACCGTGATCGCCGAGGCCCGCGAGTCCGGAATGGAGCCGTTTCTGGGCCTGCGCTATCCGGCCAGCGATATTCCCAAACAGGCCCGCGCGCTGTATGTGCGCAGCCTGCTGCGGATCATCCCCGACGTCGCGGCGCCGGTCTATCCGGTGCAGCCGGAGACCGATCCCAACGGCGAGCCGCTGGACCTGTCGCTGGCGGTGACCCGGGCGGTGTCTCCGATCCATATCGAGTATCTGAGAAACATGGGGGTGGCGGCCTCGATGTCGGTTTCCATCCTGCGCAACGGCCAGCTGTGGGGGCTGTTTGCCTGCCACAATGACAGCCCGTGCTACCTCAGCTATGAAAAGCGCACCTCGGTCGAGCTGTTCGCGCAGCTGTTCAACTATGAGCTGGCCCAGATGGAGATGACCGATGAACTGGGCGACATCGACCGCTCCAGGGCGCTGCACGACAACCTGATGCCGCAGCTGTCCAATGGCTGCAATCTGTTTGCGGCTTTTGAAGACTTGTGCAGCGGCATCGGCGATGTCATTCCGTTTGACGGGGCCGCGATTTATTCGGACGGGCAGTACAAATCCACCGGATCCGCGCCGGTGGAAGAGGAGTTCCTGGGACTGGTGCGGTTCCTGAACACCACGCCGCCCGGGCAGATCTATTCCAACAGCAACCTGATCAAGCGCTATCCGGCCGCTGACGGGTTTGCGGACCGGGTGGCCGGGCTGCTGGCGATCCCGGTCTCGCGCAAGCCGAGGGATTACTTTGTGCTGTTCCGGCGCGAGGTGGTCAAATCGGTGACCTGGGCGGGCAATCCCGAAAAACCAGTTGAACCGGGGCCGAATGGCCTGCGGCTGACGCCGCGCAAAAGCTTCGAGGCCTGGAAGGAAGTGGCGCGCGGCCATTGCCATCCGTGGAAACAGCGCGAGCAGCGCACCGCCGAGGCGCTGCGCACAACGCTGATCGAAGTGGTTCTGAAGCTGGCGGACGAAAACAACGCCGCCCGCAAGCGGGCGCAGGACCAGCAGGAGCTGCTGATTGCGGAGCTGAACCACCGGGTGCGCAACATCCTGAACCTGATCCGCGGGCTGGTATCGCAGGGCAAGGAGTCGGTAAAATCCGCCGATGCCTTTGGCGAGGTGCTGGACGCGCGCATTCACGCGCTGGCGCGGGCGCATGACCAGCTGACCGGCTCGGAGTGGGATTGGAGCCCGCTGACGGTGCTGATCGGGACCGAAACCGAAGCGTTTCTGGCGGGCAAGGCCAGCCGGGTGTCGATTGACGGCGACGCGCTGGAGCTGTCGCCCGCGGCCTTTACCTGCGTGGCGCTGGTGGTTCACGAGCTGGTGACGAACTCGGTCAAATACGGCGCGCTCAGCGATTCCTCCGGCCGGGTGGAGATCCGCACCGCGCTGAACCGCGACGGCACCGCCGCGCTGAGCTGGCGCGAACACGATGGCCCGCCGGTAAAAGCGCCGGAGCGCCGGGGCTTCGGCACCACGCTTATCGAGCAATCGGTGCCGTTTGAACTGCAGGGGGAAGCCGACGTCAGATACCGGATCACCGGGCTGGAAGCGGATTTTCTGCTGCCCGCCCGCCATGTGCGGAAGGCGGAAAAGCCCGCGGGCCCGGTGCCCGACACCGGCGCGCGGCAGGCGCCGGCCGTGCCGCGGCTGTCGGGCGGCGCTCTGGTGCTGGAGGACAACATGATCATCGCCATGGATGCGGCGGACATGCTGACCCAGCTGGGCGCCGAAAAGGTGGAAACCTGCAGCGGAGTCACGACCGCGCTGAACCTGCTGGAGCAGGGCGGCACGCAGTTCGTGCTGGCGGACATGAACCTGGGATCCGAAACTTCGCTGCCGGTGGTGGAGCGATGCCGCGAGCTGGGCATCGCAGTGGTGCTGGCCACGGGGTACGGTTCAACGGACGAAGTCGCTAAGCGCTTCCCGGGGCTGAACATCCTGAAAAAGCCCTACACGGTCGAACAGCTGAGCGCGGTTCTGGAGACAATGGCCGCGGCGGAGAACGGCGGCTGACAGCCGGCGCCGCTGAGCAAGACAGGGCTGAACGGATCAGGCCCGCCGGTGCGTTCCGGCGGGCCTGATCGTTTGCGGCTTGCGGCGCTGGCTGCAGGTCAGGCTTGCAGGTCAGGCTACGTCGCTGAAGTTGATCACCCGGTGGATGCCAACATCCGGTTCGCTCACATCGTCGCGCATCGCGGCGTTCAGCATCTTCAGCCCGACCAGGATCGGGTTGGAATCGGACGCCCAGATGGCAGCCTCGCGCGGGGTCAGCTGCAGCAGCGTGACCTTGGGATCCTCGCGGCCCTGCTCAAACCAGGCAGCCACTGGCGGGCTCCACAGGCTGTCGAGCTTTTCTTCGCTCTGATAGACCACCAGCGGCCCCTTGACGGAGGCATGATAGTCGCCCTTTTGCGACTGATAGCAAAAAGTGGCCTCTGCCCCCAGCCCGACCGCAGCCACCAGATCGGTGTCGGCGGAGGTGATGAACCAGATTTCGCCGCTGTCAGGGTCGGCGAAATGGCTCATCGGCTGCGGGTGCTGGCTGCTGCCGTCGACCGACAGCATGCCGGTGCGGGTGTCATCGAGTCGTTTCCACAACTGGGCGGCGGCGTCTGCGTCACTGTCAGGTCTGCGGGCCATGTTAAAAGCCGTCCAGCATGCGGTCGACGGTCTGGCGTACCTCGTCCTTGGTCTTGCCCAGCCGCTGCTGCAGCATCCCTTCGAGCTTCTGGCGCTCGCCTTTGGTTTCTTCCAGCTCGTCGTCGGTCAGTTCGCCGTAGGTTTCCCGCAGGCGGCCCTTCAGCTCGGTCCATTTTCCGGTGATGCGGTCGTCATCCATGTCGTGTCCTCCTTGGGAAATTGCGGTGGTCCGCCGCGCTGCGGCGGTAATAGGAGAACGCGGTGGCGGCTGCGAAGTTCCGTGATTGCGCGGTATCTCTGCTGCGCAGCCAAAAGGCGAGACGGCTGGCGGTTTTCCGAACCAGGGCCCGGCGGCAGAATTGGCCTCTGCAGCCGGGCGAAAGGCGGTTACTCGCCCAGAAGCAGCATCGCCGCGTCCAGGTGCGGGGTTGCGAACGGGCGGCTCAGCATCGGCAGCGACTGCAGCTCAGGCTCAGTGGTGTCGCCGTTGATCAGAATGATGCGCCATTCCTTGGCCATCGCCGACTGCAGCCAGTCGCGGGCGTCCGGATTGCTGATCGGGAAGCCGAAAAAGACCAGGTGCGGCGGCCGCGCGGAGGAGTCCAGCGCGGCGGCAAGACCGTCGAGGCGGGTTTCTGTGATCACAGCAGGGTATCCCCGCCGCAGCAGGTAGTCGCTGATGTCCGCGGCCTCCAGGGCGTGGGGGGTCAGGATCAGAGCGGGCGTTTGCGCGTGAGCGGCTTTGGTCGTCATCGGTCTTCCTCAGTTTTTCGAATGTGAGGAATGAACCGCCGTAAGGTCAGGCGCATTAAACTGTGACATATCCGCGGGGTAAAAAACCAGCGGGCGGCGGAGGTTCGCCCGGGGCCGGTGCGGTTACGCTCTTGCGCTGGCGGTCTGCTGCGGCAAAGACTGGTCAAGCCCCGGTTGCGACGCGCGGGGCAGGCATTTCAACAGGAGGATGCGGAATTGAGCCGCGACATGACATGTTTGGCCGCGCGGCCGGGGCGCCGAGCGGGGCCGTGCCGGGTGCTGCTGGCGGGTTTGCATATATTAATCCTGCTGGCGGCGGTGTGCCTTGGCGGCGGCGGTGCCCAGGCCCAGAACGCGGCCGACCCGGTGCAGACCGACGGCCGGATCGAGGTCGGCGAAGCAGCGGTGCGCGACAGCGAAATCCTGAACCGGATCGAGAAGCTGCTGGCGGAAATCGAAGGTTACGGGTCGGTGAATGTGTCTGTTTCCGAAGGGGTGGTCCGCATCACCGGCGAGGTGATCGACAACACCGCCCAGGACCGGCTGACGCAGATCATAAACCGGGTGGCCGGTGTGGTGGCGATCGAAAACGAAACCCAGATCAGCGGCACCCTGGAGGAACGGCTGGCCCCGGCGATGGACCGGATTGCCGCCCGCACCCGCAACCTGCTGGCAAACGGGCCGATCTTTCTGGTGGCGCTGGCCGCCTTTGCGGCAGTGGCGGCGGGCGGCTGGCTGCTGACCACGCGGATCGGCATCTGGACCCGGCTGGCGCCCAATGCCTTTATCGCCGATGTCTACCGGGCGGTGGCGCGGATCCTGTTCATCCTGACCGGGCTGGTGCTGGCGCTGGACATTCTGAACGCCACCGCGCTGATCGGCGCGGTGCTGGGCGCGGCGGGGGTGGTTGGCCTGGCGCTTGGCTTTGCGGTGCGCGACACAGTGGAGAATTTCATCGCCTCCATCCTGCTCAGCTTGCGGCAGCCGTTCCGGCCCAATGATTTTGTCGATATCCAGGGCGATCAGGGCACGGTGGCGCGGCTGACCTCGCGCGCGACGATCCTGATCTCGCCCGAGGGCAACCATATCCGCATTCCCAATGCCACCGTGTTCAAGGGCCGGATTGTGAATTTCACCCGCGATCCCCGGCGCCGCTTCGGCTTTGACCTTGGCGTGGATGCGGATGCGGATCTGGCGGCGGCGCTGTCCACCGCCGTTGCCGCGCTGGAGGCGCAGGCGTTTGTGCTGGACGATCCCGAAGTCGGCGCCTGGATCAGCGAAGTGGGGGACTCCAACGTGATCCTGACCTTCACCGGCTGGGTGGATCAGACCCGGGTGGATTTCGCCAAGGCGCGCGGCGAGGCGATCCGCGCCGCCAAGATGGCGCTGGAGGCGGCGGGCTTTGGCCTGCCGGAGCCGATCTACAGGGTGCGCCTGGACAATGCGGCGGATGCAGCAGCCCCTCCGGCCCGGGACACCGGGGCCCGGAAGGGCGCGGCTGAGCCTGCCAGCGCCGAATTGCCGGAAGCGGCCGATCCGGAACGGGCGGAGCTGGCGGCCGCCGGCGCGGCAGAGCGGGAGCGCGAAGGGCTGGATGGCGGGGAAAACCTGCTGGATGCCCGGCAAAAGGCAGAGTGACAGCGCCGCAGGGCGGCATCTCCCGCACATGAAAACGGCCCGGCTGCAGCAGCCGGGCCGGTACGTGCAAAATACGGCAGGGTTAGATGTTTGCCGCAGAGGACCTTGGGCCTGCCACCAGCCAAGCGATAAAGCCCAGCACCGGCAGGATCAGGATAACGAGCACCCAGATGATCTTGGCGGCGGTTGACGCCCCGGATCCCAGGACCTGAATAATTGCATAAATGTCCGCAGCCAGTACCAGCAGGCCAATCAGTCCGTATTCCATGGTATTTCCCTTCCGCTAAATGTTCTGGAAACTAAACGCTTGCAGCCGGAGATTGTTCCCAACTTCTTCCATCCCGCTGATTTAGAAGGTTTCTTCTCTGGCCGTGCCGTGTTTTCAGGGCGGCGGCAGCCTGAGCCCGCTAAGCGCGGCAAGGTCGGGCAGGAGGCCTAAGCGGAACCCGGCTAAAAAACGGGCAAAAAAAAAGCGCAGCGGGCTGCGCTGCGCTTTTTTCATAATCTGAGACGTCGTGGATCACCCGTCGTCCTTGGCATCTTCTTCCGGGCTTTGAATGTCGACGGTCGGAACCGTCACGGTCACGTCTTTGGAGCCGGTTTCGATGTCGCCAACGTCGGCCTCGAATTCAGGCAGCTGTCCGCCTTCGACATTGACGTCGACGTCAGGCAGACGGGTCTCTTCGGTTTGATCGATGTCGATCATGTAGACTGCGAAAACCAGCACAATAATGCCGGCCACTGCGGCGAAAATATAAGAGGGTTTCATAGTACTGTCCTTTCGGGTTGTGTCAGCCGGTCAACGCACCGGCGTCCGCAAAGGTTCCCGGACTTTATGCTGCAGTTGCAGGTTTCCGCAGGGGAATACTGGGTCAAGCTTTTGAATTATATAGAAAAAAATTTACTGCAGGCCGCGGGTGCGCTGCAGCATATTTGCTGATTTACAGGCCGGTGCCGCGGTCCCAGGGCGGCACATCGCCGCCGAGATGCTCAAGAATGAAGTCGATGAACACCCGTACCTTAGCAGGCAGATGGCGGCGCTCCGGGTATATCGCATAAAGGGTCTGAGACGGCAGCGGACAGTCAGGCAGCACTCTTATCAGCCGTCCTGCAGCAAGGTCGGGCCCTGCAGTGAAGCTTGGCAGCCGCCCGATGCCCGTGCCGTCCAGGATCGCCTCCCGCAGCGCTTCGCCGTTGTTGACGCTGTAGCTGCCGTGCGGCCGGAAGGTTTCCACCTTGCCATCGCAGTGAAAGATCCATTCCTGAAAATCCCGGCTGTAGGAATACTGGAGGCAGTTGTGACGGCTCAGCTCAGCGACGGTTTCCGGCGTGCCGCACCGCTCCAGATAATCCGGAGAGGCCGTCAGGATGTTGTGCAGGGGCGCAATCTTGCGGGCGACAAGCGCGGAATCGGCCAGGGTCCCGCCGCGCAGTGCCAGGTCAAAACCGTCCGCGAACAGGTCCGTCAACCGATCATCCATCACCATGTCCACCGCCACGCCGGGGTAGCGCGAGAGAAATCCGGAGATCAGCGGAGCCACATGCAGGCGCCCGAAGGCCATCGGCACATTGACCCTGAGCCGCCCCTTGGGCGCTGCCTGAAGCGCCAGAACGCTGTCCTCCGCCTCTTGCGCGGCCTCCAGCGCCTGGACGGCATGGGCATAGAAATGCTCGCCCGCCTCGGTCAGGCTGACATTGCGGGTGGAGCGGTGGAACAGTTGCGCGCCAAGCCGTTTTTCAATCTGGGTGATCCGCTTGCTCACGGCGGATTTCGACACCCCCAGCCGCCGCGCCGCAGCCGCGAACCCATGGGTTTCGGCGACCGCCACGACCACCGGTATATCTCCCATTCCTTGCATTGGCATCCTCCGGAGCCGGGTGAGTTTTTCTCAACAATTGGTTTCATGCTAGCCGGATTATCTATCAGTGGGAAACCCGCTACATTTTTCGCGTCATCCGGGCGACCTGCGAAGGCAAAACCGCGGTCAACGGTCCGCTTACCGGAATGCCATGGCGCGGCCCTGTGCGCCGCAGCCCGAACCCTGAATTGGAGAGTTCCCTCATGAAACTGCTTTCGAAACTTGCCGTGGCCGCAGCCGTGCTGTGGCTGCCGTCCCAAAGCCTCGCCGGCGCGGAGGATACCGCGGGCCTCCTGAAACTCGAATACACGGACGGCCGCGCTGCGGCCGAGGGTGTGGAGGACGTGAACGCGGTTCTGCGCAGCGTGGGCGTTCGCGTCAGCACGGTTGCAATCCCTGATCAGGCTGTGCCGGTTCTGGAAGCCTCCCGCAGCCGTGCGATCACGGCGGAGGAAGAGGCGCAGCTGATCTCTGATTTCCGGCTGACCCGCCAGGATCTGCTGGCCGAGATCAAGGCGGCCGGGCGCGCGCCCACGGTGGCAAACGGCGGCTCGCTGACCACGTCGGAACCGGGCGTTGCGCCCTATCCCAAGGTCTATGACATGAACAAGATGGATGCGGACACCCGGGTCTGGGTTCACAAGAAATTCGGCCCGCTGCACATCAACCACGCCGAAGACGGCACCGGGATCGACGAGGTGATGACCATCGTGTCCGGCGGCCCCTGGGTCTGGTTTTTCGAGCTGCCGGGGGATGTCATCGGCAAGCTGACGCTCGGCCATGTCGGTCCGCAGGGCAAGGCCTGGCGGATCAGCTACCCGGGCATCAAACCGCATGGCGGCTTCCTGGATCCGGACTACGGCCTGGTGGTTGCCTATGCCCATGGCCCGGAACAGTTCGAGATCCATTTCGAGGAAGACAACATCGCCGGGTCCAGGCTGAACGGCACCAATGCCTGGATTGATATGTCAGGCGGCAAGCCGGTGCTGCTGGAGGCGCCGCTCAGCGGTTACTGACGGGTGAATGCCGCCGGCGGGCCATTGCCGGCGGCTGCCCGCGCGGCTGCCACTACCTCCCGAGACAGGTTTCCATTTCAGACTGCATGTTTTCGATGGCCTTGCACAACCGCGTTGTGAAGGCTTCGGAGGTCAGGGACTGGGTGGCGTAGCCGGGGGTGAGAATCGAAACGCTGGAGCTGATTCGCGGCGTGAACCGGCGAATCGCCAGCCCTGAGGTTGTCTGGCGCTGCTGCAAACAGCCGTAGGCAGTGATCATGTCGCAGATCATGTAGCACATGCCAGCCGCAACAAACTGCAGGCCCGGGGCCCAGGTGCGCAGCTCCAGCCGCCTGCGGAACCGGCAGCCGCTGCGCTGGAACGCGGCCTCGGTCCGGACCGTCATGGGGTGCTTGTCAAACAGCACCGCCATCGGCGCCCCGTCCAGATCCTGTGGCGTGATCTGTTCGGCCGCGGCCAGCGGATCGCTTTCCGGCACAATGCAGACGCTTTCCAGGTCGAAGTCCATCTGTTTGACGGAGGGGCGCGGCACGGGAGTCTCGGCAAAGCCGATGTCGAACTGCTGCGAGGCGATCAAATCCTCGATCACATCCGAAGAGCGCATGATCAGCGAGACCTCAAGCTCATCCTTGCCTTGCAGAAAATCCGTTAAAATCCGCGGCATGAACAGCCCGGCCGCCGCCGGATGGCAGGCAACCCGCAGCTTTCCGGCCTCGTGGCTGCGGATCTTGCTCACGGTGCGTTCAATCCGTTCGATCCGTTCCAGAACCGCCTCGCACTCCTCAAGAAAGAACCGGGCCTCCGGGGTCGGGATCAGCTTGCCCTGCTCGCGCACGAACAGGCTGAAGCCCAGCTCCCCCTCCAGCGTCGATATCATGGTGCTGACCGCGGGCTGGGTGCGCCCGACGGTGCGCGCGGCCTGGGAAATGGAGCCGCTGCGCATGACCTCGCGGAAGGTGAAGATCTGGCGGATCGAGAAGTTCATGGCATGGGTATCAAGAAAATTGATGGAGTCAGAGATATTTTCAAATTGATCTTATGCCCTTTGTCCAGCCAAATCCGCCAAACCCGGTGAGGGGACACCGGAAGGAGGACCGATGGACACATTTTCGAAATACTTGCTGACGGGGCTGATCTGTCTGGTGGCCCTGGGCCAGTTCGTTCAGGTGGTCACCCGTTATCTGCTGCAGATCCCGGTGATGGGGCTGGAGGAGACCATGCTATATCCGACCATCTGGCTGTACATCCTGGGCGCCGTGAACGCCTCGCGCGAGGACACCCACATCCGCGCCAACGTGCTGGAGATCGCCATCAAGACAGAGCGCGGCCACACCGTGCTGGCGATCATCGGGGAAATCATCAGCCTGACCGTTGGCCTGTGGCTGCTGGGCTGGGCCTGGGAATACACCCAGTACGCCTGGCGGGTCTGGAAAGAGAGCCCGACGCTCTATCTGCCGACATTCTATTCCGAAGCGGCGCTTGTGGCCGGTCTGGGCCTGATGATGCTCTACACCGCGGTGCACCTGTTCCGCCATATCAACGCCCTGCGCGCCGGAGCCGCAAAATGATTGAAATCGCACTCCTTGCCATTGCCGTCCTGGTGCTGACCCTGACCCTTGGCGTGCCGCTGCCCTACTGCTTTGGCGCTGCCCTGATGATCATGTATTTCCTGGGCGATGTGACCATGAAGGGCATGATGCTGTGGGGCTCCCAGCAATTGGGCAACCCGGTTCTGCTGGCCATTCCGCTGTTTGTTCTGGCGGGCACTATCATGTCAGCCAGCGGCATCGCCGCCTCGCTCTTGAACTTCGTCAATGCCTTCATCGGCCATATCCGCGGCGGCCTGGGCGTTGTGGCTGCTGTCAGCTGCGCCATCATCGGTGCCATCTCCGGCTCCGGCCTGACGGGTATTGCCGCCATCGGCCCGCTGCTGATCCCCGAGATGGAAAAGCGCGGCTACCCGCGGGAATACGCCACCGCGCTGATTGCCAACTCCTCTATCCTGGGCCTGCTGATCCCGCCGTCGGTCACAATGATCGTCTATGGCTGGGTGACCGACACCTCGATCCTCGCCTGTTTCCTGGCGACCCTGGGGCCGGGCCTGCTGATCATGTTCAACTTCTCGGCCATGAACCTGTGGATGAGCCGCAAGTTCGATCTGGTGCTGGATGACACGCCCAGCTTCTCGGAGCTGGCGGGCGACGTGGCCAAGAAGGGCTTTAACGCGACCCCGGCGCTCTTGATGCCGGTGATCATCCTCGGCGGCATCTACGGCGGCATCATGACCCCGACCGAAGCCGCCGCGCTGTCCGTGATCTATGCGCTGCCGGTTGGCTTCTTCATCTACAAGGGGCTGAAGTGGAACAGCTTTCTGGACGCGGGCAAGGAAGCCGCCACGGCGGTGGGGGCGATCATGGTGATGATCCTGTTTTCCATGATCCTCAGCCAGATGTTTGTCTACGAAGGCATCCCGCAGCAGATGGTCAGCGCTATTTTCGAGATCACTGAGAACAAGGTGCTGCTGCTGATCTTCATCAACATCCTGCTGTTCCTGGTCGGCATGGTCGTGAACGACGTCACCGCCATCATCCTGATTGCGCCGCTCTTGCTGCCGCTGATGCAGGCGATCGGGGTCACCCCGGTGCAGTTCGCCGCGATCATGGGCGTGAACACCGCGATGGGCGGGGTGACACCGCCCTATGCCTCGATCCTCTACCTCGGCGCGCGGATCGGCAACGTGAAGGTCACCAAGGTGATCCCGCCCGCGATGATCCTGATCCTGACAGGCTATGTGCCGGTGGTCTTCCTGACCTCGCTGTGGCCCGACCTGTCGCTCTTTCTGCCGCGTTTCTTCGGCTACTGAACACACCTGACACCTTAAGGAGGAGACTACCCATGAAACACTTTCTGACCGGTACCGCTGCCGCTGCGCTGATGTCGCTGGCGGGCCTCGCCTCGGCCGCCGACCTCAAGATGAGCCACGTGCGCCCGCAGGACACCACCATCGACAAGGAGCTGCGCGCCTTTGCAACCCAGGTGACCGAGGCCACCGGCGGCGATGTCTCGATCAACATCTTCCCGGCCTCTGCGCTCGGCGATTACACCACCGTGCAGGAACGCATCAGCGTCGGCGCCATCGACATGGCGACCCAGCCGGCCGCAGCCGCGGCGGACCGCCGGATGCAGATCAGTTCCTTCCCCTACCTGGCCAACAATTGGGATGAGGCGCGCAAGATCTACGGCCCCGACGGCCCGGTGCGCAACGTGATGGCAGAGCTTTATGCCAAGCAGGACATCACCATGCTGGCGGCCTACCCGGTCTATTTCGGCGGCATTGCGCTGAACACCGATCCGGTCAGCCCGGGCGACCCGTCGCAATCGAACGGCATCAAGGTCCGGGTGCCCGGCATCAAGAGCTTCCAGCTGACCGGCGAAGCTCTGGGCTACATCCCGTCGCCGATCCCCTTCTCCGAAGCGTTCACCGCGATCCAGACTGGCGTGGTTGACGGGGTGATCGGTTCCGGCGCCGAGGGCTACTATGCCTCCTTCCGCGATGTGACCAAGGCTTATGTGCCCGCCAACACCCACTTTGAGGTCTGGTACATGATCATCTCCAACGGCTCGCTGGCTGAGCTGGACGCAGAGGATCAGGAGGCGCTCAAGACTGCCGCCGCCGACTTCGAGGCGCAGCGCTGGACCGTTGCCGAAGAGGATCAGGGCAAATGGGAGCAGCGCCTGTCCGATGAGCTGGGCGCCAAGATTGTCGACCTGAGCGACGACGAACTGTCTGCGATGGCTGCCAAGGTGCGCGAAGACGTCTGGCCGGTAGTGCTGGAAGACGTTGGCGCCGACTGGGGCCAGGGCATTCTTGACCAGATCGGCAAGTAATCCCGCATGACAGACCGGGGCGGCCGCGCGCCGCCCCGAAACCGCAGCCAACCTTTGGGATACGGCAGGATGGAAGCAGATTATGCAGTGATCGGCGGCGGCGTTGTCGGCCTGTCCGTGGCCTGGGGGCTGCTGAGGCGCGGCAAGCGCGTGACGGTTCTGGACGGCGATGACGGGTCGTTCCGCGCCAGCCGCGGCAATTTCGGCCTGGTCTGGGTGCAGTCCAAGGGCATGAAGCAGCCGCGCTATGCCTGCTGGAGCCAGCAGTCCGCCGCGGCCTGGGCCGGGTTCGCCGCCGAGCTGGAAGACGGCACCGGCCGCTCTGTCGGGTTGCAGCAGGACGGCGGCTATGACCTGCATTTCTCCGAAGAAACGCTGTATGCCACCGTCGCGCAATATGATGCGCTGAAGGACAAGCTGGGCGGCAACTACCCTTACGAGGTGCTGGGCCGCAACGCACTCAGCCGCGAGGAGCCGCATATCGGCCCCAAGGTGGCGGGCGCGATCCTGCACCACCAGGACGGCCACGCAAACCCGCTGCGCCTGCTGGTGTCGCTGGCCGACGACGTGCGCCGCCTGGGCGGAACGGTTCTGAATGGCAAGACCGTCACTGGGGTTTCTAAGCCGGATGCGTTCAAGGTCCAGTGCAGCGACGGCACCACGGTCACGGCCGCCAAGGTCGTGCTGTCCGCGGGCCTTGGCGCGATGGAGCTGGGCCCCAAGCTGGGCTTCAAGGCGCCGGTTCGGCCGCAGCGCGGCCAGGTGCTGATCACCGAAAAGCTGCCGAAACTGATCAACCGCCCCTCGCTGATTGCCCGCCAGGTTGACGAGGGCGGCATTCAGATCGGTGCCACCAACGAGGAGGTCGGGCTGGACGACAGCGTGACGCAGCCGGGTCTGTCCGGACTGGCTGCCGAGGCCATCGCGGCCTATCCGGCGCTGGCCCGCGCGCAGCTAGTGCGCAGCTGGGGCGCCCTGCGCATCCTTTCGCCCGACGGCCTGCCGATCTACCAGGAAAGCCCCGAGATGCCGGGCGCTTACCTTGTCACCTGCCACAGCGGCATCACCCTGGCCGCGGCCCATGCGCTGTTCCTGCCCGACTGGCTGGAAGGCACCGCAGCCGCCCCTGATCTGGAGGTGTTCAGTGAAGACCGATTCCCCGTTTCTTGAGCTGGTGGACGATGCCCCCCGCGTGCGGGTCTGGTTCGACGGCCAGCCGCTGGACCTGCCCGCAGGCGCCAATCTGGCCGCCGCGCTGCTGGCCGCTGGCGTGCAGGTGTTCCGCCACACGCCCGTGTCGGGCGCGCCGCGGGCGCCGTTCTGCATGATGGGCGCCTGTTTTGAATGCCTGGTGGAAACCGGCGGCCGCGTGCAGCAGGCCTGTATGCTGGAAGTGGAAGAGGGCATGAAAATAGCCCGCCCGCATGAGGCGGAGGCAAACGATGCAGCACTGTGATCTGGCCATCATCGGCGCGGGTCCAGCCGGCATGGCCGCCGCTGCCGAGGCAGCCCGGCAGGGTCTGAGCGTCACCCTGCTGGACGAACAAAACCGCCCCGGCGGGCAGATCTACCGCGAGGTGGACCGCGCCGCGGGCCCGCGCGGCGCCATTTTGGGGCAAGAGTATCTGCACGGGGCAACCCTGACGGCGGGCCTCGGCCAGGCTGGGATCACGCATCTGTCAGGTGCCGTTGTCTGGGCCATCGAGGACGGCTTCCGCATCTCCTTCATCCGCGATGGCCGCGGTGAACAAGTGGAGGCCGCGCGGGTCATCCTGGCCACCGGCGCGCTGGAGCGTCCGATGCCGCTCCCCGGCTGGACCCTGCCGGGCGTGATGACCGCAGGTGCAGCGCAGATTCTCCTGAAACAATCCGGCGTGCTGCCGCGCCGCGCCGTGCTCGCCGGGAGCGGGCCGCTGCTTTACCTGATCGCGGCGCAGATGGTGCGGGCGGGAACGCCGCCGCTGGCCCTGGTCGAAACACAGACCGCCGCCAGCCCGCTGGCAGCAGCCCGCCATCTGCCCGGTGCGCTGCGCGGCTGGCGTTATCTGGCCAAGGGCCTGAAAATGCTGGCAGAGATCAAGCGCGCCGGCGTGCCGCGCTATACCGGCGCAACGGATATCGCGGTGGCGGGCAGCACCCGGGCCGACGCGGTGACCTTCCGCAGCAAGGGGCAGGAGCATCGCATCTCCTGCGATACCGCGCTGCTGCATCACGGGGTGGTGCCGAACACCCAGACCGCGCGCTCGATCAATGTGCCGCATGTCTGGTCCGAAGCGCAGCAGTGCTTTGTGCCCGAGGTCGGCTCTTGGGGCGAAACCGGCAAGGACGGTGTTCTGATTGCCGGCGACGGCGCGGGCATCAGCGGCGCCATGGCGGCCGAATATGCAGGCCGGATCGCAGCGCTGAAAGCGGCAGAGGAGCTGGGCCGGATCACCGCGCCGGAGCGCGACCGCCTGGCCGCGCCGCTGTTCAGCCGGCGCAGCCGGGAAACCGCCGTGCGCCCGTTCTTGGATGCGGCCTATCCGCCCTATGCGGGGGCTGTTCGGCCTGCGGACAGCACCATCGTCTGCCGTTGCGAGGAGGTCACCGCGGGCGACATCCGCAGCTATGCCAAGCTTGGCTGCCTCGGCCCGAACCAGGCCAAGGCCTTCGGCCGCGCAGGCATGGGGCCGTGCCAGGGCCGCTATTGCGGGCTGACCGTGACTGCGCTGCTGGCCGAGGCCAACGGTCAGACCCCGGATGAGACGGGTTACTACCGCATCCGCCCGCCGATAAAACCCGTGACACTGGGCGAACTGGCAGCGATGGACGACTCCTCCGCCACTGCCGCTGAATAGGAGAATAAGATGATCGAACGGATCGAAACCGGCCCCCGCATGAGCAAGATCGTGAAACACAACGGCGTGGCCTATTTGTGCGGCCAGGTCGGGGACGGCGCCGATGTGGCCGAACAGACCCGCGACTGCCTGTCCCGCGTCGAGGCGCTGCTGGGACAGGCAGGCTCCTCGCCGCAGCAGATCCTGCAGGCGATTGTCTGGCTGGCCGACATGAAGGATTTTGCCGAGATGAACGCGGTCTGGGATGCCTGGGTGCCGCAAGGCCACGCCCCGGCGCGGGCATGCGGCGAGGCCAAGCTTGCGCGGCCGGATCTGAAGGTGGAAATCATCGTGACCGCCGCTTGCTGACACGGCGCCTCAGGACAGACACTGAGCCCGGCCCTTGCGTTTGACAGGGGCCGGGCACTTTACCGGCACCTCGCGCGTTGTATACCTGAAACAGCAACGAGGTCCGACATGCTCAAACACGCCCTGCACCGCACCGCCCTGCACGCCGAAAACCTGCTGGACCGGCTGTTGCCGCGCAGACCGCGCAGCGGTGCTGACCTTGTGATCGACCCCTACATCGGGTACGCCACGCCGGAGCACCTGATCGTGCGCGGCCGTGTCCTGACCCGGCTGCGCCGCAGTTCCCCCCGCGATGGCCAGGGCGTGCTGCGCAATGTGCGGCAGATGATCTCGCTGTTCCTGACGGATGAAGCCGCTGGCATCACCGTCTGCCAAGAGGATGCCACCGCGGTCAGCGATGAAGAGGGCTATTTCCAGCTGCCGCTGCCGCCGGGCCGGGCACCGGGCTGGCATGACATCCCGGTTGCAATTGCGGATGGCGGCGCACAAACCGCCTGCCCGGTGCTGATCCCGCGTCCGGACGCCCGGTTCCTGGTGATCTCGGATATCGATGACACGGTTATGCAGACCTCCGCCTATTCGCTGGTGCGGAACCTGTGGACAACCTTCAGCGGCAATGCGCTGACGCGGCGCGTTTTTCCGGATTCAGCGGCCTTGCTGCGCCAGCTGTCGGAGGACGGCCGCAATCCTGTTTATTATGTCAGCTCGTCCCCCTGGAACTTGCACGCCTTTCTGGCGCAGGTGTTCCGCCAGGCAGACCTGGTCCGCGGCCCAATGTTCCTGCGCGACTTGGGGCTGAGCGAGACACAGTTCATCTCTGCGGGCCACGGCAGCCACAAGGGGCAAAGCATCGACTTGCTGCTGAACGCGCACCCGGAGCTTCCTGCGGTGCTGATCGGCGACACCGGGCAGAAAGACGCCTCCATCTATGGGGCAGCGGTGCGCCGCCATCCGGGACGGATCGCCGCGGTACTGCTGCGGGTGCCCGCAGACGGGCTCAGCGCGGAGGACGAACGCGATCTGGCAAAGCTGAGGGAGACCGGCATTACCGTGTTTGCCGCCACCAGTTTTGAAGGCGCAGCGCAGCAGCTGGACATGGAAACCGCCGCCTTGATGGCGGCGGAGCAAGGGCCGGGCGGGCTCTGAGCATTCTGGCGCGGCGCAGGCAAAGCGGCAGCGCCGCGCGGTACACGGCAGTCAGGTTTTCAGCCCGCCGTTCCTCTTTTCTTTCGCCTCTTCCACCTCTGGCCGGATTTGCGCCCAGGTCAGCAGGGTGAACACCGCGGTGCCGCCGATCACATTGCCTGCCAGCACCGGCAGGAAAAAGCGGAACACAGCCGGGCCCAGGGACAGTTCGCCCTGCACCATCAGAAAAGCCATCTCGACCGAGCCTGCGATGATATGGGTGAAATCCCCAAGGGCAATCAGCCAGGTGATAATGATGATCAGCGGCAGCGCCGAGCCATTGGCCTGGGGCAGCATCCACACCAGCGCCGCAATCAGCACGCCCGCCGGGATGCCGCGCACCAGCCCCTCGGCCCACGGCATGCCGGTCGCGTGGTGGCTCAGCTCCACCATCGCCTCAGCCATCGGGGCGGACATGACCGGTGTGAACGCCAAGAAGGCGGCAGCGATAAAGGCGCCCACGACATTTGCTGCCAGCACCACGCCCCACAGCCGGCCCGTGCGCCCGAGGGATTTCCACGTCGGCGACAGCGTCACCGGCACAACAGTTGTGATGGTGTTTTCCGTGAACAGCTGCATCCGGCCCAGAATGACCAGCACAAACCCCAGGCTGTAGCCCAGGTTTTCTACGATAAACCGCCAGTCGCCCTCCGGCAGGCTGGAGCGCAGGATCGCCTCGCCCCAGACCGAGAAGGAGATCAGCAGCCCGGCTGCCAGGCCGGACCACCACAACGCCCGCACCGGGCGCCGCAGTTCCTCTTCGCCTTCCAGCCTGATAGTCTCGAAAATCAGCTTGGCGGACAGGCCGGTGGCCTCTTCCACTGCCTCGCGTTCCTTTTCCTCTTCCGCAAGCAGGTGCTTGTCAGTGGGGGTCATTATCGGTCTCCTGCTTTTTCGGAAAGCCCGCGAAGGGGGCCGGGGAGGGGCCCCGTATTGCCGCCCGGGCCGGAAAAGGCCCGCCGGGGCGCGCACCTTGCTGCCGGTTTAACTCCTGAAACAGCGAAAGGTTCCGGGCAAAGCCAAAGTTGCCCGTCTTTTTTGCTGTCCCAAGGGACTGAAACACTGTCCCGGCTGGCATCACGCCGCGATGTGCCGGGTGATGCGGGTGTCCTGCGGCCACAGCCCCGTGCGCCGCGCGGCCCAGACGGCCCCGGCGACAGCGCCCAGGTTGGCCGCAACCGCCGCCGCCAGGATCCCGCCATAGCCAAAGGTCCAGACGCCAAGCCAGGCCAGCGGTACATAGACCAGCGTGATCCGCCCCAGGCTCAGCCCCATCGAATGCAGCGCCTTGGAGCGCGCGTTCATTGCGGCGTTTGCGGTCACCAGGATGCCATAGCCGAACAGGCTCCAGCCGACGATCTGCAGATAGCGGCGCGTGTAGTCCGCCGCCTCCGCGTCCTCGGCAATGGCAGAGGCGATCCAGCCGCCGCCCAGGCTCAGCACCGCGCCCAGGGCCAGGCCGTACACCAGGCAGAACGCCCAGGCCTGCACCACCGCGGATTGCGCCCGGGTTTCCTTGCCCGCGCCCCAGTTCTGGCCGACCACCGGGCCGATCCCGGCAGACAGCGCCAGCAGCACCACAATCGCCAGCGACTGCACCCGCGTTGCAGCGCCGAAACCGGCGACCGCGGCATCGCCCAGCGTGGCCACCGCAGCGGTGACCAGCGCCATGCCCGCCGGGTTGATCGCATTGGAAAACGCAGCTGGCGCGCCAACCCTGGTGATTTCGCGCAGGCTGCGCCACAGATCCTGCCAGATCCGGCCGCACATCTGCAGATACCCAGCATGCACAGCAAAGGCGATGGCGCCGGCCGCCGCGGCCACCCGCCCGGCCAGCGTCGCCAGCGCCGCGCCGCCGGTCTCCATCGCGGGCACCGGCCCCCAGCCGAAGATAAACAGCGGATTGAGTGCGATGTTCACAGCCGCCGCAAGCATCATGAACAGCGAGGCATGCACCGCATTGCCATGCGCCCGGAACAGTGCGTTGACCAGCATCATCAGCACCAGGAACGGGAAAGACAGCGCCCAAAGCGGGACATAGGCGGAAATCTCCGCCATCACCTCGCCGCGGGCACCCATCAGGCCAAAGATCTGCCCGTGCAGTGCGAAAAAGGCCAGCGCCACCAGCACCGACAACAGCAGGCCGAGTCCAGCCGCATGCAGCGACATCCGCGCCACCGCGCTGTCCTCATCCTCGCGGCCCAGGGCCTGGGAGACGGCGGCGTTTGCGCCTGCTGACAGACCGATTGCCAGGGAGGCCAGCGCCGTTGTGACCGGATAGATGAACCCCACTGCCGCCAGCGGCGCGCCGCCCAGCTGGCCCAGGAAATACGCATCGGCCAATCCGATCGACAAAACGGCCAGAATGCCCAGCGACATCGGCGCCGAGACCCGCGCCAGCGCGCGCCAGACCGGCCCTTCGGTCAGATCAGACCGTGCCATACATGTACCTCCCGCTGCGGATGGGTGTTGCAGGCCCAACGCCGCAACCCGGCACGGCGTTCCCGGCAACCGGAAAAACAGGTCAACGCTTCAGCCGTCCCGCCCTGCGGATCGATTATTTTACCATAAGACAGATTATAACTTGCAGCGACGGCCTGCACCCGCTGGCCTCGCGGATCAGCCGCTGACGGTGACGGCGGCGCAGCCCTTCAGCGCCGCTGCGTCGTCGAGGATGACATAAACCGGCGCCTCTATCCCGGTATCAAGCGCAAAGGGCTGGCGGAAAGCGTCGGCAAACACCTGCCGCGCCGGGGAGGACAGCAGGCTGCGCGCCACCGCGCCGGCAAAATAAATCCCTTGTGCGGGCAGAAACGCCAGCACCAAATTGCGCGCCAGTAGCGACAGCAAGTCCGCATAAAGGCCTTGAAACGCCTGCGTGCCGGCGCCATCGTCCGCAAAATGCGCGCGCACGGCTGCATACCCGCGGCCGGAGAACAGATGCTCCACCGTGCGGAATTCTGCCGCTGCATCGCCGATCCGGCTGCGCAGAAGCTCCGCCACGTCCAGCGGCAGGCTGACATGGCCGTATTCCACGTTCAGGCACTGCACCTGCCCGCCCGCCTGCAGCACCGGTGACAGGTTGAAGCCGGTGCCGATGCCCGCCACCAGCCGCTGGCCGTCGCCGCCTGCATCATCCGCGGGCGCGATCACCGTATCCAGGCAGTCTGCCGCCAGATGCGGGCACGCCTGCCCCAGCGCTGCGAGGTCATTGAGCAGATGCACGCGCGCGCCATTCAGATGCCGCGACAGCGCCGCGGCGTCGAAATGCCAGTCCCGGTTGGTGAGCCGCGCGGTGGTGCCGGTGACCGGCCCGGCAATGGCAGTTGCCACCTCCGCCACGCCGCCGGGCGCGGCGTTTTGCAGGTACTGGTCCATCACTTCCGTAAAGCCGGCATAGGCCTCGTTGCGAAAGCTTTGCACCGTGTCCGCCAGCAGCGCGCCGCCCTCGGCCAGCCCCAGCCGCGTATTGGTGCCGCCCACGTCTGCGGCGAGCCGCAGCCGCGTCAATTCAGCCGCTCGCCGGTCGCGGGCGAGAAGTAGGAAACCTTGGAAAGATCAAAGGCCAGATCCAGCATCTGCCCCGGCTGCGCCCGGGTTTCTGCGTGCAGCCGCGCCGTGACCTGTTTGCCGCCCAGGTTTGAGACCACATAGGTATCGGCGCCGGCAGGCTCCACCATGTCGATCATGCAGGCGGCCTCCTGCACGCCTTCGCCAGCGCGGAAGCCCGCCTCGGCGATGTCCTCCGGGCGCACGCCCAGGATCACGTCCTGCGGCAGGCCGGTGGCGCGGCTGTCCTTCAGGACTATGGGGGCGCTGCCGCCGCAGTCCATCTCGATCCGCGTGCCGTCGCCGTTCGCCTGAGCGCGCGCCGGGATCAGGTTCATCGCTGGGCTGCCCATGAAGTCGGCCACAAACAGGTTGGCGGGCTTGTTGTAGATCTCAGCGGGCGAGCCGATCTGCTGCACCACGCCGCCCTTCATGACCACGATTTTCGTCGCCAGCGTCATCGCCTCGATCTGGTCGTGGGTGACATAGACCATGGTGGCGCCGAGGTTGTGGTGCAGCTTTTTGATCTCGGTCCGCATCTCGACCCGCAGCTTGGCGTCGAGGTTCGACAGCGGCTCGTCGAACAGGAACAGCTTGGGGTCGCGCACCAGCGCCCGGCCCATCGCCACCCGCTGGCGCTGGCCGCCAGAGAGCTGGCCGGGGCGGCGGTCCAAGAGCGACTCGATCTGCAGCTGCGCTGCGACCTCCTTCAGCTTGCGCGCCTGTGTGGCAGCATCGGCGCCGCGCACCTTCATGCCGAAGGTGATGTTCTTGGCAACCGTCATCGTCGGGTAGAGCGCATAGGACTGGAACACCATGGCGATGTCGCGGTCCTTGGGGCTGACATGGGTCATGTCGCGGCCGCCGATCTCGATCCGCCCGCCGGAGATCGGCTCCAGCCCCGCGATGCAGTTCAGCAGCGTGGACTTGCCGCAGCCCGAAGGGCCGACCAGCACCAGGAAGTCGCCCGGCTCAATGCTGACGTTGATGTCCTTCAGGATCTCGGTTGCGCCGTAGTTCTTGCGCAGGTTGGTGATGTCCAGAATGGGAGCCATGAGTTTACCCTTTCACAGATCCAGCGGTCAGGCCGCGGATGAAGTATTTGCCGGCGACGGCATAGACCAGCAGTGTTGGCAGCGCGGCGATGATCGCGGCGGCCATATCGACGTTGTATTCCTTCACGCCGGTGGTCGAGTTGACGATGTTGTTCAGTGCCACGGTCACCGGCTGGGTGCCCGCCTGGCTGAAGGAGACGCCGAACAGGAAGTCGTTCCAGATCTGGGTGAACTGCCAGATGACGGTGACAACGATGATCGGCAGCGACAGCGGCAGGAAGATCGACCAGAAGATGCGGAAGAACCCCGCGCCGTCCACCTTGGCCGCCTTCACCAGATCCTGCGGGATGGTGACATAGAAGTTGCGGAAGAACAGCGTGGTGAAGCCGATGCCATAGATCACATGCACAAAGATCAGCCCCGGAATGCTGCCCGCCAGCCCCATCAGCCCCAGCATCCGCGCCATCGGCAGCAGCACCACCTGGAACGGTATGAAGCAGCCGAACAGCATCAGCGAGAAGATCAGGTTGGCGCCGCGGAACCGCCATTGCGCGATGACATAGCCATTGGCCGCGCCCAGCATGGTGGAGATTGCCACCGCCGGCACCGCGATCACCACGGAGTTCCAGAAGAACGGGCGCAGGCCCTCGCATTGGATGCCGGTGCAGGCCTCCGACCAGGCGGTGCGCCAGGCGTCGAATGTGACCTCGCGCGGGAAGGCGATCAGGCTGCCGGTGCGGATTTCCTCCAGGCTTTTCAGCGAGGTGGTGATCATCACAAAGAGCGGCATCAGGTAGAACAGGGCAAACAGGCCCAGCAGGGAGAACAGGAGCCAGCGCAAGCCGATGCGGCTCCAGTTGCGGGTCGCGGGGCGGGCGGGGTCCAGGGTCAGATCAGTCATGTTTGGCCCTCAGCTCGGAGTAGAGGTAGGGAACGATGATCGCAAAGACGACACCCATCATCACCATGGCAGAGCTGGCCGCCTGGCCGATGTCGCCGCGGGAAAACGCCATCGTGTACATGTAGGTGGCGGGCAGATCGGTGGCATAGCCGGGGCCGCCGCCAGTGAGGGCAATCACCAGGTCGAAGCTCTTGATCGCCAGATGCGCCAGCACGATAAAGGCAGACAGGAAGATCGGCGCCATCGAGGGGATAATGATCGCGGTATAGATCCGCCAGGCGGGGATACCATCGACCTGCGCGGCCTTGATGATCTCGCCATCGACACCGCGCAAACCAGCCAGGAACAGCGCCATCACAAAACCGGACGCCTGCCAGACACCGGCGATCACCACCGCATAGATCGCCTTATCCGGGTTGATTACCCAGTCGAAGGTGAAGCTTTCAAACCCCCAGCCGCGGACCATGGCCTCAATGCCCAGTCCGGGGTTCATGATCCACTTCCACGCGGTGCCGGTAACGATCAGCGACAGCGCCATCGGATACAGGTAAATGGTGCGCAGCACGCCCTCGGTGCGGATCTTCTGGTCCAGCAGGATCGCCAGCATCAGGCCGAGGACCATCGAGATCACGATAAACAGGGTGCCGAACACGAACAGGTTCGACATCGCCGTGTCCCAGCGCGGCGCGTTGAACAGGCGCTCATACTGGATGAAGCCTTCGATCTCGTATTTCGGCAGCAGGCGGGAGCGGGTCAGCGACACCCAAGCAGTCCAGATGATGAATCCGTAGACGAACACCAGCACCGCGGCGAAGGACGGTGCCAGCACCATCTTCGGAATATGACGTTCAAGCCATCCAGTCATTGTAACGGGCCTTGAATAGGTGGCCCCGCATCCCGGAGGACGCGAGGCCCGGGGGAGGTTCACATGGAGTTGGCGACGGCGTCGGCCAGCATCTGCACAGCCTCATCCGAGGACATGTCAGAGTTGAAATGCGCCGTCACCGCATCGGTAATGGCGCCCGACTGCGCGCCGCGCAGGGCCATGCCGTGGGCATAGCTGGGCAACAGCGAGCCGCCCTCGGCGCTTTCGCCCATGTCCTTGGCCGACAGATGCGCGCAGGTGTCAAACGCATCCAGTTTCACATCCACCCGCGCCGGGATGGAGCCCTTGTTGAGGTTGAACACCTCCTGGAACTTCGGCCCGACGATCAGCTTGGCCAGCAGATCCTGCCCGGCCTGCTTGTCCTCGCCGTCCACCTCGAACATGGCGAAGCTGTCGACGTTATAGAGGAACCCGTCGCCCGGCACCGAGGCACACAGGAAGTCCTTGCCCGGCTCCTTGCCCGCGGCCAGAAACTCGCCCTTGGCCCAGTCGCCCATGATCTGGAACGCGGCCTCGCCGTTCATCACCATGGCGGTGGCCAGATTCCAGTCGCGGCCCGGGAAGTTGGCATCCACATAGCCGCGCATCTTGCGCATCTGGTCAAAGACCGCGATCATCTTGTCCGACTTCAGCGTCTCCATATCCAATTCGACAAACGCCTTACGGAAATCTTCCGGCCCCAGAATGCCCAGGGCCACCGCCTCGAACACGGTGGCGTCCTGCCAGGCCTGGCCGCCATGCGCCAGCGGGGTGACACCCGCCGCCAGCAGCTTGTCGGCAGCAGCGTTGAACTCCTCCCACGTCTGGGGCATGTCGATACCGCTGGCCTCCAAGAGCGCGGCATTGGCCCAGATCCAGTCGACCCGGTGCACGTTCACGGGTGCGGCGCACCACTTGCCCTCGCATTTCATATGGTCGGCAATCGACTCCGGCAGCACATCCGCCCAGCCCTCCGCCTCCGCGACAGAGGAGATATCGGCCAGCACGCCCTCCTCATACCATTCCTGAATGGCGGGGCCTTTCAGCTGCACCGCGGTCGGCGCGTTTCCGGACAGCACGCGGGCGCGCAGCGCGGTCATCGCGGCATCGCCGCCGCCGCCCGCCACCGGCATATCGGTCCAGGTGCCGCCGTTGTCGGCAAATTCCTGTTGCAGCACGGCGGCCGATTTGGCCTCGCCGCCGGATGTCCACCAATGCAGAACTTCGGCCTGGGGTTCGGCCAATGCCGGGGCCGCACAGGCCAGCGCCACGGCCGGTACGGCCGCAAAAGCGGTGAATTTCATCGCTTAGTCCTCCCTTATATGACGGCCGCTCCCCGCAGCCTTCCCCATCAGCTTGCCTAATCGCCGGGCCGGTTATCAATCGCGCATCGCCGCCCGGCGCCCGCCGCCAAGCAGATTTCCGGCCAAGCTGTTACCTGTTGTTACGCAGCAATTGATTTTGTTGCATGGTGTTACAAACACAGGGCCGTCAAGGCCGTCTTGGGGAGGACACGGACGAATGGCGATTCCGCGGCTGCTGGTGGTGGATGACGATACTGAGACGCGCATGATGCTGACCCAGTATCTGCGCCAGAACGGCTTTATCGCCCTGCCCTGCGCCAGCGAGGCGGAGATCCGCGCCCAGATCGGCGCGGGGCGGATCGACCTGATCCTGCTGGATGTGATGCTGGGCGACGAGAACGGGGTGGAGATCTGCACCCGGCTGCGCAGCGAACAGGATGTCCCGATCATTCTGGTGTCAGCGCTGTCGGCTGACCACCAGCGGATGGCGGGTTATGAATCCGGCGCCGATGACTATATCGCCAAACCGTTCAATCCCGACCTGCTGCTGGCCCGCGTCCGTGCAGTGCTGCAGCGGGCGCACCGGTCCTCCTCGCTGATCTACCGGCGCAGCGTGGCGACCTTCCGCTTTGCCGGCTGGACCTATGACGCCAAGCGGGATGAGGTGATCTCGCCCGCCGGGGTTCAGGTGGCGCTGTCGCGGCGCGAGACAGGGCTGCTCAAGGTGTTCCTGGCCAATCCGCATATCCCGCTCACGCGCGAGGAGATCGCCGCGGCCCTGGACGTGACCGGCGAGGGCGGAACGGAGGAGGGTTCGGGCCGCGCCATCGACGTGCTGGTGGGCCGCCTGCGCTCCAAGATCGAAGCCACCCCCAAGGATCCGCGGCTGCTGCGCACCGAGCGCGGCACCGGGTATGTCCTGGCGGTGGATGTTGAGACCGGCGGGGACTGACGCGGGTGGCACTGCGTCTCAGAACCCTTGGCCTGATCCTGCTGCCGCTGGCCTTTGCCGCCGGGCTGGGGGCCGCCTGGGCCTGGTTCCACTCCGGTGCCAGCTGGCAGACGCATCTGACCCGCAGCACCATTGCAGGCATCACCCTGGACGGCACCCTGCGCCGCGGCACCGCGCCGCCCGCCGGGGTGGCGGTCGCGCCGGTGGCTGCGGCGCAGGCGGCGTTTCTGACCTCAGGCGATTACCTGCGGCTGGAAGGCATCCCAAAACCCGCCTTTTTCACCAATGTCTCGATACTGGACAGCGGCCCCGATCCCCTGTCGGGGGAAGTTCTGGCGCTGGTCATCGCCTCCCCCGACCTGCGCTACCCGGTGGCAGAGCTGGCACCGGCGGGCGGGGCTTCTGCGGCTGAGAAGCTGGGCGCCGTCACCCGGCTGCTGGCAACCTATTGCAGCGAGCCGGTGATCTTTGCCCGCGCAGGTTACGGCCCGTGGCAGCGGGTGGAGGGCACGGCGGTCTGGGGCTGCACCGCCGCCCCCCGCGACCTGCGTCTGCCCGCGGTGCTGCTGTCACTGCTGGCCTTGGCGGTGCTGGCAACGCTGGTCATGGACACCTCGGCCCATTTCGGCCGCTTTGCCCGCGCCCTCCACGGCCGCCGCCGCCTCGGCGGGCCGGATGCCTATGCCGTGCAAGGCCCCGCCGAGCTGCAGGAGATCGTGACAGCCGTGAACAGCTACCTGGAGACCGAGCGCAGCCAGCTCGCCAGCCGGGCTGCGGTGCTGTCCGGCGTCAGCCACGACCTCGGCACCCCCGCCACCCGCCTGCGGCTGCGCGCGGCGCTGATCCAGGACGCGGAGCTGCGGCAGAAGTTCGAAACCGACCTCGACGCCATGACCGGAATGATCGAAAGCGTGCTGACCTACACGCGGGCAGAGATGAGCGCCGAAACCCCGCGCCGCCTCTCCCTCACCTCGCTGGTGGAGGCGGTTGCCGCCGACTACCAGGACCTCGGCAAACCGGTGGAACTGCTGCGCCCCACGCCGCAGCTGGCGGCAGGCGGCCGGTCTGTGTTTACCTCTGCGCCCGGCCACAGTGCGATTCCGCAGGATCAGCCGATGCTGGCGGTGGCGCGCCCGCTGTCGCTGCAGCGGGCGGTGTCGAACCTGATCGACAACGCGCTGAAATACGGCCGCCGCGCCTCTGTCGGCCTCAGCGCCACCGCTGAGCACGCGATAATCGCCATCGAAGACGAAGGCTCCGGCATGTCCGCTGCGGAAATCTCCGCCGTGATTGCCCCGTTCCGGCGCGGGGACAATACCAGGGCCATCGACGGCTTCGGACTGGGGCTGACGATCGTCGCCACGGTGGCAGAACAGCACGGCGGCCGGCTCTACTTCGAGGACGGCCGCCGCGGCCTGCGCGCCTGCCTCGAGATCTGCCGCAACTGACCGCCCGCTGCCGCCGTGCCGGACTGCATTGATCCGGATCATGGCAGCAGCCGCAGGGGCTGGTTTAATAGCTGAAGCGGCACACGTGGCGTCTGCCGCGCAGACCGGGGAGGAGGCCCGCCATGCAGCGCAGAACGTTGCTCTTCGCAATCAGCGGCAGCACCAGCGATACCGCCATCACAGCCGCCGCCGAGGCCGCCCGCGAACAGCAGGCGCATCTGGCCTGCCTGCTGCTCAAGACCCTGCCCGGAATGCCCTATTTCGCCTATGGCGCCTCTGCCTATGGCGCGATGGCGGTGCCGGATGAATGGCTGGAAACCCTGCAAAGCTGCCGGACCGCCCAAACCGCCCGCGCGGCAGAGGTGGAGGCACTGCTGTCCCGCTGCAACGCCGCGGGCGACGTGCAATATGCCACCGCCAGCGACGCGGACATCCGGCTGCTGGCCGCCCGCCGGGCACTGACCTGCGACATTGCCGAGGCGGCCGGCGGCCTGCGCGAGGATCCGGAGGTGTTCCGCGATGCGGTGCACGGCATCCTGTTCGGCGCGCCCGTGCCGCTGATGGTGAACGGCAGCCCCTTGGCGCCCCGCAAACGGGTGTTCCTGGCCTGGAACAGCAGCCTGTCCGCGGCCCGCGCGGCCCATGCCGCCCTGCCCTATTTCAAGGCGGCGCAGGAAGTGGTGATCGGCTGCTTCGACCCGGACATGAGCGACGCGCGCGACGGCGAGGACCCCGGCGCGGACATGGCCGCCTGGCTCAGCCACCACGGCTGCACCGTCACCCTGTCGCAGTTTCCCTGCGGCGGCCATGACACCGGCACTGCCATCCAGGACCGCGCCCGCGAGGCCGGGGCGGAGCTGGTGGTGATGGGCGCCTATGGCCACTCCCGCCTGCGCGAAGCGGTGTTCGGCGGCACCACCCGCAGCCTGCTGGAGCAGACCGCGCTGCCGGTCCTGTTTGCCCATTGACCCGCACCCGCCGCCCAGCCGCAAGGGAGCAGCCGATGACAGACCCCGTCCCGTTCAATGCCTACAAACCCGCTGAAATCGCCGCGCTGGTGGAAACCGCGGGAGTCGCCAAGGCGCGGCTGCCGCTGCCGCAGATGTTTGTGCTGGCGATGCTGGCGGGCGCCTTCATCGGCTTCGGCGCGGCCGCCTATACCACCGCGATGACCGGCGCGGACACAGCCTCGGGCCCGGTGCGGGTGCTGGGCGGCGCGGTGTTCTCGCTGGGTCTTATTCTGGTGGTGGTGGGCGGGGCCGAGCTGTTCACCGGCAACGTGCTGATGGTGATCGCCGCGGTGGACCGCAAGATCCGCCTCAGGCGGCTGTGGCGCAGCTGGGCCATCGTCTATGCCGGCAACCTTGCAGGCGCCGCCGGGCTGGCTGCCGCCTTTGCCTTCACCGGCCTGCTGGAGGGCCCGGCGGGCGCCACCGCCGCCCGCATCGCCGAGGCCAAGGCCGCCCTCTCCCCGGTGGAGGCCTTGATGCGCGGCGCCCTGTGCAACGGGCTGGTGTGCCTGGCGGTCTGGCTTTCCTTCGCGGCCCGCACAGCGGCGGGCAAGATCCTGGCGGTGCTCTGGCCGATCACCGCCTTTGTGCTCCTGGGGCTGGAGCATTCGGTGGCCAATATGTACTTCTTTCCGCAGGGCTGGGCTGCCGGTGCCGCAGTTTCCGTCAATGCCGCTGCCGCCAATCTGTTCTGGGTCACGCTGGGCAATATCGCGGGCGGCGCCGGCGGGGTCGCCTTTGCCTATTGGTTCGCCTATCTGGGTCGCACCGCCCCGGCGGCCGGCAAAGCGCAGCGCAAACGGTGACGCCCGCTCAGCGGGCCGCGGCCCCGTCGCTTGCGGCCTCCGCCAGATAGGCCAAACGCCGTTCCGACCGCTTGTCCTCGACCATGCCGCAGACCGTCCAGCGGACCGGCCTGATGCCGCAGAACTTCAGGATGTTGCGTTCGAAACTGCGCAGCGAATGGGCAAAGTAGAACCAGCGGTAGAAAAATGCAGGCATCCCCATGGTCACGATGATCCGCGCGCTCTTCCCCTTCAGCTTGGGGTGCCAGCTCTTTTCGCCGACAGTAAAGGCGAACTGCTCGCGGAGCACCTGTTCCAGCCAGGCCTTCAGCAGCGCGGGCATGGTGCCCAGCCACAGCGGATAGACAAACACCAGATGATCCGCCGCCGCCACCGCCTGCTGGGCGCAGGCAACATACTCCGGCAGCTCTTCCGCTTGCCATTCCGCGCGGCTGCGCAGGCAAGTGACGCCGCTGGCGGCCACCTCGATGACCTCCACCTCATGGCCCGCGTCCCTGGCGCCCTTGGCATAGCTTTGCGCCAGCGCGTGGCAGAAATGCGCCTGGCTGTTGTCCGGATGGCCCTGGATGATCAGTATCCGCGTCATGCGCTCTCCCCCTTGCCGCCCATCCGCCGCACCTCCTGCAGCAGGGCTATGTATCCGGTCAGGTCCGTCAGGGTGATCACCCCCAGCAGGCGGCCCTTGTCCGTGACCAGGAACTTGCGCCGCCCGGTCTCCGAGATCTTCCGCATCAGCGCATCGGCCTGCATGTCCGGCGCGACCGAATTGCTGCCGTCCGGCGGCTGATAGACGTCATCCACCGGGGTCTGCGCCCACCGCTCCTGCGGCACCCGCGCCAGATCCTGCGTATCGGTGCAGCCCAGCAGAACGCCCTGCTGCACCACCGGCACAAAGCTCTTGCGCTCGGGCAGCAGCACCTGGTGCGCCAGCGCCTGCAGGCTGATGTCCGGGCTGACGGTCACCGGATCGCGGGTCATCAGGTCGGCCGCCGTCTTGCCCTTGAAAGCGGCGGTTTGCAGCTGATGGGCATAGGTGCCCTTGGCCGCCGACAGGACAAACACACCGATCAGCACCTGCCACAGCGCCGCCACCGGATTGCCGGAAAACAGGCCCAGCAGCCCATAGAGTATAAGCGCATAGGCAAAATAGCTGCTGATGCGGGTGGCGGTCCGGGTGGCCGCCAGCAGGTCACGGTTGCGGCTCCACAGCCAGGCCCGCAGGATGCGGCCGCCATCCAGCGGAAAGGCCGGCACCAGGTTGAACACCGCCAGCACCAGATTGATCAGCGCCAGATAGCCCAGCACGGGGTTCAGCGCCCCGCCCGGCGCCAGCGTCCAGCCGATCTGCGCCAGCAGCCAGAAGCCAAAGGCCAGCGCAAAGCTCATCAGCGGCCCGGCGATGGCAATCCAGAATTCGCTCACGGCAGTCTTGGGTTCCGAGCCCAGCTCCGCCACGCCGCCGAAGATGAACAGGGTGATCCCCTTGATCTCCACCCCGAAACGCCGCGCCACCACGGAATGCGACATCTCGTGCAGGATCAGCGAGGCAAAGAACCCCAGCATCGCCAGAACCGCAAGCGCCAGGTAAACCGCCTGCCCTGCCCCCGGATAGGACATCGGAAAGTACTGGGAGGCCAGGCTCCAGGTGATCAGCGCCGCGATCAGCAGCCAGCTGGGGTCAACCTTGATGTCAAACCCCTGCAGCCGCGCGATCCTGACTGCGTTTGAGAACATGAAACTCCCCCCTCCTGCCGCAATATATAGCGCCGCCGCGCCGATGCCCGTTTGATCCGGCTCAGCCCCGGAACAGGCTGCCCGCCCCATAGGCCAGCGCCGCCGCGCAGGAGCCGATCAGCAATGTTTCCAGCCCCGAAACCCACCAGGGCGACAGCGACCAAATGCTTTTGCTGGCCCCGATGGCAAAGAACACCAGCCCGGTCGCCACCGAGGCCAGCAGGAACGGATCCGGCAGCCCCAGGATGAACGGCAGCAGCGGCACGATCCCGGCCAGCATGAAAGCAAGGAACGTGGTCAGCGCCGCCGCCACCGGATTGGGCTCCGCAGGCCCCAGCCCGTATTCGCTGGCCAGCATCAGCGAAATCCACTTCTCGGGCTTGGCCGCCACCGCCTTCACCGCGCCCTCCAGCACCTCGCCGCTCAGGCCCAGCTGCTCAAGGATCTGGCGCAGCTCCTCGCGCTCGCCCTCGGGAAACTGGCGGATATGGCGCTGCTCCACCCGGTACAGCCGCCGCCGGTCATCCAGATCCGCCTTGGTCCCCAGGTAATTGGCAGCGGCCATGGAAAACCCGTCGGCCAGCACATTGGCAATTCCCAGCGCGATGATCACGGACGAGGAAAACCCCGCCCCCTCGACGCCCGCCGCAATGGCAAAGGTCGTCACCGCGCCGTCGATGCCGCCGTAAACCGCATCCCGCAGCCGCCCCTCCTCCCTGCTGCCTTGCAGGCGGCGGGCGATCTCTTCCCTGCTGTGCCCGTGTTCCGCTTTCATGGCCCCATGATCCGCCAAGCGGCCCCCCGCCGCCTTGAGCGAGGTCAAGCCACCCGCCTCAGCGCTTCGCCCTCAGCGCTCGGTGATCAGCACCCCGTCCGCGACCGCCTCGCCGGGATGCAGGATCACCCGCTCGCCCGGCTCCAGCCCCTCCAGAACCTGCGCCACCTGGCCGTTGCGCCGCCCCAGCGTCAGCGGGCGCACCGCGGCCCGCCCGTCCGCCGCCACAAAGGCCGCCCAGCCGCCGCCGTCACGGAACAGCGCGCTGACCGGGATCCGCAGCACTTCCTCCGCCTCCCATTCGATGATGCGGGCAAAGACCGAGAACCCCTCGCCCAGGCTGGTGCGCTGCTCCTTCGGCGTCACCAGATCAAAGAACACATCCACCCGCTGCTCCTCGATCCCCAGCGCCGAGACCTTGGTGCGCGCCACCGGCTCGATCCGGTTCAGCACCGCCTCCAGCGGCGTTGCGCCGCCCCAGCGCTCGATGCTGGCACGGGCGCCCGGCGCCAGCCGCACCGCGTCTGAGGACAAGAGATCGGCCACCAGCTCCAGATCCTGCGGATCGCCGATGGTGACCAGCAGGTCCCCCGGCAGCACCGGACGCTCGCTGATGGTGACCACCGACAGCACCACCCCGTCAGCGGGCGCATGTATGCGGATGCAGCAGCTGTCCGGCACCTCCGTGCCCGCTTCGGGCAGGATCAGTGCCGCCTCCGCCCGTGCCAGGGTGCTTTGCGACATGTCCACCCGGGCGCTGGCCGCCTCTTCCCCGGCGATGGCCACCGCCAGCCGCTGGGTGGCGTCCTCCAGCCGCGTCAGCGAGGCGACATTGCGCTCCGCCAGCGCCTTCACCCGGTCATACTGGCTTTGAGCCAGGATGCGGTCCTCGACGGCCTTCTGCAGATCGGCGCGCGCCACATGCAGCGCCGCCTGCGCCTCCTGCAAGGTCGCCTGCGCTTGCGCCCGGGTGCGCGCATCCAGCAGATGCGGCCGGGCAGGCTCGACAATGGCGACAAGGGTTTCGCCCGCTGTCACCCGGTCCCCCGCCCGCACCGGCGCGCGGCGCGCAGTGCCCGCAATCGGCGCCGCCACCTCGAACAGGTCGCGGACCCGCGTCTCCCCATCGGCATCAATGGTGATTTCCATCCGGCCGCGCGTCACCTCATGCAGGTCCACCGCGGCCGGCTCCTCCCGCAGCGCCACATACAGCAGCGCCGCCAGCACACCGCCGCCGGTCACGTACAAAAGCAGGCTGCGCAGGTTCGGAATCATCTCTCACTCCCTGGTCTTCATCACCGCCACAAGGTCCATCCGGTCCAGCCGCCGCCGCACGATCAGCACCGAGCACAGCGCCGCCGCCAGCACGATCAGGCTGGCGCTGGCAAAGGCCGCAGGCTCCAGCACCAGCGGTATGGTGTAAACGTCGCTGGAAAAGTTCTCCACCGCCAGCCGCGCGATCGCCGCACCGATCAGCCAGCCCGGCGGCTGCGCCAAGAGCGCCAGCAGCATCATCTCCCCCGCCAGGATGAAAGAGACCTCGCGGCGCGAAAATCCCAGGATGCGCAGGCTGGCCAGCTCGCGGGCGCGCTCCGACAGCTGGATGCGGGCGCCGTTGTAGGCAACCCCGATGGTGATCAGCACCGCAATGGTGATGTAGACCGTGTTCATCACGATCACCTGCTGCGCGATGACCTCCCGGAACGACCGGCGCATGTCGGTCATCACCGGCACCCCGGCCACTGCCGGCAGCGCCTTGAGCCGGGTGAACAGCTCGTCCTGGCGGCTGGTGTCGATGGCAATGCTGGCGGCGGAATACTGCGGCGCCTGCCGGAACAGCGCATTCAGACTGGCATGATCCATATAGGCGCCCAGCCCGAAATACTGCTTGACCGTGCCGGTCACCGGCAACTGCCGGGTTTCGCGCCGCCCGCTGGTGAACTGCACCTCCACCAGCGTTCCCGGCATCGCGCCCAGCTGCTCCGCCAGCCGCTCGCTCAGCAGGATCCCGCCGGGGCCCGCATTGGCGACGCTGCCGTCGCTGGCCACCACCCGGCTCAGATCCGGATCCGGCACCCGCGCCTCGATGGTGACCCGCTTCATCCGTGCCCCGTGCCGCAGAATGGCCGCCGCATACTGCTGCCCTTCCGCCTGCAGGACACCGGGCAACGCCCGGATCTCCTCCAGCACGCTTTCCGGCTGATCCTCGGTGAACATCACCACCGCATCCTGTCGGTTGCTCTGGTAAAACGCGGTGTCCATGATCTCGTCCAGCGCATCCGCAAAGAACGACGACGCCACCACCGAGGCGACCGCCAGCGCCAGCCCCAGCCCGGTCATCGCGCTGCGCAAGGGCCAGCGCAGCAGACTGCGCAGGATCATGATGGCAGGCTGCGACAGCCGCAGGCCCCGCATCACGCGGTCTGCCGCCGAATGCTTGAACCGCGGCGGCGCGGGCGGCTGCATCGCCACCGCCGGCGCCAGCCGCGCCGCCCGCAGCGCGGCGCGCGCCGCGCCGGCGGTGGTGGTCAGCAGCGCCGCCAGCGCCGACAGCGCATAGGCCCAGCCCGACACCCGGTAGATCAGGAAGGGAAAGTCGAAGAACCGGGCATACTGGCGCGCCAGCAGCTGCGCCAGCCAAGTGCCCGCCGCCCAGCCGATCGCAATCCCCGCCAGGGCCACCAGCGCCGCCAGCATCAGGTAATGCAGGCAGACCTCCGCATCGGAATAGCCCACCGCCTTCAGCAGGCCGATCTCGCTGCGCTCCAGCGCCACGATCCTCCCCATCACCATGCTGACCAGAAACGCCGAGATGCCAAAGAAGATCGGCGGCAGCACCATCGCGGTGCCCTTCATCTGGCTGATCTCCGCATCGACAATCGCGTGCGAGCCATGCTGCGCCCGTCCCACGGCCCCCTGCCCGCCATAGGGTTCCAGCAGCTGATCCAGCTGCGCGATCACCTCTTCCTCCTGCACACCGCGTGCGGTCTTCAGCGTCAGGTCATTGAAGGCGCCCGCCATGTCATAGGCCGCCTCCGCCTCCTCCCGCCGCATCCAGATGATGCCAAAGGACAGGTTGTCAGGCATCAGCGCGCCGGGGCCCAGCGTATAGATGAACTCCGGCGACAGCGCGGTGCCGGTCACCGTCAGCCGCCTCTGCTGGCCGTTGAGATTTGCCAGGAAATGATCCCCTGGCCCCAGCCCGTTGGCCAGCGCAAAGGGCGCGTTCACCGCAACCTCCCCCGGCAGTTGCGGCCAGTGGCCGCTGCGCAGCACCGGCAGGTTCAGCTGCGGCGGGCCGCTTTCGGGCAGCGACAGGATGCGCCCCACCGCGCCCTTGGCCCGTCCCGGCATGTCGAGGTTGGCATAGCCGCTGACCCGCGCCTCCAGCGCCAGCACCCCCTCCACCGCGGCAATCTCCGGCAGCAGGCTGACCGGCGCGCGGCGCGCCGTGGCAAAGACATCGGCAAAGCGGTTGCGCCCGTAATAGGCCTCCTGCGTGCCCTGCAGCGCCTGGTACATGCCCACCGCCGTCAGCAGGATCGAAACCCCGCAGGCCAGCACCATGGCAATTGCCAGCGCCTGCACCCAGAGCCGTTTGAAATCCCGCAGCAGCTTCCGGTCCAGTGCCTGCATGGCTCACCAGCTGATGTCGGCGGGCGCCAGCCGCTCGGTGTTTTCCTGGATGCGGCTGATCCGCCCGTCCTGAAAGAAGATCACACGGTGGGCGATCTTCTGGATATCGGCGTTATGAGTGATCACCACTGTCGCGGTGCCGAAATCGCGGTTGATCTGGTGCAGCGCCTCCAGCACCTGAATGCCGGTCTTGCTGTCCAGCGCCCCGGTCGGCTCATCGCACAGCAGCACCCCGGGGCGCTTGGCAATGGCGCGGGCAATCGCCACCCGCTGCTGCTCGCCGCCCGACATCTCCGCCGGGAAGTGGTCCATCCGGTGCCCCAGCCCCACCAGCTCCAGCGCCTCGGCGGCGGGCATCGGGTCGCGCGCCACATCGGTCACCAGCTGCACGTTCTCGCGCGCGGTCAGGCTGGGCACCAGATTGTAGAACTGGAAGATGAACCCGACGTGGTCGCGGCGGTAGCGGGTCAGCTCCCGGTCCCGCATCGCCGTCAGCTCCAGATCGCGGAACCAGACCCGGCCGTCCGTCACATGGTCCAAACCGCCCAGAATGTTCAGCAGCGTCGACTTGCCGCTGCCAGAGGGGCCAAGTAGCACCGCCAGCTCGCCGCCGGGCAGCTCCAGATCGACGCCCGCCAGCGCATGCACCTTGGCGCCGCCGGTGTCATAGACCTTGGTCACACCCTTCATGGTAAAGACAGGATCCGCCACAGCCGCCCCCCTTTCGCAGCGATACTGCCACACGCGGCTGCGGACCGGAAATGATCTGCCTCAACCTTTCCGGCAGGCGCCGCCTGTCCGCTCCTGCGCCGGATGGCTTGCGCAATTCATTTCGACTCGCTATCTATTGCGGATGGACCAAACCGCCCGCATCCCCGAGCTGATCAGCCGCCTCGCCCGCCTGGACGCCGGCGAAAGCTGGGCGGCAGAGCTGAACCCGGCGCAGCGGGCCGCGCTGGACTATCTCTCCCGCGCCAACCGGTTTTCCCGCAGCCCCTCGCATGTGGCGGCCTACCTTGGCAGCACCCGCGGCACCGTCTCGCAAACGCTCAAGGCACTGGCGCAAAAAGGGTATGTTGAGGAGGAACGCTCCGACACCGACAAGCGGGTGATCCGCTTTGCCCTGACCGCACAGGGCGCCCAGGCCACCGCCCTGCCCCGCGCCCTGGCAAACGCCGCGGCAGCCCTGCCGCCGGCGGACCGGACCGCGCTGCAGGCGGCGCTGGAGCAGATCCTTGGCCGCATGATCGTGCAAAACGGCGGCCAGCCATTCGGCCTCTGCCGCGCCTGCAAGCATTTCGCGGCGGACGGCCCGGGCGGCTTCTGCCGTCTGCTGGCGGAGCCGCTCTCCCCCGAAGACACGCACAAGATCTGCCACGAACAGGTGCCCGCATGACCGCACTGCCCCCTGCGTCCCGGATCACCGGGCTGTTCCTCGGCTCTGTCGCCGCGCGCTGGCCCGGCCGCCCGCCCTCTGCCATCGCCAAGACCCGCGCGGACGGCCCGCAGCAGATCACGGAACTGGGCTTCACCGGCGACGCCCAGGCCGACCCCCAAAATCACGGCGGCCCGGACAAGGCGATCCATCATTACCCCACGGACCACTACCCGCAATGGGTTGCCGAGGGCCAGATCCCGGCAGGCACCGTCCCCGCCGCCTTTGGCGAAAACATCGCGGCGCTGGGGATGACGGAAACCAATCTCTGCATCGGTGACATTCTGCAGCTGGGCACGGCGGTGGTGCAGATCAGCCAGGGCCGCCAGCCCTGCTGGAAGGTCAGCCAACACACCGGCAACCCCAAGATGGCCTATCTGTTCCAGAAAACCGGCCGCACCGGCTGGTACTACCGGGTGCTGGAGCCGGGCCAGGCGGAGGCCGGCAGCGCCATCACCCTTATCGAACGCCTGCACCCGGGCTGGAGCGTCGAACGCGTCACCCGCCTCCGCCTCAGCCGCAAGGCCACGGCGCAGGAGGCCGCGGCGCTGGCGCAATTGCCCGAACTGGCCGAAGGCTGGCGCCAGGCCTTTGCCCGCATGGCAGAGGGCGACCCGGCAGAGGACACCAGCGCCCGCCTGCTCGGCAGCTGATCCGCGCCCCGGCGCAGGCCGGGACGCAGCAGTGTTGCGGCAGGGTCAGCCCAGCACGGCCTCGACCGCCCGCACGGTGGCCGCAACCACCTGATCTGCCTCGGCCCGCGTCAGGCAGAACGGCGGCGCAAAGCCTAGGATATCGCCCTGCGGCATGGCCCGCGCGATCACCTTGTCCTGCTCCAGCAGCTTGGCCGAGATCTGCGGCCCGATCTTGTCGGCGGCGTCAAAGAAGGTGCGGCTGTCCTTGTCCTTCACGAACTCCACCGCGCACAGCATCCCCTCACCGCGCACATCGCCCACATGGGCATGGCCCGACAGCGCCTCTGCCATGGTGGCATTCAGATAGGCGCCCACTTCACCGGCATTGCTGACAAGGTTCATCTCATCAATCAGCTTGAGGTTCGCCACCCCTGCCGCTGCCCCGATCGGGTGCGCCGAATAGGTCCAGCCGTGGCCGATCGGCCCGTTTTCATCCGTGCCCTGCTCCAGCACCTTCCACACCTTGTCCGAAACAATGGAGCCCGACAGCGGCGCATAGGCCGAGGTGAGGCCCTTGGCGATGGTGATGATATCGGCCTCAATCCCGTAATGGTCCGAGCCGAACATGGAGCCGAGACGCCCGAACCCGGTCACCACCTCATCGGCCACCAGCAGAATGTCATGCTTCTTCAGCACGGCCTGGATCGCTTCCCAATAGCCCGCAGGCGGCGGCACGATGCCGCCAGTGCCCAGCACCGGCTCGCCGATGAAGGCGGCGATGGTGTCCGCGCCCTCACGCTCAATCAGCGCTTCCAGCTCCGCGGCGCAATGGGCCACGAACTGTTCCTCGCTCTGGTCCAGATCGGTGCGGCGGTAGTAATAGGGCGCCTCGGTGTGAATGACCTGCTCCACCGGCAGGTCGAACTTCTTGTGGAACAGCTCCAGCCCCGTCAGCGAGCCGGTGACCAGCCCTGAGCCGTGATAGCCGCGCCAGCGGGAGATAATCTTCTTCTTCTCCGGGCGGCCCAGGATGTTGTTATAATACCAGATCAGCTTGACGTTGGTTTCATTCGCGTCCGAGCCGCCGAGACCGAAATAGACCTTGGACATGTTTTTCGGTGCCCGGTCCAGGATCATCTTGGCCAGCGTGATCGAGGCCTCGGTGCCATGCCCGACATAGGAATGGTAATAGGCCAGCTCCCGCGCCTGATCGGCGATGGCTTCGGCAATCTGCTGGCGGCCATAGCCAACGTTCACGCAGTAGAGTCCGGCAAAGGCATCCAGCAGCTTGTTGCCGTCGCGGTCTTCGATAAACACGCCGGAGGCGGTTTTGATCACCCGGTTCGGGCTTTCACCGCGGGCGTGCTGGGCCAGATGGGTCGAGGGGTGGAAAAAGTTCTCGCGGTCCCATTGGTCAAGCTGGTCGTTCTTCAGCATTGATTATTCC
>NZ_KI421513.1:0-7981 GCF_000473325.1 Leisingera caerulea DSM 24564
CGGTTGGTGCGGAAGTTGAAGTTGCCACTCAGGTTGCCCCGGCCGCCGATCTGAAAACCGTTCCGCTCAAGGCGAACAGAGGGCGCCTCAATGCGCAGGAAGGAATCCGCTGTCAGCTGCCACGCCAGCGAGAGCTTGAAGGCAGTGCCGGCATTCGCCAGGTCATAGATCTGCATGTCTTTGAACCGCAGCCCCACGGAGCCCTCCAGACCCCAGACACCATCATCGATACCCGCCGCCGTTGACAGGCCGTTCAGGCTCTCCTGATCAGGCTCGACCCCGCGGCTCAGCGTCAGATTGGCCTCGGTGATCGAGGCCGCAGGACCATCATCGATCTGACAGCTGCCAAGATAGCCGACCGGCACCGGATCCGGCGCGTACTCAACCGGCGTTGCATCCAGGGTGGCCCCGGCGGCTTCCTCTTCACGGCCCATCAGATTGAAGGTTGCCCGCGCCCGCTCACCGTTTTTCTGCGCACGGATATTCATGCTGGTATAGGCCAGGCTGTCCTGCACGAAATGCCTGTCTACACCGGCATGGCTGATGCCGTGCGTCGCAAGGCCCAGGGCAGGAAGAGCGGACGTCGAAAACACATGCTCCCAGACAGTGGCGGGCGTGGTCTCGGTGGTGACCGGCGCGCCGATCATCTTGGCAAGATGCCAGCCGATGGAGTTCATGCCCATCGGCACAACCATGTCACCGGACATGTTGCGCAGGCCCGAAACCGCATCGCCGGGGTTGTTGTCGCCATAAATCGCGTCATCCTGCCCCAGGTCTTCGCTGGGAGTGACGTTGTAGCTGTAAAACGGCATCAAGTAGAACTTGGACGGCTGAGCGGCCTCAGCAGCGCCGAATGCGGCCTGTGTGCGGGCCAGCAGCCGCGCTTGATCACCACGAGCGGTTGTCATGTGTGTTTCTCCATCGGATTGTCAGAGGTTTCGTAGAAAAGGGTGACCGGCACCGTGGCCCCCCGGAGATAGACGGCATCTGCCATCGGGATATCGTCGGCCCCTTCTGCCGCGTCGAAATGGACGTGGGTAATCAGGCCCGCGAAGTCAGCGGCGCGCAGAAGATCCACCGCCCGGATGGCAGCACTGTCCAGCAGGTTTGGCAGGGCGTCCCTGTCCTCGCTGTAGACGACCAGCTCCAACTCGACCCGGCGGCGCCATTCGCGAACACCAGCGCCCAGCTGAAAGCCATCCTCAACCGGATCCTCATCAATGACGTTGATCAGCCCTTCAGGAGGGCATTCCTGCGGCAGCTCTTCTTCGCGCATGACCTGCGCCGTATGGCCGGACAGAGCGTCCAGAAGGGCCAGAATGACGGCTTCCTGTTTGGTAGGCATCAGCGCCTCCTGGGTCTGGTTCCGCCGAGGCGGATGTATTCTTCATCAACCAGCCGCGGCAGCTGGCTCCCGGCCTTGCGCTCGATCGGCGCCACGTTCAGGCGCCGCTTCAGGCGGACTTGCGGCACCAGAAAGAACATGATCACCGTGGCCAGGCCGTGGCCGGTCTTCAGCGCCCGCTTGCTGCGTGACGGCGCGAAACCGCCGCGCTTGCCCTTCCGCTCCCGCTGATTGTCGACCACCAGCAGCGAGACCTTGGGACGGTAGACAAACCGCAGCTTGCCCAAGCTGTGTTCCGGGAAATTTGACGGGTTGATCCGCTTCCGGCCGACACCGGACTTCGGGGCGTGTTCTGTCGGGATCGCCAGCCAGAAACCGTCCGCTGAGCGGATCACTGTTCCCTCATCGAAGGCCCGGATCAGCTTGGGCGACTTGGTGTAAACAGAACCAGCCGCCCCCAGTGAATGGCCAGACCCCGGGAAGTTCTTCGATCGCCAGGACTTCGACAGACGCCGCCCCAGCCCGCCGCGCACCACGTCAACACGCAAATCATGCTTCAGATCTTCGGTTGCGTGCCGGACACCGCCAGTGACCGACTGGGCCCGCAGCTCAATTTCCTCTTCCAGGAACTTTTCCAGATCCCCCAGAAGGGCGGCTTTCAGCATCATGCCGGAATGGTCCGCAGGATCTTCTTCAGGCGCACCCGGTCCTTGACGTCCCAGCTCTGCACCTTGCGGCGGGCGCCGGAGACTTCGAGAATGGCGCCCTTGCTGAACCCCTCGAATTCGCCGTTGCGGATCTCATATGAGCCGCTGCGATCCTTCAGGCGGGTTTCGCCGAAGTCGGCATAGTCATCTTCTTCATAGGGCAGGAGGCGCACGGTTTCCCGCCGCCCGTCCTGCTCCAGAACCGCCTCGATGCCGAGGTGATTGAAGGATGCGTCAACCGCAGCCTGGAACGGGTTCACTGTTCGCCAGCCCCGCTGCCGCCTGCACCGCCGGTATCACTGCCCTCATCGGTGCCCGCATCACCCTGCGCAGCCGCGCCGCCGGCATCCGCATCGGAAGTGCCGCCCTCATCCTTGCTGGCAGCCTTGTTCTGGGAACCGTCGGCACCGGGATCTTCAACCTTCTGGCCAGACGGCTCTTTGGCCGCCGCAGCCTTCTTCGCGGCGGGCTTTTTCGCAGCAGGTTTCCGGCGCGGTTTCGCGGCCTTCTTTTCGGCTCCATCTTCCGCGGCAACCTCGCTGAAGATCTCGCCCTTGCCCTCATCCTCGATCATCGCCGCCAGTTCATCGGAAACCTCACCGCGCCACCCCGCAGGCAGGGTGCGCTTGCGGGACTTGTCCATGCGATAGGTGAGTTCTGCGGTCAGCTTGACTGTTTTCGCCATGTCATACTCCAAAAGAAAAAGCCGCAGCCCGAAGGCTGCAGCCGTTGCGCTCAGACGGCCGTCAGCCGGATCGGTCAGGTGGAATGGCCGCGGACGATCACAGCGGGGCGCAGGCACATCGGAAGGGTCTGCATCATCACTTCCACGTCGACATAGGCGTTCCGCTTGGGGTCCGGGAAGATCGCCGAGTAGATCTCCTCACCGGGCTGGTTGATCATGTCCAGGTAGTCCGCCGAGCCGTTGAAATCCTTGAACGTCTGGCGGGTGCCCAAGGGCAGGAACACGGATTCACCCTGCGGCAGGAACTGCTGGGTGACGGTAGATCCGTCTTCCTGAGGAACTTCCGCCTCGCCGGTATATTCCTTGAAGTAGATGCCCTGGAATTCGAGACCGTCAGAGGCATCATCGCGCAGCGGATCCTTGCCGGTCGCATTTGCGAACTTGTCCCAGCGGTTCTTGAAGTCCTCATGCTCGAACAGCATGTCGGTGTAGCCAGCTTCCATGAGGCACTGGACGCCGGTCATGGTGTCGCCCTTCAGGTTCTGCCGGATGTGGCGCGTGACTTCCCGGCACTTTTCGCCGATCGGCGTCGCCGCCTGCGAAAAGCGGAAATCGACAGACTTCTGGGTGATGCCGTATTCATCGAAGAGGTTCACCAACTCGGAGCCGTCCGCGTCGCGGACAACACCCTGCACCGCCCCCATACGCAGATATTCCCGGGTCACATCGACGCTGCCGCGAAGCGCAATCTGCTGCTCCAGCACTTCGTCTTCCACCTGGGACAGCTCGCTCTCGCTGCCAAAAGCACGGATGCCGTCGACGTCATCAGCGGTGATCTGATCGCTCAGGCCGAAGCGGAATGTCTGGAACGGCCGCAGCGCGCGCTTGCCGCGCTTCTGCGAAGGCAGCGAAGTGCCGCGCCGCGAGGACTGCACCAGCTGCAGCACACCGCCCTTGTTTTCGACGGAAAACAGGGTGCCGCGGATCGGCTTCGGGGAAAAGATCCCCATCCGCCCCAGCTGCCCCCACTGATTGGGGATTTCCCGAACCGATGCGGAGAGTTCACGCGCCCGGAAGGCGTCGTTTTGGAAGATATCCATATGGGCCATGATTGGCTCCCTTTCTGATGTGCGCCAATCAGGCGCGTTTTCGTTGAAGAGGCCGGGTTAGCGGGCCAGCATCCCCAGGGCTTCCAGCTCCTCCACGGCCTGGTCACGCTGAGCCTGGGTTGTCACTCCGGGACCGAAGATCAGGCCGTGACGCTTCAGGCGGCAATGGCGCTTCATCAGCACGGCATTCGGCACGTCCGCGTCTGCGGCCGCTGCAGGGGTACGCAGAACTGCCGCAACGGTCTCGGAGCCGTCGACAGCCGCCGGATCCCAGTAGACCAGTTTGCCGGATGCGGTGATTTCCCCCAGAACCGAACCCGGCTCATAGTCGTTGCCCGCACCAATGGTGCCGGTGTCACGGCTGTAGAAGCCATCTTCCTCCCAAGCGACGAAATCGCCTGCTGTATTTCCCTCGGTCAGCGCGTTCATGCTGTTTCTCCAGATTGAGGTCACAAAAAAGCGGGCCAAAGCCCGCGGTGGTGTTACTTGCCGCTGAAGCGTGCCTTGGCTTTGGCGGCCAGACCGCTTTTGCCCTCGGCCGCGGGCGGCGGCTGATCCAGATCAGCGTCATCAGCGCTTTCCATCAGGGCACTGAGAGTGCGACTGTTCCCCTCCTTGCCCGCGGCAGCCAGGTGCTTCTTTGCCTGCTCCACGGTCATGTGCGGGTCATTGGCCAGGCTGCTGGCCAGCGCACTGCGCCCTTGGGCTTCCTCACAGCCGAGAATGCCCATAATCCGCTGGCGCTCCTCATCAGCACCAGAGGTTGCCGCCGGGGCGGACTGCTTACCCTCGGGCGCCGTGCTGCCTTGCGGGTCCTGCTGGCCGCCGGCATTCGCTTCCGGCGCGCCGCCGCCGTCACCGGCTTCCGGGGTTTCAGTGCCTGCATTCGGCGTATCGTTCACGCCGCCGCCGGACTGTTCGTCGTCTTCAGGGGTTGCCATGGTCAAAGGTCCTTCTTTGGTTGCGGTTGTGCCCAGCGGCGCCCGCCGCCAGCTGAACTGAGCAGCAAGCTGCTCAAATGCTTCTTTGGGGCTGGCCACCTCATCGGCGAGCCCGGCGTCAACAGCGTCCTGACCAAGCAGGCACGCGGCCTCTGTCGCCAGCGCTGCATCAGCACTGAGGCTGGCACCACGGCCCGCGGCAACGGTTTCCGCGAAGATCCCGCGCAGTGTCTCCATTTCCCGCTTCAGGCTGTCGCGAACAGCTTCCGGCAGCGGCTCATAGGGGTTGCCATCCGCCTTGTGCTTGCCCGCGGCGATGATGGTCACGCTGACGCCCACAGCCTCCAGCTGTTGGCTGCGATCCGCGTGCATGCAAATCACCCCGATCGAGCCCGCGCTGCCCGCGCGCGGCACGATGACCCGCGTTGCCTGCGAAGCCAGCGCGTAGGCCGCCGAATGCGCATTGTCGCAAACAAAGGCATGCACCGGCTTTTCATCACGCGCGGCCCGGATCTCGGCTGCCAGGTCGAAACAGCCGGCAACCTCGCCGCCGTGGCTGTCGATCTCCAGCGCAATGGCGCGAACACTGCTATGAGAGGCCGCCGCCTTGATCTGCGCCGAGATCCCCTCATAGGACATTTCACCGGAGAAGCTGCCCACCCAGGCGCCGCGATGGATCAGCGTCCCGGTCACCGGGATCACGGCCACGCCGTCGACAATGCGGAAGGCCTCAGCTTTTCCCGAGCGGATCTGGTCACCAACCCGATCATCCAGCAAAGAGGCAAAGGGCTGGCTGGCAGGCCCAGTCACCGCAACGCCCTCGAAGCCTTTCAGCTCGATCGAGCCGCCGCCCAGGATGCGCGGACCCAGCCCCATTACGAACCCTGCGGCTTTCGCAGGCGCGGCCAGAAGCGGCGTGTGAAACACACGCTGCGCAATTTGCGGATGCGTCATGTGATTATTCCTCGGAGTTCAAGGCCGGGCCGCCGTTGTGGCCCAGCAGCTTGGCAAAGCTTTCCTGCATCGGGTGCAGAACACCGCTGGGCATCTTGCCCATTTCGTCCTGGATCTGATCCATGTTGTCGCCCCAGTCGGAGCCGGTCAGCTCAGCCGCTTCATCTTCCAGCGTCGACACGCCCAGGGCCACGCGCATCGCGGCCGCCTGGATCTCTTTCACCGGATCCACAAACCCGCGGCCCGGCCCAACCCATTTGGAACGCGAATAGGCCATCCAGTTGTCATGGAAGTCCGGCGCGCTGTGCGGCAGCCGGATCCGGCCATCCAGCACCATTTCTTCCAGCCAGGACATGAAGAACGGCTGGCAGAAACCTTGCGCAAAGGCTGTCCGGCGAACCGTCCAGCCGCGCCAGATCTCGATCAGGGCAGCGCGTGCGCTGGAGTAGTTCGTCTTACTCCAGTCGCTGGCCAGCTGCTCATAGGAAATCCCCAAGCCGCTGGCGACATGACGCAGCACCGCGGCTTCAAAGTCAGCAAACTGCGCCGCCGGGCGCGCGGTCTGGACCATGCCGATTTCATCATTCGGAAACAGCGCTTGGATCCGCGCACCGCCAACCTTGATAGAGTTTTCCTGGTAGAACTGGCTTCGTTCTCCTACCCAGCCGTTGGCCGCGGAACCTTCTTTAGTGATCCCATCCTCACCAAACATTTCCTCCATGGCCTCCGGGCCCATAGGGGATTTGATGAAGGCGGCCAAAACCGCATTGATCACGGCGGCCTGAAGCTCCACTTTCGAATAATGGTCTTCCATCCGCAGCTTTTCGACAATCGGCGCCATGCGGGAAACACCGCGGGTCTGGCCGTCCCGAAGCTTGTCGAAGAAATGAACCACGATCGGGCGGCCCCAACGGGTTTCGCGGCGGATCGTCTTCCAGGTCATCCCTTCAACCCCGGCCCAGCGGTCGCTCTGATGCGCCTGCCGGAAGTTGTATGCCAGCGCCACGCCATCGCGGGACAGGTTGATACCGCCGCGCAAGAAACGTTCATCAGCGTGATCATGCGGATTTGACAACAGGTCGGGGTCCACGAGCCGCAGACAGGTTTTGGTTGGCCGGCGTTTCCGCCAGTTGTTCAGCGCCAGCGCCTCACCTTCCAACAGGTAACCGCGGTAAGCGGTGCCGAACATCTGCGGAACCGTCTGCGAACGGGTCACATCAGCGTATTTCCGGGGATCTTCGGCGTAGCTGCGCCACTCGCTGGTAACCTGCTCTCTGAACTCACTGGCCCATTCCTTGCTGAGCCCCAGAGCGCGCCAGTCCGGCTTCACAAACGGCCGGAAGTTGCCGCCGATGATCGCATCGACTTCCTTGCCCACGGCACCAGCCGCAAATCCGTTGTTGCGGGCCAGGTCGCGTGTGCGGGCATTGATCACCTTCCGGGCCGGGCCGATCTCCGCATCCGCCGACATGGTGCGCGGCTGAAAGCCCGCCATGGTGTCGATCCCGCGATCACCTGCCACATAGGGCGAAGTGCCACGAAACCCCGCATCTCGCGACGCTGCGGCCTGCGGCTTCGTCTCTTTCACCCGAACTTTCGGATAGGACTGCTTCATCAAAACGCCACCCTCCGGGAGCCAGGCCGGGCATTCCCCAGCTTTCGGTTGAGTTCGTTAATCCGGCGGCGCAGCCCTGCTTCAGTCGGTTTGGCGAATTTCGTTCCGTGGCCGTCATAGTCCACTTCGGTTACCTGACCGCCGGTCAGCAGCCGATGCAGCGCGTCTTCTGCCTCCGCCAGCTGCGCTTCCAGCTTTTCCCTATCGATTGACATTCAGCATTCCTGACAGGCTCTGCCGCTTTTCAGCGGGCTTTGGTTTCTTGGTTGCGGCGGCCTCGGCCGAGACTGGCACTACCGCATCGAACAGGTCGCCTTGCTGTTCGGGTGGCACCGCGCCGCGCTCAGCCTCCAGGGCATCCCACTGAGCATCAGTCAGCGACGCCCAGCCTTTCCGCAGCGCTCCGGCTTCAGCGTACAACTCGGTATCCAGCACCTCGTTTCGCCGCGTCGGCTCCACCAGCTCCCACTTCGCAGTGACCGTTCCTGATCTCTGTCTGGTCAGGGTCCGGACCTCCGAGACGAACTGCCGGTAAAACTCATCCCCGAGCCCTTTGGCGAAGTGACAGTAACCGCGCTCCGCCGGGTCCAGCTGCTCCACCCATTTGTAGAGCTGCCCCTTCATG
>NZ_KI421513.1:8081-8721 GCF_000473325.1 Leisingera caerulea DSM 24564
GCCCGGCATTTTTCGAGATCAAACCGGCGGTGCCTTCCCTCACCCGTGTAACACCCGGCCAGCTGACCACTGGACACCATTTGACTGATACGCCCCTTCGACTTGTTCAGTTTTTTGGCGAGTTCAGAGGCTGTCACTGTGGTCATGTTTAGCGTTTAGTTTAGGCTTTCCAATTGGTTTAGCAGACTAAAACTCATGCCCCTCGACGCCCCGTATACATTCGAAGCGCCGGGAAGGACCCGCGATTTTTTGAGGCTGAGAGGGGGATGGGAAAACGCAAAGCGCCCGGGGCGGGATCTCCGCTCCGGGCGCAATTCGGTTCAGGGGCACCTTGTCAACAGATTGACATTTGGTCAAGCCCCCTTCCAAGGCGCACGCGGCGGCAGGGAGTTGGACACGGTGAAGGAAGTGAGGTGGCACGCCTTCTGAAAAATGAACTGCAAATGGTGGATGGCCCCCCGCCAATCCAGATACCGCCGCCTTGCTCCCGCGATCATCCGGGCATCCACCGTGTAGGTGACCGGACACCAATAACCGTCGTCACGCCCCGCCACCTGATTGGCCGGCCAACGCAACCCCGGAACGCGGCAGACCTCACGAACAGCGTAGCGGCCATGCTTGCTGCCCCGCCAATCGACCG
>NZ_KI421513.1:8821-9157 GCF_000473325.1 Leisingera caerulea DSM 24564
CGAGCTTGCGCGACCGCTTGTCCCGGTGGCCGCGCCATGTGTCGATCAGCAGTTTCTTGACCGATTTGAAGTCGACGCCGAATTCATCCGCAACAGCACGAGCGCCCACCCGCATCACCTGCTCGAATTCTGCGATCTCCTGACTGATCAGCTTTTTAACTTCCAGCTCGACTTCCGAGGCCAGGACATACAGGCCTTCGGCTTCGGCATTCTGGCGGCGCAGTTTGCGCGCTTCTTCAACTGCCTTTTGCGTGCGGGCGAGGCTGTAGCCGTCCTGATCCTCTTCCGGCAGACGGCGCGCACCGGCGCCGATCTCAGACTGGCCCAGCGGCAGCT
>NZ_KI421513.1:9257-10616 GCF_000473325.1 Leisingera caerulea DSM 24564
ACGATGATCACCCGGTGCCAGGAGTGCTTCTTGGCCCAATCCCAGACATCATCCGTATAGGTGCCGCCATCGATCGACAAAACGTCGAGCTTGACCTTGAACCCCAGTTCCGTCCGCCACTCCGCGGCCAGGTAAGCATCCAGGGTATCCCGGCATTCCTTGGTACTGATGTGGTGCGGAATGATCTTATAATGCACCGTCCAGCGCTGCCGGTTCCGGCAGAAGCACTTGAAATGAACTTCCGTGCGATCATCCTGACAGTCGACACCAGCGCTGAAGATGAATCCGGTGGCAGGTAGAATTCCCACTGGCAAAGGCCGGATGCCGTCTTCAATTTCGTCGGCATCCTCAACCCGGTTTTTCAGAACCTCCCAGTCCATCGAACCCGAAGATTGTTCATAGGCCAGTCCCAGAACATCGTTGAAGAACGTCTGTTCCGTCTCAGCCTCTACGGCCTGCTTTTTTTCCTCTGCGCTGGCGTTTCCTTCAGTCCGCGTCCAGCCCATGACCCGGGCGTATTCCTTGGCGATCGACGCCCAATCCCGCTGAGGCGCGTAAGCCCGCCACAGGAAGAACCCGGGATGGTCACCCTTCGGATTAGTTGCCCGCCAGCGGCCCTTGCGGACAATCTCTTCCTTGTGCTTGTGTTCAATCTTTCCCTGGCAGGGCTCGCAGCGGAAATGGGCATCCTCCAGATTTTCCGGATCAATGTTGGCGACAAAGTTCTCCCAGGTCAAAGCCGCCATGTGTCCGCAATGCGGGCAAGGCACCTCATAGACGCGCTGGTCGCTTCGCGCATAAGCCCGGTTGATCCGGCAGGTGCCCTTGATCAGCGGAGTCGACACCCGCAGGATCTTCGCTTCTTCGAAACCGCTGGCCCGGCTTTCCGCAAGGGCTTCCGGGTCGCCTTTATCCGTCATTTCGAACTTGGCGAGGTCATCCATGATGACCAGTCGGCGGGACGTGCCGGTCAAGTCGGCCGGGGAACCGGCAGAAGCAACTTTCAGGCTGCCGTCACGTGCAACGGTTTCCTGATTGAATTTCTGGTCGCGGTTCTCACCGCCAGCCAATCCGTCGCCGAAGATCCGCTTCAGATCCGGCGCCTGGCGCCGCATCGGCTTCCACTTGTTGTCCACCCACTCTGTGGCGGCCGACATGGTGGGATGAACCACCAGACTGTCCAGCGCGGTGCTGTTGTGCCAAGCCCCCAGCGTCGGCTGGATAATGGACACTGTTTTCCCCCACTGCGCCGAGCCGAGGATCGACACTTCCCGGCTGGGGTGTTCCGGTGAAAGAACCTCGTGGATCTCCCGCAGGAACGCAAAGCGTTCAATATCGAAAGGCCCCGGCATCGGCGAG
>NZ_KI421513.1:1020716-1058216 GCF_000473325.1 Leisingera caerulea DSM 24564
CCAGCGTGTCCCACCGTCTCTCCGGTGTGTTTCCCGTCCAATCCCGCGTCGCCCTGTCTGGCTCAGCGTCCCGTCCGGTGTGTCTCAGCAGCGCCTCAGCGCCGCCGGTGAGGGGGCTTTTACGGTTACCCCCCAGAACCCGCAACCCTAAAATTCAGAAAAACGCCAAAATCCGCAAAGAAAAATCACACATCCAACAAAATCAAAGACTTACACCAAAACAAAGTCAGCACCCCTGACCCGCTTTCCGCCCCAGCCCCACCCCGCAATCCGCCCGGAACACCCCAAATCCGAAGCCAAAACCACTTACCCACAGACTCGCACCCCTTATCCACAGAACCAGCCCAGGAATCGCACCAAAGCCAACAGACTCACCCCCCTACCCTTGCCCCAAACCCCCCGGGGGAACCCGGCCAACGGCCAAAGAGGGCAAAGCACCAAAGAAAAGGGACGGCCAAAAGGACGCCCTTCAAAGCTTCAGCGCTCCAGCATGTCCAAGCCTGCAACAAGATCGCGGCACATGCCCGCCTCTTGCATGTGCTGGCGCAGACGCTGATTGTAGCCGCCGGGTGTGTTCAGGGCCTCAATCAGGTCCGCACAGCCCGACTTTTCCAGGCTGCTGGCGACCAGTATCCGCAGGAAGGCCTCAGCCTGTGTCCTGTCTTGGACCCGCTCCCCCAGCCAGTCCGCCGCATCATTCACCATACGCGCAACCGGGGACAAAACAGCCTGAGCACAGAGGTAAGCGTTCAGTTCGGCCTCATCCTTCAAGGCAAATACCCTGTTTCCAGGCCCGAAGATTTGCTCGACCAGCCGCGTGTCTCCCATCGCCATGATTGGAGAGCCGCCCTGTGCAATTCCCGGGAAGGGCATCATCACAGCCGCCGCGCGCGCCGGTGCCGTCAGATCCGCTATCCGGTCCAATCCGGCCCCGGCCATGAAGGAGATCACCTGCTGATCTTCCCGGAGCACCAGACCGGAAAGGATGCCCTCCGCCGCTTCCGCCATCAGGCCCAGAAAAACCACGTCGCTGGCATCGGCGACCGCTTGGTTGCCGGCAACAGTGACGTCGCCGAATTCAGCTGCCAAAGCAGCTGATTGCGCCCGGCTGCGTTCGGACACCGTGATCCGGTGCCCCCTGCCTGCAAGCCCCCGAACCACTGCAGAGGTGATGGTGCCGCATCCCAGGAACCCCAATCGCATATCAAATATCCTTCATCAGCCGCAGCGCATCGTAGATCGCCGCATGTGTATTGCGCGCCGAAACAGCATCGCCAATCCGGAACAGCTGGAACCGGCCATCCGGGTTCGCCGCGACCGCCTGCGGGCGGCCGGCGATCAGCGCGCCGTGATCCACCTCGCCACGGTTTGCCGCGTGCTCCTTGAGCGCAAAGTACAAATCATCCAGCGGCAGAGTTCCATAGTTGACCACGACCTGATCGTACTCCGCGCGGTAGACATGGCCGCTGTAATCTGTGCCGATGGCAGCTGTCAGCCGGTTGCCGCTGCGGGTGATCCCCACCAGGCGGCGGGCAACAGTAAAGCTCACATCCTTGTCCTGCAGCACCCGCATATAGGGCACCAGATTCATGCCCATGATATCCGGCGCAAACGTCCGGTCCGGTGTCATCACTTCGACACGGGCACCGGCTGCCGCCGCGGTTTCGGCCGCCATCAATCCGGGGTGGTCGCCGCTTTCGTCATAAATCAGTACTTGCCCTGCGGGTTTTACATCACCTGAGATGATGTCCCAGCTGGACACCGCATGCGGCAGGTCCGCCCCGGTTTCAAACAGCATCATGTTCGGTATCCCGCCGGTCGCAACAATCACCACATCGGGGTCCAGGGCCATCACATCCTCCGCTTCGGCCCAGGTATTGAAGCGGAACGCCACATCCCGGGCCGCGCATTGCCCCATGCGCCAGTCTATGATCCCGATCATCTCGGCCCGGCGCGGGTTCTGCGCCGTCAAGCGCACCTGGCCGCCCGGTTCCGCGGCAGCTTCGAATACAGTCACGTCATGGCCGCGTTCCGCTGCGACCCGCGCCGCCTCCAGCCCGCCGGGGCCGGCGCCGACAATCACCACTTTCCTAGGGTTTTCTGCCGGTAAGATTTCATGGGGCATCGTCAGTTCGCGCCCGGTGGCCGCATTGTGGATGCAGAGTGCTTCACCCGCCTGGTAGATCCGGTCCAGACAATAGGTGGCGCCGACACAGGGGCGGATGCCGTCTTCGCGCCCCTCGATGATTTTCTTCACTACATGCGGGTCTGCCATATGGGCGCGGGTCATGCCGACCATGTCCAGCAGGCCGCTGGCAACCGCATGGCGGGCGGTGGCCACATCCGGGATCCGGGCAGCGTGGAAGGTCGTCATGCCGGTGGCCTTTTTCACCTCTCCGGCAAAATCCAGATGCGGTGCCGATTTCATGCCCTGCACCGGGATCACGTCGGTCATCGCCGGATCGGTGTGGATGCGGCCGCGGATCACGTTGAGGAAATCCACCATGCCGCTGTCCGCCAGTCGCCTGGAAATTTCAATCCCCTCTTCAGGAGGTATCCCGCCTGCCTGCGCCTCATCCGCGGTGTACCGGAGGCCGACGATGAAATCCTCCCCAACCCTGTCCCTGACTGCGCGCAGCACGTCGAGCGGCATGCGCATCCGGCTGTCCAAAGATTGGCCGCCATAAGGCCCGTCAAGATCATTGGTCAGCGGCGACCAGAACTGATCCAGGAGGTGGCCATAGACCTGCAGCTCGATGCCATCCATGCCGCCTGCCTTCATCCGCTCAGCGGCATCGGCGAAATCTGAGATGATGCGGGTAATGTCCCAGTCCTCCGCCAGCTTCGGGAAGGACCGGTGCGCAGGCTCCCGGTGGCGCGAGGAACTGACGGAGGGCAGCCAGTCACCCTTGTTCCAGCCGGTGCGGCGGCCCAGGTGGGTGAGCTGGATCATCACCGCCGCGCCGTGTTCGTGGACCTGATCGGTCAAGTTGCGGATCCACGGAACCACTTCGTCCTTATAGGCAAGGATATTGTTAAACACCGGCGAGCTGTCGCGGCTGACCGCGGCCGAGCCGGCGGTCATCGTCAGCGCCACGCCCGCCTTGGCCCGTTCTGCGTGATAGGCCGCATAACGCTCCTTCGGCATGCCGTCTTCCGGATAGGCCGGTTCGTGGCTGGTGGTCATGATCCGGTTGCGCAGTGTCAGATGCTTCAACTGGTATGGTTGCAGCAGCGGATCCTTGGACATGGGCGCGTCTCCTGGAACGGTGTTTTGGCAAGGGGAAGTGACGTGCGACTGGCCACTCTCGACATATATGTCGAGCAAACATGCATACCTGTCAAGAAGAGTTGCGACCGCCCTGCCCCGCTGCTATGGCTGGCGCATGGACACACAGGACATTTCCCGCCCGCGGCTGAGCGAAGAGGACTGGCTGGCTGCTGCCTATGAGGTGCTGACCGAGAGCGGGGTGGAAGCCGTGAAGGTAATGCCGCTGGCCAAACGGCTTGGTGTGGCGCGCACCAGTTTCTACTGGCACTTCAAGGACCGCGAAGAGCTACTGGAAGCAATGGTGCGGCGCTGGGAGGAGCGGAATACCGGCAATCTGGTGGCCCGGACCGAGGCCTATGCCGAGAGCATTGCGGAGGCAATGTTCAACCTTTTCGACTGCTGGATCGACCCGGGCCTGTTTGACGCACGGCTGGATCTGGCCATTCGCAACTGGGCGCGCAATGACTGCCGCCTGCAGGAACGGCTGGACCTGGCCGATGCCCGCCGCGAACAGGCCATGACGGATATGTTCATCCGTTTCGGCTATGCTGAAGCGGATGCGCTGATCCGCGCGCGGGCCATGATCTACACCCAGATCGGCTATATCTCGATGCAGGTGCACGAAAGCACCGAATACCGGATTTCGCTGATGCCCGGCTGGATTGAGGTCTTCACAGGCACCCGCCCGGCGCAGCGGGATCTGGACCGGTTCCTGTCCCGGCACCGCTGAACCGGGCTTAACCCTGCAAAGTCACCGGCATACTGAGCTGCCCTCCCTCTGACGCGAGCTCTCCCGCCTGCCTGCCAGCCATCGCAGATGCCAGCCTGCCAGTTGGGCCGGGCGCCGCGCCTTTTGAGGCGCAGCGCAGGTCGCTTCGGGCACAGCCCGAAGCGAAACACATCGGCGGAATTTGCGGCCAAGCATCCCGGGTCTGCGTGGCACTGCCGCGCCGGGCACCAGCCTGGCGCCCCAAACGAAACGGGCGCGGAATCCCTGATTCCGCGCCCGCCCTGTTTACTCACTCAGGATGCCGGTTTACTCGGCTGCGATCTGCCCTTCGATCTTTTCGACCTTCACCGCCGAGAATTTGAACTCTGGGATCTTACCATAGGGGTCCAGCGCCGGGTTGGTCAGGATGTTGGCCGCCGCCTCCACATAGGCGAAAGGCACGAACACCATATCCTCGGCAATCGCCCGGTCGGCCCGCGCCATGATCTCGATCGAACCGCGGCGGGTAGACAGGCGGATCATCTCGCCAGGCTCGATGCCCATCAGCTTGAGCGTGCGCGGGTTGAGCGAGCAGTTCGCCTCCGGCTCCACCGCATCCAGAACCTTGGACCGCCGGGTCATCGACCCGGTGTGCCAATGCTCCAGCTGGCGGCCGGTGGTCATTATCATCGGGAACTCTTCATCCGGCGCCTCATCCGGCGGGATGACCGAAGCCGGGGTAAAGCGGGCCCGGCCCTCAGGGCGCGGGAAGCCGTCACCGAAAACAATCGCCTGACCGGGGTCGGTCTCATGCAGCGACGGGTAGGTGATGGTCTCGGTTTCCAGACGCTCCCAAGTGATGTTGTTCAAGGACTTCATGTTCAGCTTCATCTCGGCGAAGACTTCGCTCACATCCTTGTAGTCCCAGGGCAGGCCGATGCGCTGCGCCAGCTCGACAGTGACCTGCCAGTCCTCGCGCGCTTCGCCCGGAGGCGCAACAGCAGGACGCACCCGCTGCACCTGACGGTTGGTGTTCGACACGGTGCCGTTCTTCTCATACAGCGCCGAGGCCGGCAGGATGATGTCGGCATAGTTCGCCGTCTCGGTCAGGAAGATGTCCTGAACGATCATCAGCTCCAGCTTGGCAAAGGCGTCGCGCGCGTGGTCCGCATCCGGGTCGGACATCGCAGGGTTTTCACCCTGGATGTACATGCCCTTGATGTTGCCGGCATAGGCCTCGTCCACGATCTCAGTCACGGTCAGGCCCTTCTCATTCGAGAAGTCGCCGCCGCCCCAGACATCGGTAAAGCTCTTGCGGACATCATCCGAGGTCACGGTCTGGTAATCCGGCAGGAACATCGGGATGAGGCCTGCGTCGGAAGCACCCTGCACATTGTTCTGGCCGCGCAGCGGGTGGAGGCCTGCGCCCGGCTTGCCCACGTTGCCGGTCATCAGCGCCAGCGAGATCAGGCAGCGCGAGTTGTCTGTGCCGTGAATGTGCTGGGAGACGCCCATGCCCCAGAAAATCAGGCCTGCCTTGCCGCCCGCAAAGATGCGCGCAACACTGCGCAGCTGCTCAGGGGAGACGCCGCAGATTTCCGACATCTTTTCAGGCGTGAACTGCGCCAGATGCTGTTTTTCCGCTTCCCAGTTCTCGGTGTACTTGTCGATATACTCCTGATCGTACAGGCCTTCCTCGACAATCACGCTCATGATCGCGTTCAGCATCGACACGTCCGCGCCGGGGCGGAACTGCACCATTTCGGTGGCAAAACGGCGCAGGCCAACTCCGCGCGGATCCATCACGATGAGCTTGCCGCCGCGCTTGGTGAACTGCTTGAAATAGGTCGCCGCGACCGGGTGGTTCTCGATCGGGTTGGAGCCGATCACGATCGCCACATCCGCGTTTTCGATTTCGTTGAAGGTCGCGGTCACAGCACCGGAACCGACGTTTTCGATCAGCGCCGCAACGGATGACGCGTGGCACAAACGGGTGCAGTGGTCGACGTTGTTGTGCTTGAAACCCTGGCGGATGAACTTCTGGAAGAGGTAAGCCTCTTCATTGGTGCATTTCGCCGAACCGAAGCCCGCAACCGACTTCGGGTTCTCGTCCCGCAACTTCATCAGGCCCTTGGCGGCCAGATCCATTGCCTCTTCCCAGGTTGCTTCGCGGAAATGGGTCGACAGGTTGCCCGGATCGACGTTCAGGCCCTTGGCCGGAGCGTCGTCGCGGCGGATCAGCGGCTTGGTCAGGCGGTGGGGGTGGTGAATATAGTCAAAGCCGAAGCGGCCCTTAACGCACAGGCGGCCTTCGTTCGCCGGGCCGTTGATGCCGTCGACGTATTTGACCTTGCCGTCCTTTACCTTGAGGCTGACCTTGCAGCCGACGCCGCAGAACGGGCAGACGCTTTCGGTCTCGGAATCGTAGTCCTTGCTGTCGCCAACCTGGTTTTCGTCCATCACAGTGGCGGGCATCAGCGCGCCGGTCGGGCAGGCCTGCACGCATTCGCCGCAGGCGACACAGGTGGATTGGCCCATCGGGTCAGCAATGTCGAAGGTCGGAAAGGCGTTGTGGCCGCGGCCGGCCATACCGATCACGTCGTTCACCTGAACTTCGCGGCAGGCACGCACGCACAGGCCGCAGGAGATACAGGCGTCCAGGTTCACCTTCATGGCAACGTGGCTGTCATCCAGCAGCGGGATGCGGCCCTCTTCCAGCTTGGGGAAGCGGCTCTCGGTAACTCCGTTCAGCTCTGCCATGTCCCACATGTGGGAGGACTTGTCGTGCGCCTCTTCCTTCTTGGGCTGGTCGGCAACCAGCAGCTCCATCACCATCTTGCGGGCGTTTTCAGCGCGTGCGTTGTTGGTGGTGACAACCATGCCCTCGGCGGGTTCGCGGATGCAGGAGGCTGCCAGAGTGCGCTCGCCCTCGATCTCCACCATGCAGGCGCGGCAGTTTCCGTCCGGGCGGTAGCCCGGCTGCGGCTTGTGGCACAGGTGCGGGATCTTCAGCCCGCGGCCGTTGGCGACTTCCCAGATGGTCAGGCCCTTGTCCGCCGTGACCTGTTCGCCATCGAGTGTGAATGTGACTTTATCGCTCATGGCTCAGACCTCATCCGGAAAATGTTTCATGGTCAGGCGGATCGGGTTCGGCGCAGCCTGGCCCAGACCGCAGATCGACGCATCGACCATTGCGGTGCTCAGCTCTTCCAAGAGGCCCTGATCCCACTTCTTCTCGCTCATCAGCTTCACGGCTTTTTCGCAGCCTACCCGGCAGGGGGTGCACTGGCCGCAGCTTTCGTCCTCGAAGAAGCGCAGCATGTTCAGCGCCGCGTCGCGGGCCGAGTCCTGATCAGACAGCACCACCACGGCAGCGGAGCCGATGAAGGTGCCATGCGGCTGCAGCGTGTCAAAGTCGAGCGGAACGTCATTCATCGACGCAGGCAGCAGGCCAGAGGACGGGCCGCCCGGCTGATAGGCCTTGAAGGCATGACCGTCCAGCATCCCGCCGCAGGCTTCGATGATGTCGGTGATGGTGGAACCGGCGGGCAGCAGATGCACGCCCGGGTTCTTCACCCGGCCCGACACCGAGTAGCTGCGCAGGCCCTTGCGGCCGTTCTTCTCAACCGAGTTCAGGCATTCCGGGCCTTCGCGGCAGATCTTGGCGACCCAGTAAAGGGTCTCGACGTTGTGGACGAGGGTCGGGCGCCCGAAGACACCCACCTGCGCCACAAACGGCGGACGGTGGCGCGGCTCGCCGCGCTTGCCTTCGATCGACTCGATCATCGCGCTTTCTTCACCGCAGATATAGGCCCCTGCCCCGCGGCGCAGGTCGATGTAACCTTCCTCCACGATGCCGGCGTCTTCCAGCGCCTTGATCTCGCGGCGCAGGATTTCCAGCACCGCCGGATATTCATCGCGCATGTAGATAAAGGCTTTCTCGGCCTCGACCGCCCAAGACGCGATCAGCATACCTTCGAGGAAGACGTGCGGGGTACGCTCCAGGTAATAACGGTCCTTAAAGGTGCCGGGTTCGCCCTCGTCGCCGTTCACCGCGAGGTAGCGCGGGCCGTCGTTGGCGCGGACAAAGCCCCATTTGGTACCGGACGGGAAGCCAGCGCCGCCCAGGCCGCGCAGGCCGGCTTCTTTGACTTTCGCCTGAACTGCTTCCCAGTCGCCAACCGCACGCAGGTCTTTCAGCGTGGCATAGCCACCTTCGGCCTCATAGGCGGCGAAGGTTTCATACTCAGGAATGTGGGCGTGAGTGTCGTCCGCCGCAATCGCCGCTTCCACTTTCTCGACGGTGGCGTGGTCGATATGGTTGTGGCCGATTTCCAGAACCGGCGCGGTGTCGCAGCGGCCCATGCAAGGCGCGCGCAGCACCCGGACCTGGCTTGCGTCCAGACCGTCTTCCAGTGCTTTCTGAAGTTGCTGGGCACCTGCCAGTTCACAGGAAAGCGAGTCGCAGACCCGGATGGTAAGCGCCGGAGGCGGAGTCTCGCCCTCCTTCACCACATCAAAATGAGCATAGAAGCTGGCGACCTCGTAGATCTCAGCCTGGCCGGTGCGCATCTCTTCGGCCAGCGCCCGGATGTGCGCGGTGCTCAGATGGCCGTATTTGTCCTGAATCAGATGCAGGAACTCGATCAGCAGGTCACGGTTGCGCGGGCGGTCCCCCAGCAGTTCCTGAACCTCGCTCAGCGCAGCATCATCGACCTGGCGTCCTTTCGGGGTTTTGCGCCCCTTGCCGCGGCCGGACTTCCATACGCCCTTGCTATCATCCAATGGTGCCATGGGATCCTCCAGTCAGCACGTCTTTCATTCCGCCAATGCCATCAAGAATGAATATCGTCAAATCTGATAATTGGATCGCACGATCAGAAAACCTTATGACGCCATTTGCGGCATCCTATTGTCTGCAAACGTCGCAACCACCTCTTTCAAAGCGCGCACAGTTGTGAGTTCCGGCGTCCGGTCGAGAGTCGCGATGCAGATCGGGCGCGCCTGTTCCGGCTCAACCAGCGCCAGGACCCGGGTTCCTCCCAGCTCTCCCAAGGCCTGCATCAGAGCCCGCGGCAGAATCGTCGCCGCAGAGCCTTCGCGCGCCAGCACCATTGACGCCATGAAACCGTTGGACTCGGACACGATCTCCGGCCTCAGCTTCAGATCGGCAAAGATCCGGTCCAGAATGCGGCGGTTCTGCATCTGCTGATCGAGCAGGCTCAGCGGCAGCTCCGCCGCCTCAGCCCAGCTGATCGTATCGCCGTGCTCCGCCACCATGTCTTCCGGCGCCAGCAGCACATAGCTTTCTTCGTAAAGCGGCTGCACTGTCACCAGGTCCCGGCCCATGCTCTCGGCGTAGGTAATACCTGCATCAATTGTACCATCATAGAGGCGTTGCTGGATAGCCAATGAGTTGGTGACCTCTATCCGCGCCAGAATCCGCGGATAGGCATGATGCACCTGATCCACCAGCTGCGCCGCCCAAGCGGTGGCCGTCGGCACCACCCCCAGCACCAGAGTGCCGGTCACTTCGCCGCGGGAGGCTGCGATCTCCTGCTCCAACGCCTTAGCATCATCGAGGATCGAGCGCCCCCGGCGCACGATCATCATGCCCTCCTCGGTCAGCCCCTGAAAGCGGTTGGCGCGGCGCACGATGGACAGGCCAAGCCGCTCCTCCAGATTGCGGATCCGCATGGAGAATGCCGGCTGCGACATACCGCAGTCGGCGGCGGCCTTGGCAAAATGCTGATGCCGTGCCAGAGCGGTCAGCAACTGAAGGTCTTTGAGTTCGATCATGGCAGCACCTTACGCCGCCGCCGCAAGACCCTGCAATGGGGCGCGCCGCACTGTCAGTCTTTGCCCGGCCCTTCTACCTGGTGCGCTGCTGCCCCGTACAGCTCCACCAGTTCTTCCAGCACATCGGCTGCCCCCCGCAACCGCCCGGCCAGTTCAGAGCGCCCGTCAAGCACCTGTGTCAAGAGGCGCGCGCGAAGCGAGTCCAGCTTTTCGGCCAGCTGGCAGCCCTCATCTGTCAGGCTGTAGGTGACTCCTGAACGGCCAGCCCCTTGTTTGCGGGTCAGCCCTGCCGACGCCAGCTTGCGCAAGGAATACTGGATGTTGGGGATATCCACACGGTTTGTCGAGCGGGCCAGTTCCTTAATAGATTTGGACCGCCTGCCGCTGCCGATCAAAAGCAGCAATGTGATCTCGGCTCCAGCCAGCGGCACGCCGCTGACCTGCTCCAGGCACCCGGCCTGCCATCGGGTCAGGCCCTCGCCGGCCCGCTGCACCGCCATCTCCAGCCGATGCAGCGCGTCAGCAGCCGGTTCCGCAGTCAGGTATGAAAACGGGGATGGGTCGACGTTGTTATTCAAGGAAAAGCTCCAGATAAAATGCGGCCCAAACGGGCATGAAAACTGCAGATCAGAATACGGGAGGCACTTGCGCGCGCACCTCGGCACAAAAACGCACGCAATGGCCGCGGAACACTGAGGTGCCGCCCCCCTTACTGAAAATCCATCTCAAATTGCCCGCAACTTATCCAACCAATTCCTCCGGACTTCAATACCCGGCAGCGCAGTCGGTTAACCTCACAGCAGCGTAGCGTTCGCCAGCCGCCCCGCGAACCACCGCGGCGGCGCCATCAAGATCCGGGCCGGAGATCAGGGCGAGGATGCCCCTTGGTCCGGAAGCGCCCAAAGCACGGTTTGCGCCCAACAGTCGGAGATGCTGCCGAAGCAATCATGAATCGAGTCCGTGGCGATGGCGCTGCCGTTCGCCAGCCGGCCGGTCAACGCAAGGCCCGCCACCCGCGCCCCTTCCGCTGTGATCAGCGCAGCGTCGGGCGCGCACCGCGCGCCCAAACCGTCGCCCAAAGGTTCCAGGGCCAAATCCTGCCGCAGCCCGGCCACCAGCGGTTCCGTCACGTGAGCCAGCGCGGGCTGGGGCAGCACAGCGTCAATCATGACGCTGGCGGTGACCGTCTGTTCATCAGAGTGCAGCTGCCAGCCGTGCTGCGTAAGCGTGATATCGGGATCATCCGCAGCACGCGGGTCCACCAGCCCGGTTTCGATCAGGATTAGCAGCTGACGGGCGGTTTCCACTGGCGCACCATAGGAATAACGCTTGAGCCCGTCGTCGAAACTCACAAAGTCCTGCGCGATGCTGGCAGGAACTAGGGCGCTGTCGAAGACGCGGCGCAACTGCGGCTGCCACTTCCGCCAAAGCTGGCCGATCGTATAACCGATGGCGGGCGGCTCCCGTCCCTCGGCCTGGGAGATACTCGCGCGCAGGGCCTCAAGTGTTCCCCGCTGTTCCTGGCTGCCCGGGCGTTCGCTTTCCAGCTTCAGCCAATCGCGCACCTCGGCAGCCTGAACCGCGCCTCCGCCGGCACGGATGATGCGCAGCGCCGCATTTTCGAGCACGCCATGCACCGGCTCCAGCTCGGCCTCCGGCACTTCAAACAAGCCGGCACGCAAGGCCTCCTCGAAAGCCGCGCTTTCTTCCTGCAAGGGATCAAACCGCGCATCCAGCCTTGCATTCACGGGTTTGGGGGCAGGAGCGTGCCCATCCAGCGAGAAGGGCACGATCCGGGCCGGTTCCCGCCCCGAGGCGACATAGCTGCTGCCTGCAAACCTGCCGCCAAGACCCAAGGTCAGCATCCGGACCACATCAAGTGCCGACAGCGCCATGCCGCGTATGCCGACAACCCGGCCCGCCCAAGCCCCGGCCGCATCTATCAGCCCGGTTCCAGGGTAGGCGGGTTTCAAAGGCAATGAATAGCGGTCCGCATGATCCTGCCAGCGGGAGAGCTGGTCATCCCTGGCGGTTTCAGGCTGGCCAAGGGACAGCAGCACATGGCCGTAAGGGCCATACGTCACGCCTTGCGCATGCAGTTGCCAGCCCTGCCCGCCGCGCCGGGCCTCAGTCACCCGCACTGCGCGCTGGGTCACCTTTATGTGGCCTGGCAACTGCGCAAGAAGCGCCTCGTAGCGGGCGTGCAGATAGGCGCCCAGCCTGGCGCGCGGCAGATACGCCTCGCCATCGCCGGCGGCCTGGCCCATCCATTCGGCAAAACTGCCTTCCCCTTCGCGCGCCAAAGGCGGCGGCGGCAGATCAATACTGCGCAATGGCAGGTTCAGCAGGCAGGTCTCACTTTCGCATGGGTTGAAGCTTGGCCCGGACGCTGGCCATCTGGACGGGTCGAAAACCTCCACCGCCAGGGCTTCGCCGGCCCCTGAAGCATGGCGCACCAGAGCCTCCAGCGCTGCCAGGCCGCGCGGCCCGAATCCAACAATGGCAACCCGGCGCCGGTCCCGCCCCATTCATGCACTCCCTCACCCAGCATAGCCTCGCCACTTTGGGCCGCAGTGGCCCGGCAGCGCAAGCCATTATCGCGCGATGGCATTCGGCGCGCTTTCCCTGCATAGGCAATGTTATACAGGGCCAACGGCACACGCAGCCCGAGAGCATTGAAGACCGTCGCGCCCAATGACCTTAGGCACTTATCCGGCCTCTTGCTCGCGCCCCACCCGCTTCAGGAACCGCCTCAGCCGGTCGTCCCGGGGCGCATCAAAGATCTGCTTCGGCGGACCGGCTTCGACGATCTTGCCGCCGTGCATAAAAACGATGCGGTCCGCGATTTCGCGCGCGAACTGCATTTCATGGGTGACGATGATCATGGTTTGGCTTTTCTCGGCCACCCGCCGCATCAGGTCCAGCACCTCGCCCACCCATTCCGGATCCAGCGCCGAGGTGGGCTCATCGAACAGCAGAACTTCCGCACCCAAGGCCATCGCACGGCCAATACCCACGCGCTGCTGCTGGCCGCCGGACAAAGCCGCCGGGTAGCTGTCCGCCTTCTCAGCCAGCCCGGTTTCACGCAACACCGACAGCGCGCGCTCTTCGGCCTCGGCACGAGGGCGCTTCTGCACGGTGACGAGCGCCTCCATGATGTTCTCTTTCGCGGTCTTGTTGGCAAAGAGCGCATAGTTCTGAAAAACAAACCCGGTGCGGCGGCGCAAGGCCAGGATATCGGACTTGGACGCCCGCGCAGCATCAACTGTCAGGTCGCCAACCGTAATCTGCCCCGCATCTGGCACATCGAGGAAGTTGAGGCTACGCAAAAGCGTCGATTTCCCGGTGCCGGACGGACCGATCACAACAACCTTTTCGCCGTCCTGGATATCAAGATCGATACTGCGCAGCACCGGTGCGCCGCGAAACGACTTGGTCAGTCCCCGGATTGAAATCATCGCGCAAATGCCTTGTTCAGACGGGTTTCCAGCCGGCCCTGCACCTGGCTCAGTGCCTCAACCATGATCCAGTAGATGGCGGCCACCACCAAGAACGCCTCGAAATAGAGAAAGCTGCCAGCCGCCTCCTTTTGGGCTGCGCCCATCATTTCGGTAACGCCAAGCGTGAAGGCCAGCGAGGTGCCCTTGATCATATCAATGAAGTAATTCACCAGCGTCGGTGCCGCAATCCGCGTGGCCTGAGGAAGAATGATACGGCGCATCATCTGGGCTTGTGTCATGCCGATGGATTGCGCCGCCTCCCATTGACTGCGGTCCACTCCCGCAATGGCCGCACGGATGCTCTCGGCCATGTAGGCGGCGAAATGCAGCGTGAGCCCCATGATCGCGGCCGTGACGCCGTTGATATTGGCAAGCGCAGGCAGCAGCTGCGGCAGGCCGAAATAGAACAGAAACAGCTGCACCAGCAGCGGGGTGCCGCGGAAGAAGCTGATGAACAGCACAACCAGGCTGTCCAGCACCGGCACCTTGATGACGCGTTCGACCGCCAGCAGCGAGGCGAGGACCAGCGCAAGCACCATGGATGCGCCGGCCATTGCCAGAGTGGTCGGAACGTAGGAAAGGATAACGGGCACCAGCCCTAGCATGTAATCGAAGTCGAGCGCCCGCATCGTCCGACCTACTGCGAAACTGTAATATCAGAACCGAACCATTTCATGGAGATTTCGGTCAGTGTGCCATTAGCCCGCAGCGTGTCCAGTGCCGCATCGACACGGTCACGCAGGTCCCGCCCTTCCTCGGTATTGGCAAAGGGGAGTGCATTTCGGATCTCGGAGAACGGCGCCCCGGCCAATTCCAGCGGCAGCGGGCTTTCCTTGATGAGCTGGACCGATGACACGCGATCCATCACAAAAGCATCGACCCGGCCAAGCGCGGTATCCTGGGCGATATTGCTTTCATAGGTGCGGATGTCGATGTCTTCCGCATAAGGCAGCTCGTGCAGCAACTGCTCGAAGTTCGAGCCGAGGTTGACCGCAACCGACCGGCCGCGAAGATCTTCGACCGACCCGACCTCTTCATTACCCTTGCGCACGACAACTTGCGCACCGTCGATCACATACGGTTGGGTGAAAGCGAATTTTGCCTCCCGCTCCGGCGTAATCGTGATTTGGTTCGCAATGGTGTCGATCCGTCCGGATTCCAGCGCCCCGACCAGCCCGGAAAACGACATGGTTTCATAGGTGATTTCCAGGCCGGCCGCTTCGCCGACTGCGTCCATCACATCCACTTCGAACCCCTGCAGCTTGTCCTGCTTTACGAAGGTAAAGGGGAAATACCCTCCCGACATGCCAACCCGCAGCTCTTCGGTCTCGGCAATGGCGGCGGTGCCCAGCACGGCGGCGGCAAGCGCGCCGTAAGTAAGGGATTTTAGCATAGGTCTGATCCTGTCTGAGTGGTCCGCCATAAAGTGAGGATCCAGAGCGATGTTTCAACCGTTTGGTCAAATCAAAAACAGAACTCCGCCCCGGAGGAGCCTATAAAAACCTGCATTCCTGTCCAGCGCAGGAACCTGCAATGTGCATTCTCAAAATATGTGTTTCGTGGAAAATTCCTCCTTTCCAGCCGCTGCCAGCCTGACAGGCCCATTGGGGGTGTCCGTCGTCAGAGAATTTGGGACAGATGGCCGCCTGAGCTAAGAGAGGGTCTGGCTCATCTGGTTGGTTTGATTATGCGGCGTATCTTCGGTGAAGCAAGCGCCGGGTTTCGACAGTCTTTCGTTTGATCCTTTCTCGTTGTTTCAGGATGGTCTGGCCGCGCCCGAAGTAGACATCGGCCGGGGTGAGGTTCTGCAGGCTCTCGTGGGATCGTCGGTGGTTTTAATGCTCGACGAAGGCGTCGATCTTTTGCCTGAGATCGCCGGGCAGGAAGTAGTTCTCCAGCAGGATGCGGTTCTTCAGGGTCTGGTGCCAGCGCTCGATCTTGCCCTGAGTTTGCGGGTGATATGGGGCACCGCGGACATGATCCATCTGCCGATCTTCCAGCCAATCGGCTAACTCGCCCGAGATGTAACTCGACCCGTTGTCACTGAGCAGGCGGGGCTTTTGCAGAACCGTCGCCTGATCACAACCCGAAGCCTGCAGCGCCAGGTCGAGCGTGTCGGTCACATCGCCTGACGTCATCGTCGTGCAAAGTTTCCAGGCGATGATGTAGCGGCTGTAATCGTCGAGGATCGTGGACAAGTAGAACCAGCCCCAGCCGATGACCTTCTGGTAGGTGAAGTCGGTCTGCCAAAGCTGGTTCGGTCGGGTCGCCTTGTCACGGAACTCGTCAGCGGCGAACAGAACCACATAAGCCGGGCTGGGGATCAGGTCGCAGGCCTTGAGGATGCCCCTCTCGGGACATTGCTGCGCAATGCCCTGCTGGGCAGTGGATAGACCGAAGCCTCTGACACAAAATAGTTTTCCGTGTCAGTGAATTACACGGCCAACTCGCGCGACGACAGATCGCTTTCCTGCAGGGCCAGGTCCTTGATCTTCTCGCGCACCGGCTCAGGGATGCGGTTCCAGACCCGCGACGGCCTGGGACTGCGATCCTCCAGCGCCTCAGGGCCGCCCGACAAATACCGATCATACCAGCGGCAGAAGGTCGTTCTAGGGATGCTGAGCTTGTCCAGCGTGCGCCTGGTCGGCAGGTGCGACCCTTCCACCAGCCGGATGATCTCCAGCTTCTCAGATGCGGGATACTTCATTCGCCGTCGTCCCCATCCGCAATCATGCTTTTTTGAGCAGCCGCAACTCCAGGGCCTGCTCAGCGACAACCTCCTTTAGATCTCGGGCTTCCCGGCGAAGGTCTTTGACCTCGCTCGACGTCGCCGCACGCGCCGTATCGCCCGCCAAGCGTTTCTTCCCGGCTTCGAGGAGTTCCTTGGACCAGCTGTAATACAAGCTTTGCGCAATGCCCTCGCGGCGACACAGCTCTGCAATGCTGTCCTCGCCCTTCAGGCCGTCCAAGACGACCCTGATCTTCTCCTCAGCTGAATACTGCTTTCGGGTGGCACGGCGGATGTCCTTGACGACCTTCTCGCCGTGGCTCCGCTTGGTTCCTGGTTTCTGTCTCATCTCCACTCCTCGGTGGTTACGATGTGCCAGAAACCCTCTCTTATCAAATCAGCCTAAACTGTCCCATTGGCGCTGACGTCAGACACCCGCAGATCAGGTGAAGGACTGGATGATCGAGCTCGACGCGCGGCGCCAGCAGCTGGAACGGGAGCTGGAACACACCCCTGCCCCGGAGACGGTGGTGTTTCACCCCTCGATGGCGGAGGCCTACCGCGAACGGGTGTCGCGGCTGATCCGGACCCTTGGCTCCGCCGAAGGCATGGAAGACGCTAAGGAGTCGCTGCGGGCACTGGTGGCGCGGATCGTGCTGACACCTGTGGCGGAGGGCGCAGGCCTGGATCTGACCCTTGAGGGCGATCTGGCCGGACTGCTGCGCTTCGCGGCGGGTGCGGAAGGCCCGAACACGAAGAAGGCCTCGGACGGTTTACCCGAAGCCTTTGATATTTCAGGTGAATTAGTGTTGGTTGCGGGAGCAGGCAACCGCCGTATCCTACCTGCCCTCTCCGCAATCATATAAACCCATGATAGCTCGCAGCTAACGGCAAGTCTGCTGCAGGTTTCTCGGACGCCACGCGCGACGTTTGAATGATGCGCGGCATTGCCTGGCGTCGGAGAAGCGCGCAAGCGGGAAATCGCGGTGTTGGAATTGGGCACACCAACTGCGTCTATGGGGATTTGAAGGGGTTGATTGCCTTGGTTATTGCTCTGCAGGTTGGCCCAAGCGCGCTCGTTGCAGGCAGCTTCGGTACGGATTCTGCGAGCTTTGATGGGCATGCGCCGCGTCTTGCGGGGGCCGACAACCTTCGCACCACTGCTATCCGGGTTGCAGGCATTCCGGTTTGGCCGCAAGCGGTATCGTGAGCAGCGGCAATTGGACTTCCGGTCTTTGGCGCGCGTGTCATGCAGCAGCCCTCGCTGTTCCTGGCGGCGCTCTGGGGCGCCGTTCTGGCGCCATGGTTTCGACGATGACCAACCGCCCGCCGCAGCAGGGGCATGGCAGCGCGAGGACGCGGGCAAGTGCATCGGATGCATCGGATGCATCGATATTGTCATCGCGAGCGTGACCCTGATCTGATGTTTCGGCCCCGAGCAGTTCCTTGATCCTGGCGATATTGGCGGCACGGTTGCCATTCCCGAAGAAGCCGTAGTGGCGGATGCGATGCTGCCCCTTGGGCAGGACATGGATCAGGAACCGGCGGATGAACTCGCCGGTCTTGAGGGTCATGGTGGTATGCCGCCCGGGACCGTTGACGCGGTAATCCTTGACGCGGAAGGTGACGCTCCGGCCGTCCATGCGGATCAGGCGGCTGTTCGAGATCGCGACACGGTGGGTGTAGCGCGACAGGTATGCCAGCACGGCTCTGGGGCCGGCGAAGGGCTCCTTGGCATACACAACCCAATCGATCTTGCGCAGCGGTCGCAGGAAAGCGTCGAAGGCCGCGCGATCCGCAAGCCTGGCATGATCGCCGAAGAAGTGCAGCTTCCCGGCTTTGTGCAGCCGGGCCAGCCCGTCCAGGAAGAGGCGCCGGTAGAGGCGGGACAGCACCCGGACAGAGAGGAAGAAATTCCTGCGGCAGGCGATCCAACCGGTGCCATCGGCAGACAGGCCACCGCCCGGCACGATCATGTGGACATGCGGATGGTGCGTCATCGCCGAGCCCCAAGTGTGCAGGACGGATGTGATGCCGGCCCGGGCGCCAAGGTGCTTGGGGTCGGCGGCGATCCGGATCACCGTGTCCGCACTTGATCGCATCAGCAGATTGTAGATCTCCCGTTTGTTATGGCGGGCGATGTCGGCGACCGGTTTTGGCAGCGTGAAGACCAGGTGGAAATACCGCACGGGCAGCAGTTCGGCCTCCCGCGCCGCCAGCCATGCCTTGGCCGCACCCGCCTGGCATTTGGGACAGTGCCTGTTCCGGCACGAATTGTAGGCGATATGTTCATGCGCGCAGTCTTCACATCGTGCAACATGACCGCCAAGCACGGCCGTGCGGCAGCGCTCGATGGCGCTCATCACCTTCAACTGATCGAGGCTGATATGGTCCGCATTGGCCGCCCGCCAAGCAGCACCATGCATGCGGAAGACATCCGCGACCTCCAAATGTGATGGGGGCAAGGCGCGCTATGACGCGCGTTTCCTGCCCTTCCTGCGCTTCGCCGCGGTCAGGCCGTCCAGCGGGCTCTCCACCGCCGCGATCATGCCCGTAGCGACGCTGGCATAGCGCGCCGTCGTGGTGAGTTTGGCATGACCGAGCAGCGCCTGAATGACCCGGATGTCGACGCCGCGTTCCAGCAGATGTGTCGCAAAGGAATGGCGCAACGTGTGCAGCGTCACCGGCTTGGTAATCCCTGCGGCCCGCGCGGCCTCCTTGAACAGCCGCGAAATCTGGCGGGCCGAGAGGTGTTTGCCGCGATAGCCGGGGAAGAGAACCCGCTCGGGTCCGGGCACGCCCGTGTCCTGGCTCGCGGGGCGTTGGGTCCACCACTCGCGCAACAAACCCAGAATGTCCCCGGGCAACATCACGTTGCGATCCTTGCGGCCTTTGGCCTGCACAATGCGGATGATCTTCTGTTCCCCGTCGATGTCGCCGACCTTCAGCCGGACGACCTCGCTTGCCCGCAGGCCGCATCCATAGGCGAGTGACAGCATAACACGCGCTTTCAGGCCGGGCGCCATGGCCAGAACGCGTTTGACCTCGTTGCGGCTCAGCACGAGGGGAACCTTCACGGGCTTTTTGAGGTGGAACACTTCGGCCGCAAGGTCATGCCGGCGCAGGGTGACCCGGAACAGGAACTTCAGCCCGGTCATGGTCTGGTTGCGGGTGCAGATACTGGTCCCGCTCTCGATCAGATGCAGCTGGAAATGCTTCACGTCATCCGGTGAAGCTGTCTCCGGAGATCGCCCGAGCCAGGAGGCAAACCGCTTGCAGGCCCGCAGGTGGCTGGTCTGCGACGCAGGTCCGAGATTGCGTGCGGACATATCCGCGATCATGCGCGCCCGAAGGGGTGTCGCCGGTGCAGGGTGCTGATTGGTCATGGGAAAACCCTCTATCAACCGAGGCAAAATCACCTCGGCCAACAGCACACACCCGACCTCCTAAACCGCGAAACAAATACCGCTTCAGCCCAACGCCTGCCACGCAGAGCCCCTATCGCGGAGCGATTTAGTGCATGCGCAGATAGCAGCCTTTGCAAACTCGGCCGTTTGAAGCAACCAGGTGAGGTTCTACGCTGCGGCGCGGCCTGCCGTTCCGGTCGTTCGCTGCGACTGCGAGGTTTTGCCGCCGGTGAGCTCACACAGTGCCGGACAAAGCGGCAATTTGCTGCGGCTGCGCGAACGTCCGCATCGAATATCAGTTCGTAACATTATGGAAACTTTGCTTCAGGGAGGGCCTGCAAGCCAGCCAACATCATTACGCGCCCCACGCTCACAGTCTTCGAGGCTTTCGTAATACCCTGACATCTCTGGGCACGACCAATACCCCCCGTCTGGATAGTATAGCAATTCGTCGTCTCCGACGGTGATCCATGCGTTCTCATAGTAACGGAAAAACTTGCCGTCAGGACTGATGCGTATGTCGACTGAGCGTGTACCGTCGTCATTTCGCAACGCCTTTTCTATCGGCCAAATTTGCATCCTGTTAGATTACCAATGATGCATAAGATGAACAAGAAGCCGACATCCGCGCACGTTGCAGCATTCGTAGGTCTGGGCTCTCTGCCGCCATGCGGCGGCACAGCACCGAGAATCCAGCACCAGCCTGCCCCAGGCCAGTTGTGATCGGCTCAAGCCAGCCCAAAGCGGCCCCAAGCCTGGTGACCAGCCTGGCGGGCCAGCGCATGCAGGTCGGGCGGTGACCGGACCTTCGCTGCAGGAGCGAGAAAATGGCTACTGGTTCAAGAAGCAGACTTTCATTGCGAAAAAGGTGAACTAACATTTTCCACTTGCAGGAAAAATGCCTCCCCGTTGACTGATGGTGTTGGCCTTGCAACAATCAACCTTGAATAGATTGCGAGTATTGGACGTGTCGCGTTTTAGTGCCGCCCCAAGTGCTCGTTTAAGCCACCTTTCGTTCGAAAGCGACCGGGCTTTTCCAGCCCAGTGCTGAGTGACGGCGGCGCGGGTTATAGAAGCCGTTGATGTATTCAAAGATGGCCATCTCAGCCTGACGCCGTGTGTCCCATGACTGTCGCCAGATCAGTTCAGCTTTGATGGTCTTGAAGAACGTCTCGACCGCGGCATTGTCGTAACAATTACCCTTGCCGCTCATAGACACCTGGAAGCCATGCTGACGCAGGATTTTTTGATAGTCGTGTGAACAGTATTGCGACCCGCGATCTGTGTGATGAATGCAGCCCTTAGGCGGTGATCTGAAGGCGATAGCCATCTTCAGCGCCCGGATCGCCAAGTCCCGCTTCATGCGATTGCTGACGGCCCACCCAATGACACGCCGGGAATGCAGGTCCAGGATCACAGCAAGATACAACCATCCCTCACGCGTCCAGACATAGCTGATGTCACCCGCCCATTTCTGGTTTGGCAGGTCTGCTGTGAAGTTTCGATCCAGCAGATTGGGTGCGATGTTGAACTGGTGGTCGCTATCGGTCGTGGCCTTGTATTTGCGGGTTCGAACCACGGATATGCCATTCTGGCGCATCAAACGGCCCACACGGCGATGGCCAACATCCAGGCCGATCTCCTTAAGCTCTTCGGTCATTCTTGGCCGACCATAGCTGCCCAGGCTGAGACGTGACTGTTCTTTGATGTGCGCCAGTGTGACCATATCAGAGCGCTGCCTGCGACTGGCTGGCCGACTGCGGAAGGCCCGCAATCCGCGTGTGCTGACACCGACGACATCGCATAGGCGTTTGGCCGGGAACCTGTCTTGGTGCTCTTCGATGAACTTAAATCTCATTGCTTTAGGCCCGCGAAGAATTGGGCGGCCTTTTTTAGGATGTCCCTCTCCTCCTTGAGAATGCGCACCTCGCGCCGAAGGCGTTCATTCTCCTGAGCGAGGCTCAAATCCTCTTTCGACACCGCATCAGTGTCTCGATGTGCCGTGATCCATTTGTTCAGCGTCGACAGCCCAACACCTAAATCAGAAGCCACCTGCTTACGCGTAAGCCCGCTCGTTAATGCGATCCGCACAGCATCTTGGCGGAATTCATCCGTCCGCTTCAGTCCCATAGTTCATCTCCTTTGCTGCAATAAATGCTATCAAAGGAGCGGCATCAAACCGGGACAGGTCCAGATGGACGGCGCGAAATTATTGGTCTGGGGCTTGGTCCGTCTGAAGCCGAGACTTTCTGAGCGGACTTCTTGCGCGGCTTGAAAGCCCGAGGGCTCGACGGCACCAAGCTGGTGGTCAGCGACGCGCACAGCGGCCTCAGGGCGGCCATCGTGCGGGTCTTCGAAGCAACCTGGCAGCGATGTCGCGTTCACTGGATGCGCAATGCTCTGGCTCATGTCTCACGCGGCCAGCACACCGTAGTCGCCGCTGCGATCCGCCAGGCCTTCGACCAACCCGACCGCGCATCGGCCGAAGAAACCTGGCGGCGCGTTGCGGATCAGCTCCGCGGGCGATGGCCTAAGCTGGCTGACCTCATGGATGAGAGCGAGCACGACGTGCTGGCCTACATGGCGTTCCCGCGCCAGCACAAGACGAAGTTGCACAGCACCAATCCGATCGAGCGCTTGAACAAGGAGGTGAAGCGCCGAGCCGATGTCGTCGGTATCTTCCCGAATGAGGCCTCCATCACCCACCTGATCGGCGCCGTGCTGTTCGAACAGAACGACGAATGGCAGACCGCCAGCCGCTACATGATGGTGGAGGCCTTCGCCGAAATCGACGCAGAGGAGACAGACCTCATTCTCAGCCTTTCAACACAAGCCGCCTGATCATGACCTCAGGCCATCCGGGAAATTACAACAGCTCGACGGACGTGACCTTCCTTTGCTGCGGTCTGTGCCGAACCCTTTCGCGAGTCGCGGTCCGATTGGTGTGCGCTTTGACAAATCAGAGATACAACTACCTTGGAGGGCCGGAGCGAACACCTTGTCGCAGGTGTCCGTAACAGGATTGGTGCCGGCCAGACGGGAATTCACTCAATCCAAACGAGGGCTTAACGACTTTAGCTGCAGGTCGTCAGTTGCGAGACCTCTGAATACCGGCCAACGGAGAAATACCGGTATTATCTTAAGGTTGTATTTAATCAATAAATAGGCTAAATTTTTTATGTTATCAGTTTGTAGTAGCGGGGTTTCGCCGTGAAGTATCTAGTGATCATCCTTGCAGTATGCTGTGCAGCACCGGCTTCAGTTTCGGCTCAGCCCCCATGTGATCCAGCCTCACAGCCCTGCCGCTAAACCCGAGTAGAAATCGAGATGTTTCCCGACGGCATGTCCGATCTTGCCGCGCTGATCTATGGCGGCGGTATTCTTGTCGCGTTTTCCTATACGCGCTTTAATCGCATCTCATATGAGACCGGTCGAAGACTTGACAGGCTGGTCAATTTCCTGACCCCGGACAAGCTCCGTGCGAGACGCCAAGTAGGGTTCGCCTACTTCATATATACTCTAGTTCTTATCCTGACATACCTAGTTCTCTGCGCGTATGCCGATTTGCTGCTGCCACTGATCGGCGCCCAAGCCATCGTTCCAGACCAAGGGGCGAGCGGTCTGCCCGCTCCGGCGGGCAACGGCCAGTCGATTGCCGTTCCGTCCGCAACGGCCGACGTTGACGCCATTTTGACGACGGGCTTTGCGCCGCTGGGAGAGCCCGTCATCAAATATTGGACCGATGAACTTCAGCCGTCCGAAACCGTGACGACAAACAAAGGCGACAGCGACGGCTTTATAGAACCGCAAGTCTCGTTAGGGCTGGCGCTGATCATGGTTGGTCTTGCACCAGCCATACCCGCCCTGGAACGCGCTGATGAATGGCTGCGCATGGTGGCCCATCGCATGGCCGGAATCCCAACCTGGGTCATTGATGCATCAGACAATCTCCGCTCGAACGCGGGAGTTCTTGGCATTTTCAGGAAAACGAATGGAAAAATAGAGGACAACGAAAAAGAGGAAGAGACAAAACAGCGGGTGAGCGCACTAATGGTCTCGCCGTCCGACGTCGAACTCATGCGGAAATTGCGTGACGAAGCCCGCCTTTCCCTCGGGAACTTCGACGATTTCTGCCTGAATATCGAGGTCATTTTTGTCGCAGCAGCGTGGTTTCTCGAAGAGAACCTGCATGTTTCCAACTCCGGCGACAAACTGCGTTTCACGGAAATGGAGGATGAGCTGAGACGGAGAAAGGACGCCCTGATTAGCATGGCCGAGGGCGACTTATCGCGCGAAAAGCTGGAAAACCTGGCCGTCGAAGCCGACCTATTGGCAAGCGACTTCTGTGTTCTGATCGCCCTTTATGATGAGCACGGTGTCATTCAACCCTTCAGCCGCCGCCCAAGCGCTAATGCTCGCCAGAAAGAAGCCCGCGAACGGCTTCAAGAATTTCTAAGGGTGCTACACGACAGCAGGACAGAGCCAATGCTGCGTCAACGTGCTACGACCTTGGCGCTGTTTTGGACGTTGGCCATCGTGATGACATGGACTGCCGCATGGGCACTGCTATGGCCGGGCGCCGCTGAATTCAGCCTCATTAGGGGCGAGATGGAAAGCAGTCCATATGAGAGAATGCTGAATTACTCGGCCTCCGCCTTCAATAGCTACGGGCTGGCTATCATCGTGGCTATCACCCTGCGTTGGCTCCGCGACATTGACGAGACTGGCGACGGGCAGTGGAACTGGGAAAACCTGCGCTACCCGTCACATTGGACGCGCTGGCTGCCACAAGCCGCGATGTTGGTTTTTGCAGCCTGGGCCTTCTCGACCTTGATGATGTTAGCAACGTACGTCTTCCTGTCTGGTGTTATTAAGGGCGAAGCGAAGGCCGAAGATGTTTGGGCATTCGTTCAGCGGAGTTTCGAATATAACAGTCCAGTCGCACTCCGCGGGGCGATCTTGTCGCTCATGGTCGTCATTTTGCTGGATGCGCGCCAACGACTTTGGATCGATGCTTTCCGCTACAAACGGGGCGAGAACCCTAGAAGAACGGACCCGCAGAGGCTTGCGAGAAACGCCCGCGTTTGGAGCGAACTGTCGCTCGGATACAGTTTTGTCTGGGCCGCCATCGGCGCCGTCGTGATGATGATGACAGGTGCATTGACGCGGTATCTGTCCTTTCTTGCCGCCAGCCGAGGCAATCGCGCTTTTGAAGATATCGACGCCGGCCTGATGATCTGGGCAACGTTGAACTGCACCATTCTGGGAGCATTGGTGATGTTTTGCGTCTCCGAAGCTCTCAGCGGGCGCTCCTTTGTCAAGTTACCGGCGCAGTCTGGTGGCAGCTCGGATAATCCGGCTGCGGCGGAGACATGAAGGCCCTGGCTGCCTCTGCCGTTCTGGCCGCATTCTGCGCCGGCCCGCTCGCGGCTCAGAGCATGTGTGCAAACTGCGATGAACCGATCCGCATGGGCGTGCGTCCGGATGTTCCACCCTTCATTTGGAAAGACTCCACCAGCGGCCATTTCCGCGGATTTTTCTGGGATATCTGCACCACCGCGCTGACGCGGGCTGGTTACCGGCGCGAAACCGTCGAAATAACCGCAGGCCAACGCGCCAACCTGCTTGCATCCGGCAACAAGAACTGCACAGCGGGCACGGCCTGTCGGACCAAGCAAGGCGTCGATCTTCTGTGCGACCCGACGACCATCACGCTGGCGCGTATGGAAGCTTTCGCGGGGCCGCACCATGGCGCCGGGCGGTTTGTTTTCTCGCCCATTCTCTATGTCGCGAACGGGGCGTATATCCAGCAGACTTACCCGCGCCGTGAATTCCGCCGACGCCTGGGTCGTAAACTCCGAAGTAAATGCCCCGACAGCGACCAGCTCAAAGCGATTTACTGCAGCAAGCCGCTACGGCTTCCTCCTTTATCCTGGCTGCTTCGGCCGCATGCGCGGGAACTGCCCGAACGGCCAAAGATCAAGTGGCCTGCCGCCTGCGATGCAATTCTCGAGGCACTGGACACCGCGACCGAAACCTCAGAGTCCGATGCTCCGGCCCCCGGCGGCAGCGGCACCGGAGAACGCAGCGCCTGGGACCCACCGCAGATTTGGCCCGAGCAGGAACCCAGCGAGCCGGAATTCGAGATATGGGGATATGTGGAAGGCGCCACGATCGGCAGCACCGTCATGAAAGCAGCTGACAATGCCAATGACGGGACCATCGGTGTCTGCGCGAAGCCCTTTGCCTCGCACGGCAAGGCAGCCGAAGCGTTCTGCGAAAACCGTATCTACCGGTACTTCGGTGATGTCGACCTCGTCCGTGCGGCGATCGATGGATATACGAAGATCAGCAGCAAGGAATGCAATACCAACCAGAAAGCCGCGGAACGCGGCACGTACGAACCATACGCCTTGCTGCTGTCGCAAAGGCGCAATGGTTTTCCCGAAGCCTTCAACCTCGCGCTCTACTCCATGTTCACCGACGGCACGATCGGCGAGATGTTCGACGGGCGTTTTGGCGGGCAGCGCCGCTCGCAATACCTCGACACACTATTCAGAATTAACAGTATTCCGGCCGGTAAGCGGCAGCGATTCCACACTGGTGGAAGGTAGGGAAGATCCGCCCGGTATACCGGGATACGGCCGCTGGATTCACGGCTGAAAAAAACGACAGAAAGGCAATCTGGACAGAGCCGTTGATTTTCCACAAGGACTGCGGCCTCCACCACGAACGTGGATGTTGCCAACGCGGATCATCTTCTGTCCCTGCCCGTCACGGCGCTCGGTTGTTTCTAATCAGTACATGGAGGTTCAAATGCCCTTCGTAGTTCCCTCCGAGTTCATCGATAACCAGGGCGTACGCCAGGACTGGGTTGACCTGCGCGACCAGCCCTTTGTGCCCAGCCTGTCGGTTCTGCGCGATGCGGTCTCAATCGACAGGCGCCTGATGGAGCCTATCGGGGAGACCGCGTTCAGGCGGCCGATTTTCGGCGTGCGCCACCAGCAGTTGACCCAGCGATGCGTCGGTTACGCGCTTGCCGCGCTGATCGACATCCAGCGCAACCTGCAATGGCTCCGCCGTTCCGATATCTGCGAGGCACAATGGTCCAAGAAGAAGGCGAAGGCACGAACCGACATTGCCAGCGCCGACATGCTTTACCGCATGGCCTATTTTCACGACCGGTACCCGGAGATTGACAGCCAGCAGGGGGGGGAGGAAGGCATTCGCTCGCTTCGCTCCGCGGTTAAGGGGTTTTACCATCACGGCGCCTGCCTGGACTGGCCTGAAAGTTCGGCAACGGACGATCCTGGACGCTGGCAAAGCACTTGCTACTTCCTACGGAGCCCTGACAATGAGAGCTACTTCCCAACGGACGCGCAAGTCAAGAAAGCACAGGAAACCGGTTTGGGCGCATATTTCCGCCTCGCCTCGGTGCTCAATCACTACCATTCTGCGCTGAACGATGCCGAGGCGGTCCTGACCACCGCCAATGTCCATGACGGATGGCAAAACGTCACTCCCGACACTGGCGGTGTAATAAAATGGCCGCCGGAGAAGGGCCTGTCCGGCTGCCATGCAGTTGTTCTGACCGGGTATGACGATCAGGGCTTTCATGTCTTGAACTCCTGGGGAGAGGACTGGGGCGGATACAAGGGGCAGATGGGGATTGCCCTGTGGCAATATGCAGATTGGGCGCAGAATGTCGTGGACAGCTGGGTGCTTCGGCTCGGCGTTCCGGCCCCCCGGGCCTTTTCCGTCTCCACCGGAGAGAAAGGCGTCAAGGGAATTCATGCTGCCGCCCGGGCCGGTTCCACACCCTGCTCCTCCCTGGCTGGCCACTACATGCATCTCGATGACGGCTTCCACGTCTCCAACGGGTCCTATCCATCCTTCCATTCGGGGTGGAAGAGAACCCGCGCTCTGCTGGAGGAAAGGCTTGAACCGAAAACCAGATCGGGCCCAGCCGAAACGCTCTGCAAGGGTGTCCTGCTGTGGATTCCCGGAAGTGCCGAAGGCATCAAACCGGCATTTGACGCGGCGGTGCTTCGCAAAGACCGTATTGAGGCACTCGGGCTCTATCCCTACACGATTTTCTGGTGCAACAGCTTTGTCGAAACCTCGATGGACGTCCTTCGTTTCATCTTCGACGACGCCGAGACGCAAACCGGAAAAGGGGCCGAGCATCTTGATAGGCTGATCGAAACGCGTGTGCGGGGAATTGGCCGGGCGATCTGGCGCGAGGTGGAGACCTGCGCTGAGAAGGCCGTGCGCGGCCCGGCCGAGCACCCCGGCCCACGCGCCGCGATCCGGCCGCTTGGACTTGGCTATGTCTCCAGATTCCTTCGCGATCTGATGCAGTTGAAGGAAAGAACCGGCTGCCAGCTGCACCTTGTCGCCGAGGGCGCGGGGGTGATGGTCTTGGACGAGATCCTGGCAATGGTCGCCGAAGATGGAGATGGGATGTTCCCACACAGCAAACCGGCTGACCTGTTCGAAACACTGCACCTTGTGCATCCCGCCATCGGACTTCCCCGCGCCAAACATCGTCTGATCCCTTGTATTGAGGCGATGAACGGTGAGCTGAAGGGCAAAACTGTTCATGCCTCCAGCCCGGAAATATCCGGGATCACCCCGCTGATCGACACCGGAGCCGAGCCCCGCGCCCGCGTCTACATCCCCACACCCGGCCTGGAAGAGGCGCTGCACTTCGGCAGCTATGGGAAATCGCTGCTGCATCTGGTGTCGCGCAGCTTTGAAGACCGCCACTTCGAGCCGCAAGTGAAGGATGGCGCCCCCGTAACCCAAGGTCAGCCGCGCGAAGTATTTGGCATGAGCAGCCTGGCCGGCAGCGATGATTTCCCGCCGCAGTCTTCGATCTTCCGCCTCAACCGGGTCGAAAGCCCGGCTGGCACCGGCGGGAAAGTCGCGCAAACGGAGCTGATGCGGGATCCGGCCATCACGGATTTCATTTTCACCAAGATCCGCGAAATGGGGGAGATTTCGGGATCATCTAGCAATGAGGATTAAGATAATGGCAAAGATCACAGTTGAACAGCTACAGGCGAAGATGGCCGACCCAACCACAGACGAAAGCGAGCTGGCGCAGTACTTCACCGTCGATGAAGACGCCTCCGCCGCCTTCGCGCCAAGACTGAGACTGAACCCCGCAACGGTCCAGATCCCCCGCACCGCCGACGCGGAACAGCGTACGGCGGCGTTGATGAATTCGGCCAACTGGTTTGCCCGCTTGCGGCGGCAGGTCCGGTTCCAGAACGCGCTCGCGAAAGGGTATGACGGGCCGTTGATCGTCTCTGACGGCGACAGCTGGTTCCAGTACCCGCTGCTGCTGAAGGACACGATCGACCACCTGCTGGACCACTACGCGATCCTGTCGCTGGGCGCTGCCGGAGACCTGCTTAAGCGGATGGCGGACAAGCAGGAATACCTGCGCGCCCTGCGCGATACCGGGGCCGAAATACTGCTGCTGTCTGGCGGTGGCAACGATCTGGTCGCAGGCGGCGGCCTCGCCGCGCACCTTGAGGAGTTCCACCCCGATCTCATGCCCGAAGACTACCTACTGCCGTCGTTCCACGATCTGCTGGACGACGCACTGACCCACTACGAGCGCATGTTCACCCAGGTCCGCGATGCTTTCCCGCATGTCACGATCCTCTGCCACGGCTACGATTATCCCGTGCCCAACCGGGACCGCTGGCTGGGCAAACCGATGGAGCGCCGCGGCATTCGCGACCGGGGCCTGCAAAAATCCATCGCCGCCTGCATGATGGACCATTTCAACCGGCGCCTACGGCGGCTAGCCGCGTCGATGCCGCATGTCACCTACATCGACTGCCGCGGGGTCGTCGGCGATCATCGCTGGCATGACGGTCTGCACCCGACAGACGAGGGGTACGCCGATGTGGCGGCGAAATTCCAGCATGAGATCAGTGCGCTCTCCAACGCACGCAGCAGCCCGCCGATGGTCATCAGCGGTCCCTTTGGCACTGCCAATCAGCTATCCCGCGCGCTTGGCGCGCCGCCAGTCATCGCCGGTGGAAAAGCAACGGGCTACTCGCTACACGCAGGTTTGAACACGGTCGACCCCGATCACTACGACGGGTGGGATGGCCGGCTGATCGCCTGCGAGGCTGATGCAATTGCGATGGAAACACTGGCAGCAGCTGAAGGTTTCGCCCCTGCCCGTCTGCTGACATCAGACGCCACGCGGGCGAACGTCACCGAGGAAATCCGCCGCGCGGCGCGGGACCTCAAGGCCGGAGACATGTTCCTGATGACGGTCTCGGGCCATGGCGGACGCGTTCCCGACTTCAACCTGGACGAGGATCACGACGGCGACCAGAAGTTCGACGAGACCCTATGCCTCTATGACTTCCAATTGGCCGACGACGAGCTTTATATGCTGTGGTCGGAGTTTCGCGCCGGTGTGCGGGTGCTGGTGGTCGCCGATACATGTCATTCTGGCTCGATGATCAAGATGGGCGGGTTGCCGATGCCAACCGCTCTCTTCGGCAGACCCATCGCACCGCCGCCCGGTGCCCGCGCCATGCCGCTGCATATCGAAGACCGCGTCTGGCGCGCCAATGAGGCCGCATACCGCAGTGCCTCCGACAGCTACTCGGCGCTAAAGGAATGCGTTCTCACCAACCCTCTGTCCACGCCGGTCAAGGCATCGGTGCTGAACCTAGGTGCCTGCATGGACACGCAATTCGCCATGGACGGGCCGCAAAATGGCGCCTTTACCGGGGCCTTGCTGCAAGTCTGGGACAACGGGCGCTTCAAAGGCAACTACCACGATCTCCGCGCCGCCACCGAAGGCCAGATCGGCAGCCCAAGCCAAACCCCGCAGTTGTTCGACAAACTGGTGCGCGAGCCCGACTTCACCACGCACCGGCCATTCACCTTGCAACCGCGCGCCGGCCGCCCGGCAGCGCAGGGCAGCACGCCTCCGGTCCCGCACTCGGTGGAAGAGCAGATGAGCTCCGCCGAAGAAGAGGGCGACGGCGAGGAGCGCGACCAGATCAGCGCGGAAGAGGTCGAGGCGATCCTTTCCGCCAAGGCCCGCGGCGCAGGTTTCCGCGACAGCCAGGCGGCGCTCACCTGGTCCGGCTACGCGGAATTCGATGCCTTCATCTCCTCCCTCGGGCTGAAGCATTTCTCAACCGGCGAGTTTCTTGTCCTGGGCGGCGGCCACAATACCCCCGGCGGACCCTGCGCGGGCAAGAACACCTATCCGCCGCGCCATCTGTGGAGCAATATTGCCTCCACCGCGCGGGTGCTCGACCAACTGCGCGACCGGCTCGGTAAGCCTATCGCCATCACCAATGCCTATCGCGGTCCGGCCTATAATTCCTGCATCGGCGGCGCCGCTGGCAGCCAGCATATGCAGTTCACGGCGCTTGACTTTCAGGTCCGGGGCATGGCGGCACCAGGCGTGGCCCATGCACTGCGTTACCTGCGCGACAAGGAAGGCCTCTTCAAGGGCGGGATCGGCCGCTACAACAGCTTCACCCATGTCGATACGCGTGGCTACAACGCCACTTGGCCGAAAGCGTTCCGGGACAGCCCCCTGGCCTCGTCACCGCCACTGGGTCCGCCGGGCCCGGGCAGCCTGACCGAGCGCCTAGCGATGATCGGCGCCCTCGACCTGGCCCCAACGCGCAGCCGGCGCGCCGTCTCGGAGGCATCGGTCTTCTCCGAACCGGTCAATCGTTCCCATGACAGTTTCGACCCGTCCTCCGCGCTGGCAGCGCAGCAACAGGCTCTGTCCGCCGCTGTCAACGCGTCCAGCGTGATCTCCTTCGTGGATAACCTCACGCCGGGGCACAAGGAGGATGTGCTGTTGTCCACCCTATTCGCACAGCGCGCCGCGGACGCCAAGTCCGATCCGGTGGCGGAGCGTGAAGCCTGGTTCACGGAATACATGCGGGTCCTCGGCCTCCTGGGATGGGTGCGCGAAGAGGCACCGTTTACCGCCAGCGAAACGATGCAAGGCAGCGGCAGCTTCGAAAAGGTCATCCTGTCAACCCTAGCGCAGGTCGCCACGGCCAACCAGTTCGAGATCGTTAAGAGCGCCATCGGCGCGCTGCGCGGGCTGGCCGACGACGACGGCACAATCAAGCTGTTCGATTTCGAAACCTCGAAAACCAGCGGCAGCAACTTCCAGATCGGCACGGCCGAAGCTTCCGGCGACATCATCAACATCGCGCTCGGCGCCTTCAACTTCACCTACAGCGACAGCAAGAAGAACATCCTCTTCGTATCCTGGGGGGCAAAAGAACTGAAGTATTGGCTGGCGGCGCAGAATTTGTCACTGAGCCCAGCGGTCTACAACACCGTTCGTAAGCTGGTAGCTTCCCGCCTCTCGGAGGTCCGGAAAGCCGTTCTGGCCGATATTTCTCTGGTCTAGGCGCCTCTTGATCCCGGCCCAATTCGCACGTGCAGCGGGTGGGGCAGACACCTAGCGCGCTGCTTTATGTGTGGAACAAATCTGAGGCCTCCGGGCCGAAACCGGCGTTCCAAGGCACCCGGTAAGCCATTCAACCGACTGGCTTTCCCGCCTGCGGAACGGGCCGCGGCGGCGGTTTTCCTTCCTGAACTATGCTGCTTTCCCGCTTTTCCCGGCCGCTTCCCGGGAAACTGCGTGGAATTTTTTCTAAAGCAGAGAAGGAAGACAGCCATGCGTAAATCCGCTCTGAACACCGCCAATGCACGTCCCGCTTCCCACCGGTCAGAGACTGTTCATTGGGACACTGAGGTTCCCAAGCTGGGCCTCCGGCAGCGCGGTGCCACAAGCTCCTGGATCGTGCAGTGGCATGCCGATGGCAGGACCCGGAAGCAGACACTCGAGCGGGCCGACGCGATCCCCCTGCCCCAGGCCCGCGAGCTGGCTAGAACGCTGCTCGACGGCGTAACTGCGGGGGTAGCTCCGGACGCCGCCCCGACGGTGGCCGCCTTCAGCCGCCGCTATCTCAAGGATCTCGCCCCGAGCTGGAAACCGGCTACACAACGTGCCCACGCACATGACATTGAACACCTCATTATTCCTGAACTGGGCAGCAAGCGGCTTAATCAGGTGACACAGGCAGATTTGATTTCTTGGAAAGATGGTCTGCCCGGCAGTGCCGCCAGCGGCAACCGCGCACTCGCCGTTTTGTCTGGCATGATGCGCCACGCGGAACTGCTTGGTCTGCAGCCGCGCGGCAGCAACCCTTGCAAGGGGCTCAGGCGCCGCAAAACAAGTTTCACGGCCACTTACCTCTCCGAGGCACAGTGGGCGCGGCCGGGAACTGCTCTGCGGCGGCTGGAGGTAACCCACCCGCGTGAGGCGGGCTGCTTCCGCTTTCTCGCCCTCTCCGGCTGCCGCAAGGGGGAAGCGCTTGCGCTGCGGTGGGACATGATCGACGGGCCGCGTTGCGCTCTGCCAGATGCCAAGTCCGGACCGCGCGCGATCTGGCTCGGGCGTCCCGTAAAACAGGTTCTTGCCTCCTTTCCGCGCAACAACCTGTACGTGTTCGGCGAGGGCAAGGACCCAATGCCGGACCACCGGATTGACAGGGTCTGGCGCAAGCTCCGGAAAAGCGCAAAACTCAGCGGAGTCCGCCTGCATGATCTGCGCCATAGCTTTGCCTCAGTTGGCATCAACGCCGGGCTGGATCTGCGCGTGATCGGCGGGTTGCTGGGCCATTCCGATCTCGCAACCACCGAAGGCTATGCGCATTTGGAGGACCGCACCATCAAGGCTGCAAGCCAGCGGGTGGGCACGCATCTGGAAAAGATCGTCAAGGTTCCCGTTTCGGGCCGCGTCCGGGACAGTTCGATTTACCAGCGCTTCTGCAATTCACGGCTCTCCATCGGCGCCTTCTGCGATGAAAACGGGATCGACCCAGTCACGTTCCGCAAAGGGCTCCTGGCTTGGCGCTCGGTGAAACGGGGCCGGAGGGCGCGAGCATGAAAACCGTCACCCTCCTCACCCCGCTGATCTTGTCATCTCTCAAGGCGCGCAAGAAGGAATACGTGCTTCATGATGCCCAGTGCGACGGCCTGGCCCTGCGTGTCCAGCCCGGCAGCGCCAAGTCCTGGGTCCGCTGGCAGCGGGACGCGGGACGCGGGGAAAACCCGGCGTGTCACCTTGGGGAGCTTTGAGGACATGGAAATCTGCGAAGAACGCGAAGCCTTCCATGCGGAAAAAGGAACTGGGCAACGGCCCCCTGCCCCGGAGCAGCGCAACACACCCACCTTCTCGGCGCTCTGCGCCGCCTTCCTGGATGCCAAGCGCGGGGTCTATGCCAATTCCACGCTTTTTTCGCTGGACTGCTATCTGAATACGCAGCTTCTGCCCGCCTTTGGTCGGCGGAGAATTGCGCGGATCACAACGCCCGACATCGCCGAATGGTTCTATGCCTATTCCCGTTTGCGGCCGAGCGGGGCCAACCAGGCGCTTGGGCACTTTACGACAATTCTGTATTGGGGCCAGAAAGCAGGTCACCTTCCGGCGGGCTTGCCCAATCCGGCTGCGCCTTTGCGTTTCAACCGGCGGTTGGCGCGCGGTCGCATGCTGAGCAGCGACCAGCTCCGGCGGCTGGCGGCCGTGCTGTACTCCGCAACGGCCAGACAGCGGGACGCTGCGGACGCAATTTGGCTGATGCTGCTGACAGGCTGCCGCTCCGGTGAGATTCTGCGGTTGAGCTGGGATGAGGTCCAGAAAGACAAGCTTGTCCTCCGGCGCACCACGACGGGCCCTCGCGAGGTTAATCTCAGCGATGCCGCTATCCAGTACCTTAGCCGGCTGCGCAAACAGCGCCGGTCCAGCTACGTGTTCCTTGCTCAGCGTGCAAAAAAGCCACACCGCACGTCAGTCGATCATGCTTGGCAGACCTTCAAAAACCTGGCTGATTTGCCAGCAGAAATCCGGCTGCACGATCTCCGCCACACATACGCCTAGCATGCCATCATGTCCGGCGAAACCCTCCACATGACCGGCAAACTGCCCGGCCACATGTCTCCGGACAGCACCGAACGTTACGCACACTTTGACGCGGGCCATCTGGAAAAAGCCGCCGACAAAGTGTCTCGGAAAATTGAAGGATTACTGAGTGGTTAGAACGAAGAGCGGAAGCGCATTGAAAAACGAGCACCTCCGGTTTCTCTTCGAATTCGCATTCACGAATTGCCTGTAAGACCACGCAACTGCGTGAAAGGTTGCAGATATCAGAAATTTTCGCCAGACACCATAAATCAACGTAACTTTTCACACGGCCTCAATAAACAACGGACGCGATCCGTACCATCCTTTTAAGCGTCCGGTCTGCCCGCACTGACGGTCATCGTTAGTGATGGATAATGTCCATTAGCGAATAAGCGGACATTATCGAGGTTGGGGATGGCAAAGCGGCGCAGGCGTCGGAATTGGTCTGAAGACGAGAAGCGTATGGTTTGCGCACAGACGCGGGTGCCTGCCGTATCCGTTGCCCAAGTTGCACGGCGCTAAGATGTGAATGCGAACCAGGTCTTCAACTGGCTGAAGGAACCGCGGTTCGCGGCCGAGGCTGAAGAAGAACCCGTCACCCGCTTCCTGCCGGCGAAGTTCTGGAAGCTGAGCCTGCTTCTGCCCCGCCGGATGCCGGTGCGCAGATCGAGGTGGAGCTTGCCAGCGGCCACCGGCTGAAGGTTCTGGGCGGCTTTGATCCCGATGCGCTCGCCGCATTGATCCGAAAGCTTTCGGCGTGATCCCGGTTCCGGCAAACACAAAGGTCTGGCTGGCCGCCGGGGTCACAGATATGCGCAAGGGGTTTGACGGTTTGTCGGCCTTAATGATGCGCGGGACGGACGAGGCGAGCGGATCGCTTTTTAGCTGTGTCGATCTGGAGGAGCCCATCCCCGCGCGGCACCCGCTGCGGTCGCTGACAGCGTAGGGGACCGCAGCAGAAGGCGCTGAAGTTATGCTGGAAAACATGTTTGTGATCACCCTCAAGCTGTGGAGCTACGCTGCTCGTGCAGCGAAGCCGCGGCGTGTGTTTCAGCTCTGAATTCCCAAGTCGGGCTGACCTTAAGACGCGAATAGAGCCAGGACGGTGAGAACCAGGTGTGAACAGGCTGCTGCGCCTTGCGGCGGGTGCGCAAGGCGCGAACACGAAGAAGGCCCCGGACGGTTTATCCGAAGCCTTTGATATTTCTGAGGAATTAGTGTTGGTTGCGGGAGCAGGATTTGAACCTGCGACCTTCAGGTTATGAGCCTGACGAGCTACCTGGCTGCTCCATCCCGCGACAGGTGTTATTGACCGTTTAAGAGAGTTATTTGGATTTTACTAGGTTTGGCGGTGACCTACTCTCCCAGGGCTTGAGCCCAAGTACCATCGGCGCGACAGTGCTTAACTTCCGGGTTCGGGATGGGACCGGGTGTTTCACTTGTGCTGTGGCCACCAAACCGAGAAAAATCCAGATGCCTTCGGCAGGTGGATTTTTCTCGGTTAGCGGCAGGCAGCGTATTTGCAAAGCAAATGCGCGTTGCCGCACCTGAGTTACGTCACAGGACGTTTCCACAAGCGGAAGGCAATACAATCAACGTTTGTCCAAGTTTTTTGTTTTGGATGGTTTGCTTTATTTGGTTCGAGTAACACTGTCTGTTACTGGATCAAATCAAGCCTATCGGGCGATTAGTACCGGTCAGCTGAACGCATTGCTGCGCTTACACCTCCGGCCTATCGGCGTGGTGGTCTTCCACGGCCCTCAGGGATACCTTGTTTTGAGGGGGGCTTCCCGCTTAGATGCCTTCAGCGGTTATCCTGTCCGATCATAGCTACCCAGCACTGCTATTGGCATAACAACTGGTCCACCAGTGGATCGTTCACCCCGGTCCTCTCGTACTAGGGGCAACTCCTCTCAAGTATCCTGCACCCACGGCAGATAGGGACCGAACTGTCTCACGACGTTCTAAACCCAGCTCACGTACCTCTTTAAACGGCGAACAGCCGTACCCTTGGGACCTGCTCCAGCCCCAGGATGAGATGAGCCGACATCGAGGTGCCAAACACTGCCGTCGATATGGACTCTTGGGCAGTATCAGCCTGTTATCCCCGGCGTACCTTTTATCCGTTGAGCGATGGCCCTTCCACGCGGGACCACCGGATCACTATGGCCGACTTTCGTCTCTGCTCGACTTGTCAGTCTTGCAGTCAGGCTGGCTTCTGCCATTGCACTCAACGAGCGATTTCCGACCGCTCTGAGCCAACCTTCGCGCGCCTCCGTTACTCTTTAGGAGGCGACCGCCCCAGTCAAACTACCCGCCACGCAGGGTCCCGGATCCGGATAACGGACCGCGGTTAGACATCAAGAGTGCGAAGGGTGGTATCTCAAGGGAGGCTCCACCGGAACTTGCGTTCCGGCTTCGATGCCTACCACCTATCCTGCACATCACAATCCTGATGCCAGTGCGAAGCTGTAGTAAAGGTGCACGGGGTCTTTCCGTCTAACCGCGGGAAGCCTGCATCTTGACAGGCAATTCAATTTCGCTGAGTCGATGTTGGAGACAGCGGGGAAGTCGTTACGCCATTCGTGCAGGTCGGAACTTACCCGACAAGGAATTTCGCTACCTTAGGACCGTTATAGTTACGGCCGCCGTTTACCTGGGCTTCAATTCGGAGCTCTCACCCCTCCTTTTAACCTTCAGGCACCGGGCAGGCGTCAGACCCTATACGTCGCCTTGCGGCTTCGCAGAGCCCTGTGTTTTTAATAAACAGTCGCCACCCCCTGGTTTGTGCCCCCGGATCCAAGTTGCCTTGAACCCGGGCCTCCTTCTCGCGAACTTACGGAGGTATTTTGCCGAGTTCCTTCAACATCGTTCTCTCAAGCGCCTTGGTATTCTCTACCAGTCCACCTGTGTCGGTTTAGGGTACGGTCTGACGGAGGGCTATTTCCAGGGACTGATCAGCAGCCCAGTCAATCCGATAAGACTGAACTACCTTCACAATCCGTCACATCCTCCTGGCCTAGGAATATTAACCTAGTTCCCATCGCCTACGCCTTTCGGCCTCGGCTTAGGGGCCGGCTTACCCTGCTCAGATTAG
>NZ_KI421513.1:3520684-3520924 GCF_000473325.1 Leisingera caerulea DSM 24564
CCCGCGCCTGATCCTCCTGGATCCGCACACGCTGCTCTGCCGCCGCCTCATTGGCCTTTTGCACCCCGGGATCCAGGCGGGAGATCGACTGCGACCCCAAACCGGCTTGGATGGTTGACCACGGCGTGCCAGCAACCTTGAAGCCCTCCCATTCATTATAGAAGCCTTCGCGCCCCTGCGGCATCCGGCGGCGCACCAGCTCCATGCCCAGCCGGTCCTGCATGCTCTTGTCAAACAGCT
>NZ_KI421514.1:0-3882 GCF_000473325.1 Leisingera caerulea DSM 24564
GCGAAAGCGCTTCATGCGCGCGCTCCATGCGCTCCAGCTCATCGGCCGCGGTCTTGGCATCGTCGCCGATTTGACCCGCGAAGGTCTGCCCCGGCTGCTCTTGCGCTACGCTCCAAGTGCCTTCCAGCGCGGATTTCAGGTTCCCGATCTCGATTTCACCTTTGGCCAGCGCTTCGACAAGCCCCAGCAAGCCGTCTTCCCCGGTTTCACGCAAACGCCTTCCCGCCGCCGCCGCGTTCAACATGGCGGTGCGCAGCTGGTCATAAGCCCGCCGGATCTCGTCCTCCGTCTGAGCTTCCCCGATCGCTGCAAGCTCTTCCCCAAACAGGCCAATATCGCCAGCAATGGCGCGCATCCGATCACGCACGCTGTCAAGGTCCACATCGACAACGCCTTCCAGAGCATCATCGAACAGACCGATGATAGACGTGACCTCCTGACCGGCACCGGCAATCCCCTGCAATGTTTCCCAGACTTCAGAAAAAGTCTTGCTGCCGTCCTCCAAGCCGGACAGCGCAGCGAACATTTCATCAAAGACCGGGCCCAGATTCTCAAACCGCTGGGCATCCACATTGAACTCAGGCGCCGCGCCGGATCGGCGCTGCCGAACGAACTCAGCCTGGGCAACCCGGAAGGTATCAGCAAGCATCCGCCCGATGTGATCCCCGTTCAGCAGGCCGTCACCCTGGGCAACTCCCAAAAGCTCTTGCTGGGCCCGCTGGCTTGCTTCCAAGGCTGTCTGCACTGCAACACGGCCCTGCCTGATCATTTCCGCTGTGGTGGCTGTCACCTTGCCGGAAAGAGTGTCCTGGTCTTCGGCAGCTTGGCGGGACGCCTCTGCATACTGCCGGAGCGCTTCGGCTGCGTCCGAAGATGCGCTATCGGCGCCCTCCAGCGCATCAGCAGCCGTATCGATATCAAGGCCAAGCGCGGCGATGGAAGCGGCGGTGACGGCCAGACTGAGCGGGCCACCCATCAAGCCAGTGATTGCCCGGGCGGCAACCCCGAGGCGGGCCAGTGGCCCAAGAGCCCGCGTGGCCGAGGTGCCCACACCAGACACGGCGCCGGCCAATTCGACATAGGCCGCTCGCATTGCAATGCCGCGCGCGATCGCCAGCTTGATGCCGCGGCCGACCAGAACGACGACTAGCCCCTGGGCGACACGCTGCACGATTTCATCAACTTCCGCGAAGTTTTCCTGCAGGTAGCGCAGCGCGGCTGTGAAACGCTCCACAGAGGCCTCTGCGACATCCAGCCCCCCGTTTGACGTGGCTTCCAGCTGCAAGGCCTCCCATGCCGCCGACAGCTCCTTCAGCGCGCCCTCCAGGCCCTCCAGGCGAACTTCTGCCTGGTCCTGGGCTGACACCTGGGCAATGCCCGCTGCAAGATCTCTGAACCCCTCTCCGCCAGTTTCTGCAAGCGCTGCTGCCGTCCGGATGGCGTCGGTTCCGAAAATCGTCTGCAGCGCGCCGCTGCGGGCCTCATCGGACAGGCCTGCCAAGCCGCGCTGCAGTTCTTCGGCAATATCGGCCATCGCCTTCATGTTGCCTTGAGCGTCGAAGAATTCGAGCCCCAGCTCTGCCATGGCTTCCCTCGCAGGCTTACTCTGCGGAACCAGCCGCTGCAGGAACGTCTTGAAGCTGGTGCCCGCGTCAGACCCGGAAGCAAAGGCGGAAGCGGTGGCAGACAGCGAGGTCAGCAATTCGCTGTAATCCAGCCCTGCGCTGCCCGCTACGCCGCCCGCCTGGCCGATCGCAAGCCGCAGATCATCAAAGCCGAATTTGGACGTGAGCGCGGCCCCGGCAAGCGCATCCGCGATCGCTGGCAGCTCACGCGCCTCCAGCTTGAATTGCTGCATGACGTCGGTCACCAGATCCGCCGATGGCGCCAGCTGGCCGCCAAGCGCACCGGCAAGCGACAGAGTACCGTCAAGGGCACCGCCCAGGATCTCGGAAACTGTCAGACCATTCTTGGCCAGCACCTCGATCGCATCTGCAGATTGCGTTGCCGTGAAAGCCGTGGTGGCACCCATTTTCAGCGCCTTGGCGCTGAGGGCGTCCATTTCGTCGCCGCTGGCACGGGTGACGGCCTGCACACGCTTCATCGCGGCCTGGAACGTCTTTGCCACATCCAAAGAGGATTTGCCAAAGGCCACCAGGCCGCCGGCCAAAGCTGTGGTGCCAAGGAAACGCGACAGCCGCTGCAGGGCGGGCAGTTCCTGTGTGACCGAGCGCAGACCCTCCTTGAAGCCGCGGGCCGCATTGTCGGCCCTTTTCAGGCCATCAGAGGCGGGCTTTGCGGCCTTCTGGATCAGCTTCAGGGACTTCTCCCCCGTGATCCCGACAGTCTTTAGGTCGCGCTCCAGCTGCCGCTTGCCTTCAGCTGACAGGCGGATGACGTAGCTGCGTGCTGCAGTGCTCATTTCGCTTGGTGTTCCCTGCGTTCTGCAATCGCGCTCAAGATCCCAGCCTCAAGGTAAGGCAGAAACAGAGCCGAAAAGTCCGGATCAAGCCCGCGGCCGTTCATCAGCGCGAGGCATGCGGCGGCATCAATGCCGGTCACCCCGGCCATGCCGATCCGCAGCTGATTGGCCACATCATTTGCAGCCTCAGCAAAGGCGCGCCCTTCGATCGAGCGCGGCCTGTTATTGTCTTCGGGGCAAGCGCCCTCACCGCCGTATTTGCCGCAGGCGAATTCTTTTTCGCTTGAAGCGCATCCGGCACAGTGCTTCAGACCTCCGCTGAAGCGCCACTTGGCGAGGGCGCGGATCCGTTTCCCTCCTGCTCCACCATCTGGAAGGGCAGTAGAAGGTTTCGGGAAAGGTAGTCAGCCACCCCCGGATAGGTGTTCAGCAGAGTTTCAACATATCCGACTTCCAGAGGCGCGGGAGTTTCCCGCCCCTCCTCACCGGCCAGCAGGCCCGACCAAGCCCGGCAATAGCGCATGATCAGCAGCAGCAGCAGCGCATGATCAAAACGCCCTTGAATTTCATGCTCTACATCTGCCGGCATATCCTCATCATCAACGGCTTCAACCGCCATCTGTGCTGACATGGACAGGCTGGACCGCGCCATCTTGTGCGCCGCGGCCCGGGCTTCGCGGTATTGCGCGAAGGTGAACGGCTTGAAGTCGAAAGAGACCCCATAACCAACGGAAATGTTGCGCTCCTGATTAATGGAGCGCGCCAGACGCAGAGCCATGATGCCTCCGCTTACAGGTTGTTGTAGTCGGCAGTGCCGTTGCGCAGGGTTGCGCGCAGCACAGGCTGGCCCGCTGCAGGCCGGTTGGTGCGGAAGTTGAAGTTGCCACTCAGGTTGCCCCGGCCGCCGATCTGAAAACCGTTCCGCTCAAGGCGAATTGAGGGCGCCTCAATGCGCAGGAAGGAATCCGCTGTCAGCTGCCACGCCAGCGAGATCTTGAAGGCAGTGCCGGCATTCGCCAGGTCATAGATCTGCATGTCTTTGAACCGCAGCCCCACGGAGCCCTCCAGACCCCAGACACCATCATCGATACCCGCCGCCGTTGACAGGCCGTTCAGGCTCTCCTGATCAGGCTCGACCCCGCGGCTCAGCGTCAGATTGGCCTCGGTGATCGAGGCCGCGGGACCATCATCGATCTGACAGCTGCCAAGATAGCCGACCGGCACCGGGTCCGGCGCGTACTCAACCGGCGTTGCATCCAGGGTGGCCCCGGCGGTTTCCTCTTCACGGCCCATCAGATTGAAGGTTGCCCGCGCCCGCTCGCCGTTTTTCTGCGCACGGATATTCATGCTGGTATAGGCCAGGCTGTCCTGCACGAAATGCCTGTCTACACCGGCATGGCTGATGCCGTGCGTCGCAAGGCCCAGGGCAGGAAGAGCGGACGTCGAAAACACATGCTCCC
>NZ_KI421514.1:3982-4239 GCF_000473325.1 Leisingera caerulea DSM 24564
ATTCTTTTTCGCTTGAAGCGCATCCGGCACAGTGCTTCAGACCTCCGCTGAAGCGCCACTTGGCGAGGGCGCGGATCCGTTTCCCTCCTGCTCCACCATCTGGAAGGGCAGCAGAAGGTTCCGGGAAAGGTAGTCAGCCACCCCCGGATAGGTGTTCAGCAGAGTTTCAACATATCCGACCTCCAGAGGCGCGGGAGTTTCCCGCCCCTCCTCACCGGCCAGCAGGCCCGACCAAGCCCGGCAATAGCGCATGATCA
>NZ_KI421514.1:304339-435499 GCF_000473325.1 Leisingera caerulea DSM 24564
GCATAACGCGCATCAATGTCGTCCGGCACCGGCTGCCAGGGGCGCTCCGCAGCCTGCTGCATCTGGTCCAGCGCCGCCTCCAGCATCCGCTGTGCTTCCGCCCGGAACGCCGCCCAGTCCTGCGTCTTGATCCCCTTCTCAGCCACCCGCGCGCCCTCCTCATGCCCTTCGCTGGCAGAGGTCTAACGCGCAGCCCCTTGCGCCGCACGGAAAATATCGACGCACCCGGATAACCGCAGGCGCGCTTCGAAAAATCCGAAACTCAGATCTGGGCCGAAACGGCGGAACGCCGTAGAATATGCGGCTGCGGCGGCGTCAGAACGCCTTGCCTGGCCTGATTTCGGAATACTGCTTCTTGCGCTTCGTAGTGCCGAAAACCTGATAGAAGCTCTGCTCGTCGATCTTCTCGAAACCGATACACTCGGCGCCTCCAAACATCTTCAGCTCATAACAAATGCGCCCTCTGGACCTCAACTTGTAGGTGGTGGTCTCAGTTTGACCTTCCCATATCACATCCATGGTCCCGTCAGGTTTGACATACATCGCCCCCTCGTTGTTCTTGCCCAACGGATATGTGTTGCCGGTCAGCAGCTTCCTTACTTCTTTCTTTGAAAAGGATGGACCGGCTGCAGCTGGCAGTGCCAGTGAAACTGCAACTAGAAATACGGAAATTGCCCGTGCAAACTGCATGGCTCCCTCCCTTGAGTTACTGGTAAAAGATGAATGGTTAACAGACCGGCATCTTACCACAGTTGCACTTTCCTTTCAAAGAAGTAGCCCTGCGGTTGACAGGCTGCCCGCCCCAGCGCCTTATCCACAGCCCCGAGCCCCCCTCTTCCACCCGGCTGCGACACCTGCCATAATGGCCGCCAATCAACACCAAGGAAGAGCAGTTCCCGCACATGGCCGACGACCTCCTCAGCACGCCTGCAGCCGATACCTATGACGCCTCCTCCATCGAGGTTCTGGAAGGCCTCGAACCGGTCCGCCAGCGCCCCGGCATGTATATCGGCGGCACCGATGAGCGCGCGCTGCACCACATGGTGGCAGAGATCCTCGACAACTCCATGGACGAGGCCGTCGCGGGCCACGCCAACCGCATCGAGGTGACACTGCACGCGGACTATTCCGTCACCATCTCCGACAACGGCCGCGGCATCCCGATCGACCCGCACCCCAAGTTCCCCGACAAATCCGCGCTGGAGGTGATCCTCTGCACCCTGCACGCGGGCGGCAAGTTCTCCGGCAAGGCCTACCAGACCTCCGGCGGCCTGCACGGCGTCGGCTCCTCTGTGGTGAACGCGCTGTCGGACTCGATGGTCGTGCAAGTTGCCAAGAACAAGGAACTGTTCGAACAGCGCTTTTCCCGCGGCCTGCCGCTTGGCCCGGTTGAGAAGATCGGCGCCGCCCCCAACAAGCGCGGCACCTTCGTGACCTTCCACGCCGATGAGCAGATCTTCGGCTCCCACCGCTTCAAGCCCAAGCGCCTGTTCACCCTGGTGCGCTCCAAGGCGTATCTGTTCTCCGGCGTCGAAATCCGCTGGAAATCCGAAATCGACGACAATGAGACCCCGACCGAGGCCACCTTCCACTTCCCCGGCGGCCTCAAGGACTACCTGACAGAGGTGCTTGGCAAATCCTCCGTCTACGCAGAGGCGCCCTTTGCCGGCAAGGTGGAGTTCCGCGAGAAATTCAACGCGCCGGGCTATGTCGAATGGGCGATCAACTGGACGCCTTCGCGCGACGGTTTCACCCAGTCCTACTGCAACACCGTCCCCACGCCCGAGGGCGGCACCCATGTGGCGGGCTTCTGGGCCGCGATTCTCAAGGGCATCAAGGCCTATGGCGAGCTGGTGGGCAACAAGAAGGCCGGCAATATCACCCGCGACGACCTGATGACGGGCGGCTGCGCGCTGGTGTCCTGCTTCATCGCCGACCCGGCATTCGTCGGCCAGACCAAGGACCGCCTGTCGACCGAGGCCGCCAACAAGATGGTGGAAAACTCGGTCCGCGACCATTTCGACAACTGGCTCGCCGCCGACACCAAATCCGCGGGCGCCATCCTCGACTTCCTGATCCTGCGCGCCGAGGAACGCCTGCGCCGCAAGCAGGAGAAAGAGACCCAGCGCAAGTCCGCCACCAAGAAGCTGCGCCTGCCCGGCAAGCTCACCGACTGCACCGCCAAGAACCGCGCCGGCACCGAACTGTTCATCGTCGAGGGCGACTCCGCGGGCGGCTCCGGCAAGGGCGCGCGCAACCGCGAAAACCAGGCGCTGCTGCCCCTCAAGGGCAAGATCCTGAACGTCCTTGGCGCGGCCTCCAATAAACTGGGTTCAAACGCCGAAATCAACGACCTCTGCGAGGCGCTTGGCGTCGGCCTCGGCACCAAGTTCAACCTCGACGATCTGCGTTATGACAAGATCATCATCATGACCGACGCGGACGTCGACGGCGCCCATATCGCCTCGCTGCTGATGACCTTCTTCTTCACCCAGATGCGCCCGCTGATCGACAACGGCCACCTCTACCTCGCCTGCCCGCCGCTTTTCCGCCTGACCCAGGGCGCGCGCCGCGTCTACTGCCTGGACGAGGCCGAGCGCGACCACTGGCTGGAAAAGGGCCTGGGCGGCAAGGGCAAGATCGACGTCTCCCGCTTCAAGGGTCTTGGCGAAATGGACGCCAAGGACCTGAAGGAGACCACGATGGACCCCAAGACCCGCAAGCTGATCCGCGTCACCATCGACGAGGACGAGCCCGGCGAGACCGGCGACCTGGTCGAGCGCCTGATGGGCAAGAAACCCGAGCTCCGCTTCCAGTATATCCAGGAAAACGCGAAGTTCGTGGAGGAGCTGGATGTTTGAATCTTAGAAAACTCGAACGGCTTCAGCAGACTCTTGAAGTTGACCAACATCGACTACCGCACTTTGCTTTTGTGGATGCTGACAACATGCACAAAAGCTTTTCGAGCTGGCTGGACAATTTCAAGGTCCCGTCAGAACAAAAGAAATACTTCTCTTTTCCCAAGCTTTTCACGGCTCACCGATTTGATCGAGTTTATTTTTATTCAGCTGTTGAGGACATGAACAACCTCCCAGACTGGCTGGAAGAGATACGATCTCAAGATGGCTTTGTTTTGAAGCTAGGAACGCTCACAAAGAAAGGTAAGCAAATCAAACAAGAGGGTGTTGACGTCAAACTGGCGATTGACGCAACAAGATTTGCTTACACTTCGACAATGCGCTCTTGCACTCTATTCGGTGCGGACGGCGACTTTATCCCTTTAGTTGAGGCTGTCAGCGACGCCGGCTGCAAAGTCAACATTGTCTCTTTCAATGACCCGAAGAAAGGCAGAGTTGCACCATTACTACAAGCCGAGGCTGATACTTACACGAGAATAAACGGCCCTTGGCTATATTTTGCCAACACGTTTTCGTCTTCAGTCAATCAGCGCATGGAACGTTACCACGATTTCCGGCGATGCCCTGAAAAAACTTTCGAGTTTGTTCACGATCAGAAAATTGAAATCGCAAGACTGGGCGGCGAATATGTTGCCCAGATAGGACCAGACGCTCCAAGTAGTATGTATGGGGCCAGCAATATCGAACAGTTAATCACTTGGGTAAAAATGCACTACGCTCCTAGAGGGTAACAGTAAAATCTTACTTTCGCTCACTCAAAACCCGGTTCACACTTATTTTGCGTTTGATACTATTTTCAATCTCGTAGCACGCTTTCTTGCCACCCTCCAGTGACTCAAGGCCCGCGCCTGACCTTGGGAGGGCGCGAAGCGCCTTCCCGGGGGGAGTGAAGGCCGTCTCGGAAACGCTCCGGGGGAGCGTTTCAGGCCTGAACGGGCGGAGCCCAAGGCGCGTTTTCCTGCACAGGTCATGCACCACAAGGCCCGCGCCTGACCTTGGGGAGGCGTGAAGCGCCTTCCCGGGGGGAAGGTCAGGCGCGGGCCGTGCCGCTGCGCACCACGCCCCAAAGGCACACACCGCCACCGTCACGTTCCAAAGCACCGGCACCAGCGAAGGGCTCCGCCCGTCCACGTCTCAAACAGTCCCCGGACTGTTTGTCCCTGTGGGAACCGGCGTGAACTCCCGAAGGTAAGGCCACACACAGGCCCTACCGCTGCGCGCCACGCCCCAAGGGGGCACACCGCGCCCCTATTCACCTTTGCAAAATACTCCCGCCGGAGGCATCCCACGATAGGTCTGCACCTGCCTGGGCGGGCGCGAATGCGCCTGTCCGTTTTGCCGGAGGCAAACCTCCGGTTTGACGGGCAGGCAGGCGCAGACCGGGCCGCAAGCGACCCGGTCAAGACGGCTCGCACCCGTTGCGCCAAACCCCAATCCACCGCACGCCCCGCTTGCGCGCCCTTAACCCCGCTCTGCCATACTCCAATGCGTCGCGACACCGGTGCGGGCTGACACCCCGCACCACCAGGAGATACGGGAACCCCCAAGACCACATCTTCATCGGGTGCAGGGGGTCTCCGCAAAACGAGAGCTTTCGAGCGGACATGGGGGCTTGCGACCCCCGCCGGCCCTCCGCCATCTGGCGGCGCCGCCACCTCTTAACCGGCCAGCACGACACGGCCAAGCAGCATAACGGCCCACCGGCCCCAGACAGCCAGCCACCGGACAGGGATGCCCTCCCGCCCGGCCGAACCCGCGCATCCGGTGACAGCTTCGTGAGGGCTGTTGCCTGAAACCCCTGTCCGTTCCTAAGGTTAGGCCAGGCATTCACAGCACGGGAACGGTCATGAGCTTCATCGCGGACAACCAGCTGCCCCTGCTGATCCTGTTCTTCCTCACCGGCCTCATCGGCACCGCCTTTCTGTTCCGCAAACCCGCAGGCCACCGCGCCTGGAAACTGGCGGACCTCGTCTGGGTGGTCTTGGGCGGCTTCGGCGCGCTGGTGGCGGTGATCTCCGGCATTTACGCCGCCGACAGCTCCAAGCTCGAACGCCAGATCGACATCGCCTATGCCGCCACCGCGGCCTTCGACCGTGACGCCGCCCGCTTCCGCCTGCGCTTCTGCGACCCCGCCTATGACGCCGACATCGCGGTGCTGTGCGAAAAGGTCGAATTCCTGTCGGCTTCCACTGCGGGCAACGCCGAACTGCCGCTGTTCATCGCGGTCACCGATGAAGTCGCGCCCCTGCAGGGCCTCAGCTTCCTGTTCGGCAGCCGCAGCGGGATGGAGGAGATGTCGGAAATGGAAGCCCAGGCCAGCGCCTTTGACCCCGCGGCGTTTCTGGTTTTCACCTCGCTCGACGAACCCGCCCAGGCCGCGGTCGACAACATGCGCCGCAAGGTGCCCGCCATCGCCGGCGACTACCTGATCATCGCGCGGGCCTATGACGACCTCATCGCCCATGTGTCCAAGCTCAAGGACGAGTGGGAATACCTGCAGGACAACGCCCATATCCTGGTCTTGCAGATCATCGCGCTGTGCCTGGTCAGCTTCGCCGCCCCCTTCCGCCTCGGCAAATCCATTGTCGAGCTGCGCCGCCCCCGCTAACCTGACCGGACCGCCAACAGGACCCCGCCCATGCGCAGCTTTGACGAGATCCACGCCATTTCCGCAGACCGCCACGGCGGGCCGGAGGCGCTGGAGGCAAAGCTCAGCAAACCCGATCCCGATGTGACGGAGCTGCCCGAGGACCGCTGGCTGTCCGTGATGACCAAATGCATCTTCCAGGCGGGCTTCAACTGGAAAGTGATCGAGGCGAAATGGGACGGCTTCGAGGAGGTCTTCCACGGCTTCGACCCCGGCGCCTGCGCCTTCATGAGCGAGGATGAATTCGACCGGATCCTCAGCGACACCCGCGTGGTCCGCAACGGCGCCAAACTGGCCACAGTGCGCGCAAACGCCGCCTTCCTGATGGAACTCCGCGACCAGGGCGGCGCAGGCCAGGTGCTGGGCGGCTGGCCCTCCGCCGACTACACCGGTCTTTTGGAGATGCTCAAGAAACGCGGCAGCCGTCTGGGCGGCAACACCGGCCAATACGCCATGCGCTTTGCCGGCCGCGACAGCTTCATCCTCAGCCAGGACGTCACCGCCCGGCTGATCGCCGAGGGTGTGATCGACAAGCCCGCCGCCTCCAAAACCGCGCTGAAAGCGGTGCAGGCGGCCTTCAACGAATGGATGCAGCAGTCGGGCCGCTCGCTCACCGAAATCAGCCGCGTGCTGGCGCTGAGCTGCTGAGCTGAGGCGATGCCCATGATCCGCTGCCTGCTCCTCGCGCTCCTGCTCCTCGCCGCCTGCGGCCGCCCGCTGACAGAGACAGAGCGCGCCTATCTGGGCACCCTGCACGGGACCAGCCTGAACCCGGACAGGGTCCGCGTCGTGGACGGCGCCCCCCTGGGGCCTGTCACCCTGCGCCGCACCCCGCGGCCCCGCGTCACCTGCCGCGAGCGCATCCTGCCCCCGGTCAGGGACGAGATCATCACCACCAAACCCGCCGCCGTCGCCCTGTTCAACCGGATCTTCTTCACCCGGGAGTGGTACGTGGACAACTACCTGCCGGAATACCCGCAGCGGCTGCACCTGGTGGAGGCGATGCTGCTGGCGCATGAGGCCACCCACGTCTGGCAATGGCAGAACCGCGGCCGCACAGGGTATTCCCCGCTGCGGGCAGCGGCAGAGCACGGCCCGGACCGCGACCCCTACCTGTTCGACCTGGAGGGGGAGGCCGACTACCTCGCCTACGGATTTGAACAGCAAGGCGCAATCATGGAGGAATACGTCTGCTGCCGCGCCCTGGCCCCGCAAGCCGCGCGCACCAGACGGCTGCACAGCATGCTGGCCGCCGCGATGCCGGTCAGCCCGCTGCCGCAAAGCCGCGAAAGCGATGTCTACCTGCCGTGGAAGGGGGCAGAGCTGGACGGCATCTGCAATTGACCCGCCGTTTTCCGCCGCGGAAAACGGCTAAGACAATCGGTTTTTGTGGCCGGAATCCAGGCCGGATTCCGGCGCCGCGCCGCAACGTTGCACTTGTCTTACCACCAGGGTTGCGGCCACAACTTTGCTGACACCCCTGCAGGAGCCGCACCATGACCCAATACGCCCTCATCATGCTGGCCGCAGGCCTTGGCATCCCGGTGCTGGCGGCGCTGAACGCTGCGCTCGGCAAGCTGATCGGCTCCCCCGCCTCGGCCGCGGTGGTGCTGTTCCTGATCGCGCTGGTTGCCACCATCCTTTATGCGCTGATCTCCGGCCCGCAGGCCCTGGCGCAAATCCCCGCCGCACCCAAGCACCTGCTGCTGGCCGGTGTGCTGGTGGCCTTCTACGTCTTGTCGATCACCCATGTGGCGCCGCATTTCGGCGTCGGCAACGCGGTGTTCTTCGTGCTGATCGGCCAGCTGATCTCCGCCGCCGCCATCGACCATTTCGGCTGGTTCGGCGCCCAGGTCAGCCCGCTGACGCTCACCCGCGCCGCAGGCATTTCGGTGATGGCGCTGGGGGTCTGGATCACCCAGATGGCCTAACCGGACACTTTCTTCACGAACTGCGATTTCAGCCCGATCGGCCCCACCCCCGGCACCTTGCAGTCAATGTCGTGATCGCCGTCCACCAGCCGGATGCCGCGCACCTTGGTGCCGACCTTGATGACCGAGGACGTGCCCTTCAGCTTCAGATCCTTGATCACCGTCACGGTGTCGCCGTCCGCCAGCACATTGCCAACGCTGTCGCGCACCTCCTTGGCCTCGCCCGCGGCCTCCCCGGCCGCCCATTCATGGGCGCATTCGGGGCAGATCAGCAGGGCATCCACCTGATAGGTATAGGCAGAGGAACATTCGGGGCACGGCGGCAAGGTATCAGTCATGCCCCGCCAATAGCCCGGAACCCGGCGCAAGGCCAGAGACAGATCCGCCCGGGCCCGCCTGTGCTAGACTGCCCCGGACCAGCGGAGGGCCAGGATCATGACCGGCGGTGTGAAAAAACATTACAGCGGCAGCGGCAGCCTGGCGGACCGGATCGCCGGTGCGCTGCGCGCCAAGGGGCTGGAGCCCTCAAGCCTCACGCCCGCCGATTTCGAGGCGGTGGATGAATTCCACTTCCGCGGCCGGGCCGCAACTCTGGAACTGGCTTCACTCATGCAGCTGACAGCGTCGTCCAAGGTGCTCGACATCGGCGCAGGGCTTGGCGGCGTTGCACGGACCCTTGCGGAAACAGCCGGCTGCCATGTCACTGGCATCGACCTGACGCCAGAACTGTGCGCAGCGGCGGCAGAGATTTCCGGCTGGCTTGGCATGTCAGATCAAACGGAGTTTGTTCAAGGCGACGCAACAAGCCTGCCGTTTGCGGACGGTGCCTTTGATGCCGCCATCACGGCGCACGCGGCCATGAACATCCCCCGCAAAGACCGGATGTATACTGAGGCGCGGCGGGTTTTGCGGCCGGGCGGGAGTTTTGTTGCCTATGATATTCTGCAGGGCGAAGGCGGGGCCATGCTGTACCCCGCGCCTTGGGCGGCGGAGCCGTCAATCAGCCACTTGGCCACCCCGCAGGAGATGCGAACCCTGTTGCAGGGGGCCGGGTTCACACTGCTGAAAACCATCGATTCAACACATGACAGCCTGCGCTGGCTGGAGCAGCGGACCGCAAGCGGCGGTACCGCGGAGGCGGTGCCGGTTACCGCCAAGCTGCTGTTCGGCACCAGCTACAGGGAGATGGTTCAAAACCAGCTGCGCGCCCTTCGCGAGCGGCGGATGCTGACCTGCAGCTTCCTCTGCGCGGCTTAGGAGGCCGACTTGCCGCTGACCTTGATATTGCCCTGCAGCTGGGCGCCGCTTTCGGTCGACATGCTTTGCGCCGACACATCCGCCTGCACCTGAGAGCTGGCCGCCAGCTGCAGGTCCTCGCATTGGATCTTGCCGCTGTAGATGCCCTCCACGGTGACAGACTTGGCGCTCAGCGCACCATCCACGGTGCCGCCTTCCAGCACCGTCACCGCCTGCGCCGACACATCCCCCACGACGCGGCCGCGGACCTCGACGCTGCCTTTGCTGGAGGTGATATTGCCTTCGACCGTCACATCTTTTTCGATTACCGAATTCACCACGTCTCAGCCCTTTCTGCGCATCCCCGGACAGCCTAGCCCGCCGGGGCCAATTTGAACAGCAGATAGCAAACTGCCGCCCCGGGGCCAAAGCCGCCCCGCCCTGGCAGGCAAGGTTCCGCCGCCCCGCCCTGCTGCGGGTCTACTCCACCTGCGGAAAGGGGGCTGGCAGCGGTGCGGCGCTGTATTGGTAGAGCGATCCCCAGAACCCGCCCGGGCTGGGCTGCCAGGGCGCGCTGTTCATGTCCAGCGCCGCGCAGGGCGAGGATCTTGTGGCCGGGTTTTCCTTGGCCCGCTCGCAGCGTTCCGGCGTGCTGTGGCAGGCCACCAGATAGGCCTGCGGCCCTTTCTTGCCGCTGTCCTCCTGATAGCAATAGCGGATCGCTTCCTCCTGCAGCTGGGCACGGGCCTGTTCGACCAGCTGCTGATTGACTGCCACCGTCTTGCTGGCCGCCTCCAGCGCCACGGCGGCGTCCTGCTGTACCAGCTCGGCCTCGCGCTCCAGCTCCCCGGTGCCGCCCCCGGCGGCCTGCAGCGCCTGGGTCAGCCGGGCGTTCACCTTCTGCGCCTCCGCCAGCGCGGTCTGCAGCTCGGCCACGGCGGCGTCGTATTCCACCAGCTTGGATTTCCACTTGAAGCCGGCAAAGCTGCCCTCCTCAAACCCCGCGCTGACCAGAATGCCGTTCAGCGTCTGCGGAAACAGCAGGAAGACCGCAAACAGCGCAATCACCGAGGCATCGCGCAAAAGAACCACGAGGTCCTTCAGGACCGAAACCGTCTTCTGCATCTGAACCCACCGTCACTGGAACCCTACGATGCCACTGTGAACCAGCGCTACAGCCTGGGTCAAATCGCCCGGCGGCGCTGCGTGCCTTGTTCCGGGCGTGATGGTGGAACATTAACAGGTTGGCCCTTCTCCGCCTAAACCGGCACCAGCAGCCCGTTCTCCAGCTTCACCTGCCGGTCCATCCGCGCCGCCAGCTCCAGGTTGTGGGTGGCAATCAGCGCCGACAACCCCGTGCCGCGCACCAGCTCCATCAGCGCCGCAAACACCTGGTCGGAGGTGCCGGGGTCCAGGTTCCCGGTCGGCTCATCCGCCAGCAGCACCCGCGGCGCATTGGCCAGCGCCCGGCAGAAGGCGACCCGCTGCTGCTCGCCGCCCGACAGCGCCGCCGGACGGTGATCTGCGCGCCCTGCAAGGCCCACGGTGCCCAAAAGATCCGCCGCCCGCGACACCGCGGCCTTCTGCGAAGCGCCATTCGCCAGCTGCGGCAGCACAATGTTCTCCAGCGCTGAAAACTCCGGCAGCAGGTGGTGGAACTGGTAGACAAAGCCAACTTCTTGGCGGCGCACACGGGTGCGGCGGCGGTCGCCCTTGCGGGTCACGTCCTCGCCCGCCACGTGCACTTCGCCCGCGTCCGGCGTGTCCAGAAGCCCTGCGATGTGCAAGAGCGTCGACTTGCCCGCACCGGACGGTGCCACCAGCGCCACGACCTCGCCCGCCTGCAGGCTCAGATCCGCACCGCGCAACACGTCGACCTGCCCCGGCGTGCCGGTCAGGTAGGATTTGGTGATCCCCTTCAGCTCCAGCGTGATCTCACTCATAGCGCAGTGCCTCCACCGGGTTGAGGCGCGCCGCGCGGCGGGCCGGGAAAATGGTCACGAAGAACGACAGCCCCAAGGACAGCGCCGTGGCCGAGACCACATCCGCCAGCCGCAGCTGTGCCGGCAGAGCATAGATGCCGCGGATCGACGGATCCCAGACACCGCCGCCCATGACGTAGTTCACAAAGGAGAAGATCGGGTCGATATAAAGCGCAAACAGGCAGCCCAGCACCACGCCGCAGATGGTGCCGATCACGCCGGTGAAGGCGCCGCAGATGAAGAACACCCGCATGATAGACCCTTCGCTGAGGCCGATGGTGCGCAGGATGCCGATGTCGCGGCCCTTGTTCTTGACCAGCATGATCAGGCCCGAGACGATGTTCATCGCCGCGATCAATACAAGGATCGAAAGGATGATGAACATCACGTTGTCCTCGACCTCCAGCGCCCGCAGGAAGCCGCCGGAGGCATCGCGCCAGGTCCACACACCCGCGGTGCCGCCCGCCGCCTGCTGGATCGCCAGCGCCATTGCGTCAACGTTTTCGGGATCTTCCACCATCACCTCGATCTCATCCGCGATGCCTTCGCGGTTGAAAAAGGCCTGCGCCTCGGCAAACGGCAGGTAGACCCGGGTGCGGTCGATGTCCCAGCGCCCGGCGGTGAAGACATAGACCACCTCATAGGCGTTGACCCGCGGGCTGGTGCCAAAGGCGGTTTTGACGCCATTGGGCGAGATCAGCTTGATCTTGTCCCCGACCGAGACCCCCAGCTCCCGCGCGACGCCGGAGCCGATGGCGATGCCGTCTTCGAAGCGGGCCAGATCGCCCACGGCCTCTTCGCTTTGGGCCACGCCCGGGATGCCCTGGATGTCAGCGGCGGAGATGCCATAGACCTCGACGCCCGCATTGCGCTGGCGCAGGTTTGCCATCACCTGCCCCTTGACCAGCGGCGCGGCGCGGGTGACGCCCGGCACCGCAGCCACGGTCTCCGCCAGCGCCTCGTAATCCTTCAGCGAGCGGTCCAGCACGCCCGCCTCGTTCACCTCGCCATAGGAATAGAGGGTCACATGGGCGTTGGCGCCCAGGATGGTGCCAACGAATTCCGACCGGAAGCCGGAGCGCACCGCCAGCGTGGCAATCAGCGCAAAGACCGCAAGGGTGATGCCGATCAGGCTGATCCAGGTCATCACGCTGACCCCGCCCTCGGCCTTGCGGGCGCGCAAGTAGCGCCAGGCGATGATCCATTCGAAACGGGAAAACGGCGGTGGTGTCGTGGCCATGTGGGGGTCCTGCCCGGGAAATTTGCCTGCAACCTGTGCTGCATAACGCGCGGGGTCAAGGTGCGGTTGCATATCCGCCCGGATATCCGCCTGCCGCGGCAGGTTCAGGCCGCCGCCGCACGCGGAAATCTTTTTAAGGAAAAGATTTGCCAAGAGTTTTTCCTAAAACTCTTGGCGGCAGCACCGGGTTCTCTGCCTGTTACTGCTGACCGGTGCCTGGCGGGCACTGGCGGCGGGCCTGCCGATACCCGGGATGAGCGCGTCTTGCCTGCCCCATCCGCCCGCGGGCGCCGTTGCGCTGGCGGCGATTTCCGCCGTGTAAAGACCTAGTTACCGCGCACCGCCGCCGCCATCGCGGAATAGGAGTTTTCCAGCTCCTCTGCCGTTGGCCGCGGGTCCGGCGCCTGTCCCGGCGCGGCCAGCCCGGCAGCCTTGACGATGGTGTTGATAAAGCTGAAGACGCCGCAGACCTCAACCACCTCATAAAGCGCGGCCTCGCTCCAGCCCGCGTCCATGGCGGCGGCAAAAGCCTGAGAGATGCCATCGTCCTTTCCGGCGTGCAGGGCGCGGGCATAGTCCAGCAGGGGCCTGATCCGGTCCTGTGCCGCCGCCGGGCTGCAGCAGAACACCTCGGAGAACAGACTGTGGAAATGGACGCAGTAAGCCACACCGTTCAGACCGGAGACATAGGCAGCAATTGCCTCCCGCTCGCCCCGCGGCAGGGCGCCGCTGCCGCACATGATGCTGTCCAGCAGGCGCATGAGCTGTTCGGAATTGCGCGGAAAGGATGACAGCACATGCGTCAGCCCGCTGTCCGCTTCTATACCGCTGAATTTGGCCATTTGCGCTCCGCCCGCTTGGAATCATGACAAGGCTAGCAGCAAGGCCGTGCGCAGTCAGCGGTCCGCTGCCCTGCCTGGCATAAGGAAACCCCGCCAGCTTTTGCCAGCGGGGCTTTTGTTCCCTGACTTCCGGACCGGCTCAGAACCCGCGGCCGGTGCGGTGCTTCTCGTAGATGGCAACCACCTTCTTGACCGCCTCTTCCGGGCTCAGCTCTTCGCTTTCGCCGGTGCGGCGGGAGGTCAGTTCCACCACGCCGTTCTTCAGGCCCCGCGGACCGACGGTGATGCGCCAGGGCAGACCAATCAGGTCCATGGTGGCAAACTTGCCGCCCGCACGCTCGTTGCGGTCATCATAGAGCGGATCCAGCCCGGCCGCGCTCAGCGCCGCATAGAGCTGGTTGCAGGCGGCATCCGCCTCGTCATCGCCCTGCTTGAGGTTGACGATACCGCAGTGGAACGGGGTCACGCCCTCGGGCCAGATGATGCCCTTGTCGTCGTGGCTGGCCTCAATGATGGCGCCCAGCAGGCGCGAGACGCCAATGCCGTGGCTGCCCATGTGGACCGGCACCGGCTTGCCGTCGGGGCCCTGCACGGTGGCGCCCATCGACTCGGAATACTTGGTGCCGAAGTAGAAGATCTGCCCCACCTCGATGCCGCGGGCAAAGCGGCGGCGCTCTTCCGGAACCTGCTCCTGGAACACCACCTCGTCGTGGGTCTCGTCGGTGCGGGCGTAGCGGGATGTGAATTCCTCCAGCACCGCCTGGCACTGCTCGACGCTGTCATAGTCGATGTCGCGGTCGCCGAAGGTGAGGTCGGTCACCGCAGAGTCATAGAACACCTCGGACTCGCCGGTTTCGGCCAGCACCAGGAATTCGTGGGTGTAATCGCCGCCGATCGGGCCGCCGTCGGCGCGCATCGGGATCGCCTGCAGGCCCATGCGCTCATAGGTGCGCAGGTAGCTGACCAGGTGGCGGTTGTAGGCGTGCAGCGCGTCTTCCTTGCTGAGGTCGAAGTTGTAGCCGTCCTTCATGTAGAACTCGCGCCCCCGCATCACGCCGAAGCGCGGGCGGATCTCGTCGCGGAACTTCCACTGCACCTGGTACATGGTCAGCGGCAGGTCCTTGTAGGAGGACACATGGGCGCGGAAGATGTCGGTGATCATCTCCTCGTTGGTGGGGCCGAACAGCATGTCGCGGTCGTGGCGGTCCTTGATGCGCAGCATCTCCTGGCCGTAGTCGTCATAGCGGCCGGACTCGCGCCACAGGTCGGCGGGCTGCATGGTGGCCATCAGCATCGGGATGTGGCCCGCGCGGATCTGCTCGTCATGGACGATGCTTTCGATCTTCTTCAGCACCTTGAAGCCCAGCGGCAGCCAGGAATAGATCCCGGCGGAGGATTGCTTGATCATCCCGGCGCGCAGCATCAGCCGGTGGCTGACGATCTGGGCTTCCGAGGGGTTCTCTTTCAGAACCGGCAGAAAATAGCGGGACAGGCGCATCTTGGCTCCATCGGTGATGTGGGTTCTCGTTCCCGCCCGGTTTAGTGGGTGTGAGGAGTGCGGGCAAGGGCGGAGGTGGCGGGGGGTTCCAATCCGCAGGGGCCGAGTTCCCCCGGATGAAGCTAAAGGCGCCGGGCCGCAGCGCCCCCACCGGAACACAAGGTCAGGCGCGGGCCGTGCCGCTGCGCGGCACGGCCCAGAAAAATGCTCCTCCCTGCATGTCGTTTTTGGAACACCCCGGCGCAAAAGAACTTGAATCGTCATTCAAGATTCGGAAGTGTTAGCGGAAACGCCCCGGACAGACCGGGGCGCAAAGAGTCCGTGGGGAGAGAGACGTGACCAGAACCATCCATGAGCCGGCGCGCGAGATTCCGGTCATCCACGAAACCGAGGTGCTGGTGGTGGGCTCCGGCCCCGGCGGGCTGGCGGCGGCCTTGGCGGCGGCGCGGGCGGGGGTGGAGGTTACCCTCCTGGACCGCTTCGGCTGCTTTGGCGGCAATATCACCACCGTCGGCGTCGAGGGCTTTGCCTGGTACCGGCACGAGGAAACAGTGGAGGCCGGCGGCATCGGCTGGGAGTTCGAGGAACGCGCCAAGGCGATGGGCGCGGCGGTGCCGGAGAGCCAGTCGCTGTCCTATGAACTGGACAGCGAGGGCTTCAAGCTGGTGGCGGACAAACTGGTCGAGGAGGCCGGCATCCACCCGATGCTGCACCGGGTGTTCGTGGCGCCGATCCGCGAGGGCAACCGGATCACCGGCGTCATCGTCGAGAGCAAGGCGGGCCGCGAGGCCATTCTGGCGAAACGGGTGATCGACGCCACCGGCGACGCCGACATCGCCCATATGATGGGCGCGCCGACCGTCAAAACCCCGGTCGAGCAGATGCAGGCGGCCAGCGTGATGTTTCACATCGCAGGCGTCGACAAGCAGAAGTTCATGGAGGGCGTGAAGGCCGATCCGCAGACCTATGCCAACTGGTCAACCGGCGAATGGCAGGTGGAGACCGATGGCAAGGAGGACGGGATGTTCTCTCCCTTCCTGGCCAAGCCGTTTTCGCAAGCGATCCGCGACGGGGTGATCCCGGCGCATCTGAACACCATCGGCGGCACCTGGGGCGCGGTGCATGACAGCGGCGAGATGACCTATATGAACCTGGTGCATCTGGCGGGCATCGACGGCACCGACCCCGACAGCATGACCAAGGGCGAGATCGAGGGGCGCAAGCAGGCGATGCACGCGATTGACGCGCTGCGCGCCTACACGCCGGGCTGCGAAGGCGCGCGCCTGCGGAACTTCGGCATGACCATCGGCATCCGCGACACCCGCAAGATCGACGCGCATCACAACATCACCGAGGATGAGACCCGCAATCAGGGCCGGTTCGAGGACACCATCGGCATCTATCCGGAGTTCATCGACGGCTACGGCGTGCTGATCCTGCCGACCACAGGGCGTTACATGCAGATCCCCTACCGGTCGATGCTGCCGAAGGGGGTGGAGGGGCTGCTGGTCACCGGCCGCGCCATCGGCGGCGGCAAGATCGCCCATGCGGCGACCCGCAACATGGCCTGCTGCGCCGTTGCAGGACAGGGCGCAGGCATCGCCGCGGCGCTGTCGGTGAAATCGGGCTGCGGGTTTGACGCAGTGAACATTTCCGATCTGCAGCGGGAGCTGCAGCGCCAAGGGGTGAGAATTCACTGATAAGGGACCGCGCCCCGGCGCGGGGCGCGGTCCGCAGCAGAAGGTTGAACGCCAGCAGCCCGCGGCACGGCTGAGGCTATCCAGAATTTGCCCCCGGCCTTTTGCGCCTTATCCCCGCCTTGCCCACAGGCGATTTGCCCGCGCCCCTTGCAAGCGCCTGCCCCATCAGGGAAGACTACCGCCAAGGATCCTGAACCAAACAGGCCAAGGGCGGGTTGTCTGAACATGGCGCTACCAGCAAAGAAACAGTTGAAATACTGGGGCGTTGCCGCCCTGGTCTTTGCCGTGGTGATGTGGTCGCTTGGCCATGTGCTGCTGCCCTTCATCCTGGGCGCCGCGATTGCCTATATGATCGACCCGATTGCCGACCGGCTGGAGGCCTGGGGCATGAGCCGCGCGGGCGCCACCGCCACCATCACGGTGGGCACGCTGGTGGTGTTCGTGCTGGTGATTCTGCTGGTGGTGCCGACGCTGATCTATCAGATGATCGACCTGTTCAACGTGGTGCCCAAGCTGATCGGCGATGCGCGCAGCTTCGTCAATGAGCGCTTCCCGGCGGTGTTTGAACAGGACAGCCGCGTGCATCAGGCAATCACCGCCCTGGCCGAAACCCTGCAATCGCGCGCGGTGCAGGTGCTGCAATCGGTGGCAGGCTCCGCGGTGTCGCTGCTGAATGTGGTGGTGCTTTTGGTGATCGTGCCGGTGGTGGCGGTCTATCTGCTGCTGGATTGGGACCGGATGATCGCCCGCATCGACGAGCTGCTGCCGCGCGACCACCAGCCGGTGATCCGCCGCCTGGCCCGTGACATCGACGCGGCGCTGGCCTCCTTTATCCGCGGCATGGGCACGGTGTGCCTGATTCTGGGCACCTACTATGCCGTGGCGCTGATGCTGGTCGGGCTGAACTTCGGCCTCGCCGTCGGCTTTATCGCCGGGCTGGTCACCTTCATTCCCTACCTTGGCGCGCTGATCGGCGGCGCGCTGGCGATCGGGCTGGCGCTGTTCCAGTTCTGGGGCGATTGGATCTCGATCGGGCTGGTGGCGCTGATTTTTGTCGTCGGCCAGGTGGTCGAGGGCAACTTGCTGACCCCCAAGCTGGTGGGCGACTCGGTCGGGCTGCACCCGGTCTGGCTGCTGCTGGCGCTGTCGGTGTTCGGCGCCCTGTTCGGCTTTGTCGGGATGCTGATCGCGGTGCCGGTGGCGGCAGCGCTGGGGGTGGTTGCCCGCTTTGTGACCGAGCAGTACCTGGACAGCCGCCTGTATCAGGGCCAGGGCCACCGGGACGCGGAAACGGACTGAACCAGATGGCACAGCAGCTGAGCTTTGATCTCCCGGCGAAACCGGCGCTGGGGCGGGAGGATTTCTTTGTCGCGCCCTCCAATGCGATGGCGGTGGCGCTTCTGGACCCGCAGTTCGCCTGGCCCAGCGGCAAGCTGGTGCTGACCGGCCCCAAGGGCGCCGGCAAGTCGCATCTGGTGCATGTCTGGGCCAGCCAGACCGGCGCCCGCATCATTCCTGCGGCAGAGCTGACGGCGGAGGCGGTGCCGCAGCTGGCGCACGGCCCCATCGCGGTGGAGGACGTGCCGCAGATCGCCTGCGACCCTGAACGGCAGAACGCCCTCTTCCACCTGCACAACCTGGTGCTGGCGCAGGGCCATGCGCTGGTGATGACCGGCCAGCCCGCGCCGAACCTATGGGGTCTCAGCCTGCCCGATCTGCAAAGCCGGGTGCAGGCCGCCACCCATGCAGAGCTGCAGCCGCCGGACGACCAGCTTTTGGCGGTGGTGCTGGCCAAGCTGTTCAACGACCGCCAGATCACCCCCAAGCCGGATGTGATTCCCTATCTGGTGGCGCATATGGACCGCTCCTTTGCCGCCGCGGCGCAGATCGTGCGGCGGCTGGACCACCTGTCGCTGGCCGAAAAACGCAGCCTGTCCCGCCCTCTGGCGGTGCGGGCGCTGTCGGAGATCCGCGAAGAGGGCACGGAAAATGACGCAGCCGCAAGCGGTTGACCCCTGCCCGCCCTTCGGCGATCCTGACCGCGGATTGCAAGACGGAGCCCTCATGACCGTGACCCAGGACCCCGCCGCCGCCAGCACCGATTGGGGCCCCTTCGGGCGTCCGATTTTCCACGATCCCGGCGCCCGGGCGCTGTCCCGGGTGGGGGTGGTCGATGTCGGCTCCAACTCGGTCCGCCTGGTGGTGTTCGACGGCGCCGCCCGCAGCCCGGCCTATTTCTACAACGAAAAGATCATGTGCGCGCTTGGCGCGGGCCTGTCGGAATCGGGCCGCCTGAACCCCGAGGGCCGCGCCCGCGCCCTGTCGGCCTTGCACCGGTTCCAGTACCTGGCCAAGGGCATGGGGCTGCCGCCCCTGTCCGCGGTGGCCACCGCCGCGGTGCGCGACGCCGAGGACGGGCCGGAGTTCTGCGAAGAAGTGCTGCGCGAGACCGGCCTCAAGATCCACGTGATCGACGGGCGCGAGGAGGCGCGGCTGTCGGCGCAGGGGGTGCTCTTGGGCTGGCCCGGTGCCTATGGGCTGGTCTGCGATATCGGCGGCTCCTCGATGGAACTGGCGGAGATCCAGGAAAACACCGTCGGCCGCCGGGTGACCTCGCCGCTGGGGCCGCTGAAGCTGCGCGACGTCAAGGGCGGCCGCAAGGGCCGCAAGGAGTACATCAAGACTGTCATCGAGCAGCTGAAGGAAGAGATGGGCACCCAGCGCGACCGGCTGTTCCTGGTCGGCGGCAGCTGGCGCGCCATTGCCCGCATCGACATGCACCGGCGCGGCTATCCGCTGAAGGTGCTGCACGAATACCGGATGACCGCCAAGGACGTGCGCGAAACCGCCCGCTATATCGAGACCCGCAGCCTGGACAAGCTGCGCGAGGCCTGCGGCGTCTCCTCGAGCCGGATGTCGCTGGTGCCCTATGCCATCGACGTGCTGACCCGGCTGATCAAGACCTTCAAGCCCAAGGACATTGCAGTGTCCAGCTATGGCATCCGCGAGGGGCTGCTGTACGAGCAGATGCCGCAGCGGCTGCGCGCCCGCGATCCGCTGATCGAGGCGTCGCGCTTTGCCGAGATGAAGGACGCGCGCGTCCCCGGTTTCGGCAAGACGCTCTTTGATTTCGTGAGCCCCCTGTTCAGCGGCGCCCGCCACAGCAAGCGGCGGCTGGTCAAGGCCGCCTGCCTGCTGCATGACGTCAGCTGGCGGGCGCATCCCGACTACCGCGCCGAGGTCTGTTTCGACAACGCCACCCGCGCCAACCTCGGCGGGCTCAAGCATTCGGAGCGGGTGTTTCTGGGGCTGGCGCTGCTGCACCGCTACAGCAACAAGCGGCAGGGCAGCTCATTCGAATACCTTTACGGGCTATTGGACGAAAAAGACCAGCACGAGGCCGAGGTGCTGGGCAAGGCGATGCGGTTCGGCGCCATGATGATGATGACCGGAAACGGCGATATCGGATCGCTGCGCTGGCAGCCGCGCAAGCGGGTTCTGCACGTGGAGCTGCCGGGCGCGGCGCGGCCGCTTTACGGCGAGGTTGCGGAGGCGCGGCTGAAATCGCTGGCCAAGGCCCTGGAGGCGGAGATTGAGCTGAAGTTCAGCAAGCCCGCCCCGCCGCCGGACACGGAGTCCGGGGCAGAATAACCCAGGCGGCATAACCCGGGCGGCGGGCGTCAGATCTCGGTGACGCCTTCCTCTTCGGCTGTTTCCTTGTCGGCGGGCACGTTGTCCTTGGGCTTTTTGCGGATGATGATATCGCCGTTGGGCAGGATCTCGGGCAGCTCATAGGCGCTCCAGTCCTCCACCTCCTTGGCGATACCGGCCAGCGCAGGCCCCATTTGCGACAGGAACTCAGCCATCGAGGGGCCGGCTTCCTCCATCATGCCCTGCAGGCCCTCCAGCGCCGGCGCCATCTCCTGGCGCAAGCCCTCCCAGAACAGCTCCGCCCCGCGCTCCATCAGCGAGGGGCCGCTGTCCTCCGTGTCCGCGTCCTGGGCGTCAAGCGGGCTGGAGATAAGGGCGATCAGGGCGGCGGGCAGAAGGATCTGTTTCATGGGGCTAATATAGGGGCACCCGCGCTGCGCGAACAGAGGGGGGCGGAACAAAGGGGGGGCGGGCCGGGCGTGTTCTCGGCCCGCAAACAGTCAGAGCACTTTGTCACTGGCACAACCTTATAGATACTAAGCCACAACAAATTAGTGTAATCTGACTTGGTATGTTATTTGTACAAGGAGACCACTTCATGCGCTCCCTTTGGGTTTCCCTATTAACTTTGGTCCTCGCCGTTTCCCCTGCTGCGGTTCAAGCAAGTGAAATAGCCGAGGCACTGACAAAGCTTCGGGCGTCCTTTGCGCGCACGGCTTTTTCTCATTTCAAGGCCATGCCTCTGCACCTCCGGTACGACGTGGAAGTTGGTGAAGTCATCCGCATCCAGGATGAACAGCGGCTGTTCGAAAGCGCTAAATGCTACCCGGGACTTGAGATTGAGGAAGACAGCACAACAGAATCCGTATCAGTTTCGCTGTCGCGGAAATCGGCGGTTGCCTTGGGTCTTGGGGGGAGCGCAAGTGTTTACGGGATCCCTGCTTCCGCCGAGGCTCAATTCAACAGGAATGTTCGCAGGAGCGTCCAGTCGGTACTGGTGAGAACCTCCCTGGCTTACCCGATGGCCGGTGCAATCGAATTGGTGTCCCCTACGGCGGATAGTGCTGACTGCGAGGCGCTTTTTCCGCCTGCCAGCATTCCGATGGGCCCCGGACTGCTGGTGTCGTCCGTATTCACCGGCAAACTGATCACGCAGCAGGCAATCGACAGCGAAATTGCAGCCGGGATTGACGCCAGCGCCAAGCTGACACCCAGAGGGCTGCCCGTGGAAGTTACCGGCGAAGTGGATGCGAGCACCAGCACAACATCCGTCATTGCCCATCTTCGCCCGGAAGGCAGCATCGCTGTGCAGTCCGCCTTTATCAGCCGCCGCGCCCTGATGGACTATTATGCGCTGGCTCAGAATAATCTGGAAACCTGGGCGGAGCTGGAAGCGTTGATCGAAAGCTATATTTCGGGCGAAGAGCCCGGCCTGCTGGCAGACATCAAAAAAGAAATCTGGTCGCTATGGGAAAGACTCGACCAGCCTGAAGAAAGCCTCACCCGGTACAGGGAACGGCTGTTTGCGTCAGAAGATGCAGATTTTGTGGAGAAGGCCGCAGACTTGGATGTTCCAGAAGAAGCCTGGGATCGTATCGGAGACGTTGCGGCGGCTGAAGTGATCGTCACGACAACCATCGCTGAATAAGCTCTTTATGGCGGTGGCATAGCCTTGGAATACAGCCCGCCCCGGCCTCCGCCCTGTCACTCCAGCGCGATATCCAGCGTCACCGGGAAGTGGTCGGAGGCGTTGAGCAGCGACTCGCGCAGCTCCTCGTCGGCGTAGCATTCGGCGTCGTCGAACGGGTGCCAGATCCGCCACTGCGGGTCAAAGCGCATCAGGCTGTGCGAGATCATCACATAGTCCAAGAGCGCCGGGAAATAGCGTTTGCTGTCAGGGTTGTAAAACCGCGAGGTGCTGGGCAGCGAGGTGGCGCGCGGCTGCAGCAGGGATTGCGCGTGGGGGTCGTTCAGCAGATCGCCCAGCACGATCTCGATCGAGGACTGGCCGAAATGCTTTTCGTATTCGTCGGCGCCGGGGCCGTCATTCAGATCGCCCAGAACAATCACATGCTCGCCCGCCGCCGCATGCTCCGCCACCCGCCGGTGCAGCCAGTTGGCCTGCGCCAGTTGCTTGCGCTGGTTGGCGATCGACAGCGCTGTGATCTCTTCCGGCCCGTTGGCCCCGTGCGGCGCCTTGGACTTCAGATGCGCGCCGATCATCCGCAGCGCGGTGCCGCCGCGGGTGGTGACGGCCAGCTCCAGCGGCGGTTTGGAGAACGCGACCGTGTCCAGATGGTCGTCCACGTCGAGGTCGATCTCGAAGGCGCCGTTGAACTGCGGCGCGGCGGCGCTGGCGCGGGCGTCATGCACCGCATCCAGCGCATCGGGATCATAGAGCAGCGCGATTTCCTGATGGGTGTCATTGGGAAACCCGCTGACCGCTTCGCGCGCGCGCAGGCCCGCCTCCGCTGCGAACGCCTCCAGCGCGCGGGTGGTGCGCTGGGTGCGTCCCGTATTAGGGGCCTCGATCACCATCACGGCATCGGCATCCAGTCGGCGCAGCACATGGGCAATCGCCCGGCCCTGGGTGTAGCGGTCCACCCCGTGCACACCGGACGGCTTGCCGTCCAGCATCAGCCGGTCGTGCTTGTCGAACAGGTAGGCGAACCATTCGATATTATACGTGGCCAGCCGCATTGCCGCCGCACCCGCTTATTTCATCCCAGGCGCGGTTGATGTCGATCATCCGCTTTTCCGCCAGCCGCACCGCTTCCTCCGGCACCCCGCGGGCGATCATCGCATCCGGGTGGGTGTCGCGCACCAGCTTGCGCCAGTGCTTGCGGATCTCCTCGCGCGGCATGTCCGGAGAGACGCCTAGCACCGTATAGGGATCCTTGGGCGCATCCGGCACAAAGCGCGCGCGCAGGGCCTGGAACTGCTGCGGGGATTGGCCGAAGATGCGGCTCACCTCTTCCAGAAACTCGTTTTCGCCGGGGTGGTAGAACCCGTCCGCCATGGCGATGTGGAACAGCCCCTCCATCAGGTCGCACAGCGTTGTGGGGTCGTTGGCAAACATCTTCTGGATGCGGCGGGCGTATTCCTGGTAGCCCGCAACGTCGGTGCGCGCCATGTCAAAAACCCGCGCCGCGCCGGCCTCGTCATCGCGGGCGATCTGGAACACCTCGCGGAAGGCGGTGACCTCGTCCCGCGTGACCTGGCCGTCGGCCTTGGCCATCTTGGCGCCAAGCGCAATGACGGCAATGGCAAAGGCCACGGTGCGTTCGGGCGGAGCGCGCAGGCGGTCGAAGACTTCGCTGAGGCTTTCGCCTGCGGCAAGCGCGGCCAGCGCGTCGGATATGCGGGTCCAAAGTGACATGGAAGCGAGCCTATCGGGGTTTGGGGGCGCTGTCAGGGGCGGGAATCCCCGGGGTCAGGATTTTCTGCATGAAAACAGTGTCGAGCCAGCGCCCCTGCTTGCAGCCAAGTTCAGGCATCCGGGCGGTTTCCGCATAGCCCAGGGCGGCGTGAAAGGCGATGGCGCCGGGATTTGCGCTGCTGACGCTGGCAATCAGCACGTGGATCTCTGCCTGTTTTGCCTTCTCCTCCAGCGCCTGCATCAGCCTGCGCCCCGCGCCCTGCCCCTGTGCCGCGGGCAGCAGGTGGATGGTGTGTTCGGCGGTAAAGCGGTAGCCGGGGCCGGAGCGGAAGGGGAAGAAATACGCGTGGCCGAGGATCCGGGCGTCCTGTTCCGCCACCAGATAGCTCCCGTTGCAGGCGGCGATTTGCGCGCGCACCTGCTCGGGCGTTTTTTCGATGGTGTTGAAGGTGGCCAGCGTGTCGCGGATCACCCAGTTGGCGATGGCGCAGACGGCCTCCGCATCGGCGGGGGTTGCGGGGCGGATGATCACCGCAGCACCCGTGGCCCGTGCGGCGTAGCGAGTTCCGCCATCATTGCCGGCTCCCCGGCCTCCACCTTGAGGCGTGGGTCATTGAGAATGCGGTCCAGTGCGGTTTGCAGCTCTGCCGCCTCCGGGTGGCTGAGAACCAGACGGGTCAGCCGGCAGCCGGACTGCGGCAGCTTGCCTGCGGGCGGCTCTGCCTGCCACTGGAGGACAGCAGGAAAGAGGTTATCAAACGGCAGCAGCCCGTCCGCAGGCACCGTCATCAGCCAGCGCAAGCCGCCGCGCTGCATCGAGACATGCCGCTGCGCGTGGGGCGGCAGCAGGTGTTTCTCCGCTTCCAGATCGCCGCTGCGCAGGATCCAGTTGCTGAGCCGCGCGGGGCCTTCAAACCGGTCGAGGTTGAACCAGCGCGGCTGTTCTTCCGGCCGGGCATCCGGGTTGATGGCGATGGCCTCCAGATAGAGGCCGTCCTCCAGCCCGATCAGCCGGTTATGGGTGCCATAGCGGGCATGCTGGCCGCCGGTGCCGAGGGGGATGCCCAAAGCCTCTTCTGTATGGGCAACAGCTTCTTGCAGCGTCTGCCCTGCCACCGCCAGATGATCGAGTATCATATCCGCCCTCCCCCTTTTGCGCGTGAGACTAGCCGGACGGCGGCGGGGTGCAAGGCGGGAAATGCGGCCGGATGCGGCGGTTTCTTCAGACCCAGACCGCCGCCGCCCAGATACCGGCAATCACCGTCGGGTAAAACGTCCCGGCGAAACCGAGCCCCCGCAAGGGCGGCGACAGGTGGTAGCCGGCCCAGAACAGTACCCGCATCAGCGCAAACGAGAGGCCAAGCGCGATGGCCACGGCGCCGCCCAGAGTGACGGCAGCAACGGGCCAGATGGCCAGCGCCAGCACCAGTTGCTCAACGGTGTTGGCCAGCACCCGCTGGTCGATTTCCGCCGCGGTGCCGGGCGCGAAGGGCTGGCCGTCGATGATGGCGTCATCGAAGAACCGCCGCTGCGCCAGGCGGCCTATGATCAGGGCCAGCACCAGTCCCGGCGCAAGAAAGGCACCCGGCAAGGCGATGGGGGCCGGGATGTACGGCAGGCCCAGCCATTGCGGCAGGCCGGTGACGACAACCCCCCAGAGGGCGCCGAGGGCCATGCCAATGAGGATCTGAGGGCGTTTTGAGCGCAGCATGACGCCACTCAACCACCGCCCCACGGGTTTGCCAAGGCGCAGCGCGCTGGCCGCGGCAGAAAGCTGCGGCACGCGGTACCGAGGCCGTGAAAACAGGCACTCCCGCCCGGCGCCGGCCTGTGCCGAAGGCACATCCGCGCCCGTTGGGCGCGGCATCGCGCCTCCGCGCGATGCAGGCAGCCCGCCCCAACGGGGCGGGCTGCCGGACCCAAAGCCGCCAAGGGGGCGGCCCGTAGGGCGGGCACCTGCGGCTGCGGGAGAGCTCCCCTGCCCCGCGCGGCCCTCGTTTGCTTAGCCGCGTGCCTCGCGGATCAGGCGCAGGATGTCCTGTGCCGCTTCCGGGATGTTGGTGCCGGGGCCGAAGATCGCCTTGACGCCCTTGGAGTACAGAAACTCGTAATCCTGCTGCGGGATCACACCGCCGCAGATCACGATGATGTCCTCTGCGCCTTCGGCCTTCAGCGCCTCGACCAGCTGCGGCGCCAGCGTCTTGTGGCCTGCGGCCTGCGACGAGATGCCGATCACGTGGACGTCGTTGTCGATGGCGTCCTGGGCGGCTTCCTCCGGGGTCTGGAACAGCGGGCCCACGTCGACGTCAAAGCCGATGTCGGCAAACGCCGTCGCAATCACCTTGGCGCCGCGGTCATGGCCGTCCTGGCCCATTTTCACCACCAGCAAACGCGGGCGGCGGCCTTCTTCCTCAGCGAAGTCCTCGATCGATTTCTGGATCGCGGCAAAGCCCTCATCGCCCTCATAGGCAGCGCCGTAGACGCCGGCCAGGGTTTTCACCTCGGCGCGGTGGCGGCCGAATTCCTTTTCCATTGCCATGGAGATCTCTCCGACTGAGGCCCGCGCGCGGGCGGCTTCTACTGCGGCTTCCAGGAGGTTGCCGCTGCCTTCCTTGGCGCGGCGGGTGAGTTCTTCCAGCGCCGCCTGGCAGGCGGCCTCGTCGCGGGTCTTGCGCATGGTTTCAAGGCGGGCAATCTGCGCTTCGCGCACCGCGTGGTTGTCGACATCCAGGATGTCGATCGGGTCTTCCTTGTCCTTGCGGTACTTGTTGACGCCTACGACCACCTCTTCGCCGCGGTCGATCATCGCCTGGCGGCGGGCGGCGCTTTCCTCGATGCGCAGCTTGGGCATGCCGGACTCGACCGCCTTGGTCATGCCGCCCATCTCCTCGACCTCTTCCATCAGCGCCCAGGCTTTTTCGACCAGTTCGTTGGTGAGGCTTTCGATGTAGTAGGAGCCGGCCAGCGGGTCGACGACGTTGGTCACACCGGTTTCTTCCTGCAGCACCAGCTGGGTGTTGCGGGCGATGCGGGCGGAGAAGTCGGTGGGCAGCGCGATGGCCTCATCGAGCGCGTTGGTGTGCAGGGACTGGGTGCCGCCGAGGACCGCGCTCATCGCCTCGTACGCCGTGCGGATCACGTTGTTGTAGGGATCTTGCTCCTGCAAGCTGACGCCGGAGGTCTGGCAGTGCGTGCGCAGCATCTTGGAGCGTTCGGACTTGGCGCCGAATTCGGTCATCACCCGGTGCCACAGGGTGCGGGCGGCGCGCAGCTTGGCGATTTCCATGAAGAAGTTCATACCGATCGCAAAGAAGAAGCTCAGGCGGCCTGCGAATTTGTCCACGTCCATGCCTGCGTCCAGCGCCGCGCGCACGTATTCGCGGCCGTCCGCGATGGTATAGGCCAGCTCCTGCACCAGGTTCGCGCCGGCCTCCTGCATGTGGTAGCCGGAGATCGAGATGGAGTTGAACTTGGGCATCTCGTTCGAGGTGTACTCGATGATATCCGAGATGATCCGCATCGAGGGTTTCGGCGGATAGATATAGGTGTTGCGGACCATGAACTCCTTGAGGATGTCGTTCTGGATGGTGCCCGCCAGCAGGGATCTGTCGTGGCCCTGCTCCTCGCCGGCGACAATGAACGACGCCAGCACCGGGATCACCGCGCCGTTCATGGTCATCGAGACCGAGACCTTGTCGAGCGGGATGCCGTCGAACAGGATCTTCATGTCCTCGACTGAATCGATGGCCACGCCAGCCTTGCCGACATCACCGACCACGCGCGGGTGGTCGCTGTCGTAGCCGCGGTGGGTGGCGAGGTCGAAGGCGACCGAGACGCCCTGCTGGCCCGCGGCCAGGTTGCGGCGGTAGAAGGCGTTGGACTCCTCCGCGGTGGAGAAGCCCGCATACTGGCGGATGGTCCAGGGGCGGCCTGCGTACATGGTGGCCTTCACCCCGCGGGTGAAGGGGCCGAACCCGGGCAGCGTGCCCATGTGGGGCAGGTCCTTGGTGTCGTCTTCGGTATAGAGCGGCTTGACCTCGATGCCCTCCAGGGTCTGCCAATTGAGGTCGTCAACCGCCCGTCCGCGCAGCTCTTTCTCAGCCAGAGCCCGCCATTCGTCTTTGTTTGTCATCAGGTCTTCCTCTTGTCAGTGCGATACGGGGCGGGTTCGTGCCCGCCGCCTGTTTATCCGGGTCCTGTGCCAGCGCGGCGAGGCCGTCGGCCCCGCCCGCAAGCCACATCATGTCGTCGGCATACGCCTCGCGCAGATATGCGGTCTGCGCGCCGGTGAAGGGCCGCCAGCGGCCTGTGCCCTCGGGCAGCTCAGCCGCCGCGGAGGACGGCAGGCTGGCGCGCAGGTCCTGCAGGCAGAGCGACGCATTCAGGCGCACCCGCGCGTGGGTGCGCGGCGCCTCAATGCCGGTGAGGGCCTCCAGCGCCGCTTCGGGCCGGGTGCCGAAGGTTTCGAACGGCAGCACGTGCAGGCGCACACCGGGCATCGCGCAGGCAATGTCGGTGATCACGTCGCGCCAGCTGCGCGGCGCCTGCGCCAGCCGGTCCAGGCTGGCCTCCGTGGGCATCTTGTGGCCGCGCGCGACGGCATAGGCCAGCGCCGAGGTCCAGTAGGCATCAAGGCTGCGGATGCTGAGCGCGACATCGGTCACCGCACCGCCGAAGGCCTCGGCGAAGCGCGCCATACGCTCCCCCGCACCGCTGTAGAGGTCGCCGATGCGCAGGTTGGCGCGGACCGCGCCAAGCATGTTTTCCTCGCTGACCAGCAGCTGCTGCACACCTGCGTCGCGGCTGGCCGCCATCTGGATTTGCAGCCGCCCCTGGGCCCGTTGCACCAGGTCACGGCCGGTGACCGGAACCGGGCCTGGCTGGATGCCATGGAACAGCCCCCCGCCGCGGGTGCGGAATGGCCCCCAGAAGCCAACGCCCTGGCGGTGCAGCGGCTGCGCGTTCTGGCGCATGTATTCCTGAAACGATGTGGTTGCGCAGCGGTGCGCGCCGGTGTGAAGGATGACTTTCATCGTGTTACGGGACCTCTGCTGGAGGGCCGCAGGCCGCAGCCCGGTCGTGGGGAATTGCACAATCATGGCCGGCAACCCCTCATTATCCCGTTAACGATGATATTTTTTGGCCGGGCCGCGGAATTCACGGTCGCATTTGCCGCCGCCGCACATATATTCAACGGGACAGGAGAGATCATGAAAGCAATCCTATCCGTTGTTTTGGCAGGCTTTATTCCGCTGGCGTCAGTGGCCGCCGACGGCAGCACATCCGACTTGATCCAGCCCGGGTATGATGTGGAGCTGGAGGAGTTCCAGTGGACGCACCGCCCGGTTGTGGTGTTTGCCGACAGCCCCGAGGACCCGCGGTTCCACGAGCAGGTCGAGCGTCTGATGCAGGGCGCCGACGCCCTGCGCGAGCGCGATGTGGTGGTGCTGACCGACACCGATCCGGCGGCCAAATCCGCCCTGCGGAAGAAGCTGCGGCCGCGCGGTTTCATGCTGGTGCTGGTGGGCAAGGACGGCGGCGTCAAGCTGAGGAAGCCGCATCCCTGGACGGTGCGCGAACTGTCCCGCACCATCGACAAGTTCCCGGAACGGCTGCGCGAAGTGGAAGAGCGGCGCGGCGGCTGAGCCCGCCGGGCAGCTCCGGTCAGCCGTTGCCCCGGACGTAGATCAGCGCCATTGCCTGTTTGTCCAAGACCACCATCGCGCCGGTTTCCGGCACGAAGACCAGGCTGGAAGCCGGGTTGCGGATCGCCTGATAGTACACCGATTTGACCAGGTCGGTCATGCAGCTGACCCCTGCCAGACCGGAGTTCAGCACCCCCAGCCCCTGCGGCAGGTCGCGGGACATGATGTCCTCTGTCACCGCGTTGGGGGATTTGCCGGACACCGCAAACAGCACCGGCTGGCCCGCCTCCAGCATCTTCATGCCGGTGTTGAGCGAGCGGGCCCGGCCCACCAGCGAGGTGATGCGCGGGTTTTCCGCAGTGTGGAACACCGCGGCGGTGCAGCTCATCGAGCTTTGGAAGAAAAACGTCTCCCCCAGGTCCACCCAGGCGGACAGCTGGGCGCGCAGCGCCTCCTCCTTGTCCAGCGCGCAGCCGGACAGCAGCGCCAGAGCGGTCAACAGGCAGGTCAGGAGACGGGTCATGCGGCACCTTGAGGTCTTCAAACGCCCTCAAGCTGGCAGTAATTCCTGAAGATTCGGTGCATGGCGCACCAGGGGCCGGGGCAGGCACGGCAGCGGGGGCGGGGAAACCCGCCTGCCCGGCTGCATATGCGCCTGCCCCGAAGTGCATTATTCGAATTCCATGATCACATCGTCGACCGCCAGGCTGTCGCCCGCGGCAGCGTTGATCTTGGAGACGACGCCCTTCCTCTCGGCGCGGAGGATGTTTTCCATCTTCATCGCCTCGACGGTGCAGAGCGCCTGGCCCTCCTGGACTTCCTGCCCCACTTCGACATCGACCTTCACGATCAGGCCGGGCATCGGGCAAAGCAGCATCTTGGAGGTGTCCGGTGCCTGTTTTTCCGGCATCAGCGCTGCCAGTTCGGCCTGGCGCGGGGTGCGCACATGGACCTTCAGATCGGCGCCGCGGGACCGGATGCGGAAGCCCTGGGTGACCTTACCGGTCTTCAGCACCAGGGTTTCGCCGTTCACCTGCAGGGTTGCCAGATGGTCGCCCGGGATCCAGTCGGAGGACACCCGGTAGCTGCCGCCACCCTCGAAGTTGACGGTTGCGCCCTCGCGGTCGGCGTCGATCACCACGGCGAAGGACTGGCCCTGCAGCGAGACAACCCAATCGGTGCCAACCTTGCGCTCGTGGTTGTCCATCCGGCCCGACACGCGGGTGCGGCGGATTTCGGCAACCCGGTGCATGGCGGCGCAGGCGGCCGCGATCTTGCGCAGGTCGTCGCTGTGCAGTTCGACGCCCTCGAAGCCCTCGGGATACTGCTCCTCGATGAAGGCGGTGGTCATCGAGCCGTCGATGAAGATCGGGTGATCCATCACTGCCGACAGGAACGGCAGGTTGTGGCCGATGCCCTCCACCTCGAAGCTGTCGAGCGCGATCCGCATGGCGTCGATTGCGTCCTCGCGGGTCGGCGCCCAGGTGCAGAGCTTGGCGATCATCGGGTCGTAGTACATCGAGATCTCGCCGCCCTCATAGACGCCGGTGTCGTTGCGCACGGCGGTTTCGCCTGCCGGCGCATCGCCCTGCCATTTGCCGTTTTCCAGCATCGGGCCAGCGGCGGTTTCCTGCGGCGGGCGGTAGCGGGTCAGGCGGCCGATGGAAGGCAGGAAGCCGCGGTAGGGATCTTCGGCATACAGACGGTTTTCAATCGCCCAGCCGGTAAGTTTCACATCTTCCTGGCGCAGCGGCAGTTCCGCCCCGTCGGCGACACGGATCATCTGCTCCACCAGGTCGACGCCGGTGATCAGCTCAGTGACCGGGTGTTCCACCTGCAGGCGGGTATTCATTTCCAGGAAGTAGAAGTTCTTGTCGCCATCGACGATGAATTCCACGGTGCCTGCGGAGGAGTAGCCAACGGCCTTGGCCAGAGCCACGGCCTGCTCGCCCATCGCCTTGCGGGTTGCTTCGTCCAGGAACGGCGACGGGGCCTCTTCCACGACTTTCTGGTTGCGGCGCTGGATCGAGCATTCGCGCTCGCCCAGGTAGATGCCGTTGCCGTGCTTGTCGCAGAGCACCTGGATTTCGATGTGGCGCGGCTGGGTGACGAATTTCTCGATGAAGATGCGGTCGTCGCCAAAGGAGTTCGCGGCCTCGTTCTTGGAGGACTGGAAGCCTTCGCGGGCCTCTTCGTCGTTCCATGCGATGCGCATGCCCTTGCCGCCGCCGCCGGCGGAGGCCTTGATCATCACCGGATAGCCGATTTCATTGGAAATCTTCACCGCCTCGTCTGCGTCGGCGATCAGGCCCATGTAGCCGGGCACGGTGGAGACGCCGGCCTCCTGGGCGATCTTCTTGGAGGTGATCTTGTCCCCCATCGCCTCGATCGCGCCCTTCGGGGGGCCGACAAAGGCAACGCCTTCGGCCTCAAGCGCCTCGGCGAACTTGGAGTTCTCAGAGAGGAAGCCGTAGCCCGGGTGCACCGCCTGGGCGCCGGTCTGGCGGATCGCCTCCATCACCTTGTCGATGACGATATAGGACTGGTTGGCCGGCGGCGGGCCGATGTGGACGGCCTCGTCGGCCATCTGCACGTGCAGAGCCTGTTTGTCGGCGTCGGAGTAGATGGCAACGGTCTTGATGCCCATTTTCCGCGCGGTTTTGATCACGCGGCAGGCGATCTCGCCCCGGTTGGCGATCAGGATCTTATCAAACATAGGCAGTCCCTTGTTTCTTGGTATTCCGGAATGCAAAACGCCGCGCCCGGGGCAAGCCCAGGCACGGCGTAAGCGCGATAGGATGTGCAGCCCCGGCGGGGCCGCTGTTCAAAGCTGCGGCGGCAGCCTCAGCATTTGCGGGGGTTTTGTTCGCAGTAGACAAGGTTTGCGGCAACGCCGACAGCGGCGCCGGTGACCAGGTTGGCGTCCAAGAGCGCAGCGCCCGCTGCGCCCGCGCCTGCGCCATAGACGACGCGTTCGCCGGTGGTGTCGCCGCAGGCCGCCGCCAGGCCGCACAGCGAGAGCGCTGCGATAAGAGATTTTGCCCGCATGTCCATGTTCCTTCTTCCGGGGACGTAAGTGTCCCGGCGGAATTTGCAGGCAAGGCAGTCAGGCGCAACGGCCGAGCGGCAGGGACCCTCTGTTGGGCGGAGGCTTGCCGTATCGGGGGGGCGTAACGGCAAGCTTCCGCCGCTGCCTGAAGGGGATAAAAGACGGGCAGGCCGCGGATGGGGTCGCGTACCTGCCCGTTCAGGCGAAGGGGCCGGAACAGATGCTCGGCACAGCAGCGTGGCTGCGCTGCTTGACTCACGATGCACGCCATGGCCGCGGGTGTAAGCCCCTGAAATCCGGCGCCGCGGATTTGGGCAGATTCCCGCTGTTTCACAGGGGCCGTGTGCGAGTTCACGCCGATGTTACGGACCGCACCCCGGCAACTGCCGCGGGAGCGCATCAGCGGCGTCACATATCCGTGACGCAGGTGACGCTGCCGTGAACCGCGGCGGCTGCCGCGCAAGGCCGCGCGTGAACAGACCCCTTTGCCGGGGACAGGATTCCGGTTGCCAGGCATGGCCTTGGGGCACGGGTTCACAAATCCGGCAGCAGAGCGTGAGTTTCCATCACCTTTAGCGGCGCTGTGGATCACGGCTGCTCTCTTTGATGTCACTTCCCCCTGTTTGACCTGCATGGGAGCCTTGAAGAACACCAAATAAGGAGGAGGGATAACCCCATGAAAAAAGTGCTTAAAGGGCATTTCACCCTGGCTGCTGCAGCCCTTGCCGCCAGTGCCGGGCTGGCGCAGGCGGACACCCAGTCCGAACTGCTGGACCTGCGGGCCCGCGTCGAGGCGCTGGAGGCGGAAAACCAGCAGGCCGGCAGTATCCCCGGCGACTTCCGGCTTGGCGGCACGTCGGTCGATATCTACGGCTATGTCAAAGCCGATTTCTTCTATGACTTCGACTTCATCCAGGGCGACAGCGCGTTCGTGAACAACATCGGTGAACCGGTGAACGCCACCGACGGCAGGTTCGACGCAACCATCCGGCAAACCCGGCTGGGTATCCGCACCAGCACGCAAACCGGTATCGGCCTGCTTCAGGGCCAGCTCGAACTGGACCTGTTCGGCGGCTCCGCCAGCAGCCCGGAACTGCGGGTGCGCCACGCCAATATACAGATCGGCGACAACTGGCTGATCGGCCAGACCTGGACCAACTTCATGCCCATCGGCCAGTATCCCGTGTCGGTGGAATTCAACGGCCCGGTTGGCATCGCCTTCGCCCGCAAGCCGCAGGTGCGCTACAGCAACAGCTTCGGCAACGGTTTCGACTACAGCCTGTCGATCGAAGAAAGCGCGGTTCCGTCCAGCGACCCGATTTTCACCGCTGCGGCGCAGTACAGCAATGACCTGTTCACGGCCCGGATTGCCGGACTGGTCGGCAATGCTGAGAGCGGCGCCGTCGAAGTCGACCAGACCGGCGTCACCCTGTCGGGCGCGATCACCCCGTGGACCGGCGGCCTGATCCAGGCCACATATGTCACCGGCGAGGCGATCGGCCCGCTGCTGATCGGGCTTGGCGATGCCATTGTCGGCGGCCAGGCCAACGACGTGGACGGCTATACGCTGGAATTCCGGCAGCAGATCAACGACCAGTGGAATGTCGGCGTCGCCTACGGGCGCGAAGATTACGATCTGCCGACCTCGACCGGCACGCTGTCGTTCACCGAGCTGGAAACCATCCACGTGAATGCGTTCTACAGCCCGACCGACAACCTGACGTTCAGCGCCGAATATATCTTTGGCGAGCGCAACGACACGATCTCCGGCAACAGCTTTGACGGCGACCGGATCCAGCTGGCGGTGCAGCTGGACTTCTGAAAGGCGGGCCGCCCCGCAGCGCAGACCCCTGCCCCGCAAGAAACCTTGCGGGGTTGCGGGCGTAATATGCGTGCGGGGCGCCTGCATCAGCTGAACGCCTCCGGGAACGCGGCGCGCGCCGCGGACTCGTCAATGACCAGCAGCGCCTCATAGCTTTCCGGATCAAACGGATCTTCGGCCGGGATCACCTCGCGGCCGAACAGCCAGCTGAGACGCCCTGCGTCGAGGTTGCCGCGTTCAAACGGCTGGTCGCCGAAATGCTCCCACAGCGCCTGCATGAAGACGGCATCGACGCGCCTGTCGACGTTCTTGCGGTCGCGGAAGCGCTCGCGCCGGATCAGCGGCGTCACCCCTTTGGGGTTGGGGCGGCGGATGGTGAATTGGAAATCAGTGCCGGGCATACGGCCCGGGAACCCGCGGTGTTTCAGCATATGGGTGCCTCCTGTCCGGCACCCCACGGGGCGGCGGGGGCCGGCCGCAGGGCCGGACCCCTGTAGTGATTAGTTGTACTTGCCGGTGAATTCCGGCTCTTGCGAGACCGGCTGCGGCTCAACCACAACGAACTCTTCTTCCTGCTGGGCGCAGGCGGTGACGGCGGCCAGCAGGCCGGCCAGGGCGATAAGCTTGATGCTCTTGGACATTTCTGTCTCCTGATAAAATTTGTGAAACCTGCGGGGGCTGCGCCCGCCGCCTGCCTCAACCTCAATGCGAAGGCAGCCAAACGACTGCCCGGGCCGAGGATAGCCCGGTTTGCATCCGAGTCACATGCAAATCGCGGCAATTGGCAGCGCTGTGGCTGCAATGCCGCAAGTTTCCGCCGATCTGAGCTTTGCCCCGCAAGATATTGTGGACGCATCAGAAAGCCTCCCACATGCAGGCCGCGCCGTCGGGGCGGTAGGCCTCAAAGAACTGGGTCGCCTCCGGGTCCTGCGCGCCAAAGGGCAGCTCCCGGTCGGACAGCGAAATCACCACCCGCGCGGCCGTCATCCCGCGGTCGGCCAGGTAAGGCAGCGCCAGAGTGCCGCACAGGTGGTCCATGTCGGGGGCCGCGGTTTCATAGCTGACGGTGCCGGTGCCGCGGGCGATCTGCGGCGCCAGGAAACGGAACCGCGCCCAGGTCTGGCCCGGCTGGCCGGGCGCCTGGTCCAGCAGCACTTCGGCCAGCGTCACGGGCTGGCCCGAGGGCACGGCAATGACGTCTGCGGCCAGCGCGGCCTGGGCCAAGAGCGCAAAGGGGATGGCCGCCAGATATCCGCAGCCCCGGCCCCCGGTTTCCCGGGCTCCTCCGGCCGGAGCTGCAGGCGCTGCGCAAGTCGCGCGCGCTGTCTGATATCGGCTGGAGCGGATCATGACGCTGATTCGCTCTTCATGTCAATTTTTGCCGCGAATCTGTGCGAATCTCCCGCATCTGCCCGGGAATCACGCAGCCCGGCCCCCTGCCGTCTGCCGGCATGGCGGACCCAGCGGGCCCGGCTGGCCGGGTTCTCCAGGATCTCAGCGATTTGCCCGGCGGCATTGCCGGGCACCCGGCCCGTCACCTGCCCGCCCGCGCGCACTTTGACGCCCTGCCCGTCAGCGGTGATTTCCACCACCGGGGAGAAGCCGCGCAAGGACTGCAGCTTGCGCCACATGTCCTGACGGATCTGATGCGCCAGCCGCAGCGGGTCGCCCGCGGGCAGCGCAGTCTCCGCCGCCACATCAAACCGCGCAGGCAGGCGGCGCGACAGCGTCAGGCTGCTGTCCGTGCGGATGATATGCCAACGGCTGCGGGTCACGCTCCCGGATCCTTCTTCTTCTGGCTAAAAATATCCTCGGGGGTGCGGGGGCAGACAGCCCCCGCTGAGACATCCGCTGTTACAGCGGAATGTTGTCGTGCTTCTTCCACGGGTTCTTCAGCTGCTTGCCCCGCAGGGAGGCAAAGGCGCGGCTGACCCGTTTGCGGGTGGACTGGGGCATGATCACCTCGTCGATGAAGCCGCGCTCTGCCGCCACGAAGGGGTTGGCGAAGCGGTCTTCGTACTCCGCGGTTTTCTGGGCGATCTTTTCGGGATCGTTCAGATCGGCGCGGTGGATGATCTCGGTGGCGCCCTTGGCGCCCATCACTGCGATCTCAGCGGTGGGCCAGGCATAGTTGAAGTCTCCGCGCAGGTGCTTGGAGGCCATCACGTCATAGGCGCCGCCATAGGCCTTGCGGGTGATCACGGTGACCTTGGGCACGGTGGCTTCGCCATAGGCGAACAGCAGCTTGGCGCCGTGCTTGATGACGCCGCCGTACTCCTGGGAAGTGCCCGGCAGGAAGCCCGGCACGTCGACGAAGGTCAGGATCGGGATCTCGAAACAGTCGCAGAAGCGCACGAAACGGGCGGCCTTGCGGGAAGAGTCGATGTCGAGGCAGCCCGCCAGCACCATCGGCTGGTTGGCGACAACGCCCACGGTCTGGCCCTCAAGGCGGATGAAACCGGTGATGATGTTCTTGGCGAAATCCTCCTGGATCTCATAGAAATCGCCCTCATCCGCCACCTTGGTGATCAGCTCCTTCATGTCGTAGGGGCTGTTGGGGTTTTCCGGGATCAGGGTGTCGAGACTGGTCTCCAGGCGGCCGGGCTCGTCAAAGAACGGGCGCACCGGCGGCTTTTCGCGGTTGTTGAGCGGCAGGAAGTCGACCAGGCGGCGGACTTCGGCCAGCGCTTCGACGTCGTTTTCAAAGGCGCCATCTGCCACGGAGGATTTGCGGGTGTGGGTGGAGGCGCCGCCCAGCTCCTCAGCCGTCACCACCTCGTTGGTCACGGTTTTCACCACGTCCGGGCCGGTCACGAACATATAGGAGGTGTCTTTCACCATGAAGATGAAGTCGGTCATCGCCGGTGAATACACCGCGCCGCCGGCGCAGGGGCCCATGATGACGGAGATCTGCGGGATCACGCCGGAGGCCATGATGTTGCGCTGGAAGATCTCAGCGTAACCGGCCAAGGCGTCGACGCCTTCCTGGATGCGGGCGCCGCCGGAGTCGTTGATGCCGATCACAGGCGCGCCGTTCTGCACCGCCATGTCCATGATCTTGCAAATCTTTTGCGCGTGGGTCGCGGAGACCGAACCGCCCAGCACGGTGAAGTCCTGGGAGAAGACATAGACCTGGCGGCCGTTGATGGTGCCCCAGCCGGTGACAACGCCGTCGCCCGCGGGTTTGTTGTCTTCCATGCCGAAATCAGCGCAGCGGTGGCTGACGAACATGTCGAATTCTTCAAAGCTGCCCTCGTCCAGCAACAGCTCGATCCGTTCGCGGGCCGTCAGCTTGCCGCGCCCATGCTGTGCGTCGATGCGGCGCTGGCCGCCGCCCAGCCGCGCGTCCTCGCGGCGGTCTTCCAGCTCGGAAAGGATGTCTTTCATGGCACATGTCCCCTGTAGATGTCACCGGGACCATATATTGCGCAGGCGCTGAGCCAAAGGACATTATCGCAAATTTGCAAACCGTTTGCATACGCTGTTGGCAAAGTTGAAAATCAGCAAAGTCACGGCGCAGCCCGCCGCCGTGTTCCGGCGGCAAGGAATGCGGTTTCAGGCGGCTTTTGCGATGTCCGCCATCTGCCGCAGCGCGCTGGTCAGCGGCGCCTTGACCGGGACGGAGACGCCAAACGGGTTGTCCTCGACCATGCCGATCACCGGGTCGTCCTTGAGGAACTTGAGATAGGCCGCAATCTGGGCCAGCAACGCCTGCGCCGCGGCCTTGCGGGCATCGCCGGTGGCGGATTTCATCTCGAACAGCGCCTTCATCAGGGCGGTCTGGTTGCCGTCGGTGACGCCTGCCAGACCGGCATCGGCGATCTGCGCCAGCACCGGGTGGTTCTGCGCCCTGAGCGCATCCTGCAGGCTGGAGACGCCGCGGTCGACGTCCTCCTTGGCGGCCTGCCAGATCTCCATCGGGTCGGCCTGCGGCGCCGCCGCCTCTGCCGGGGCGTCCAGCGCCTTGACCAGCGCCTTGAGGCCCTCTGCAGCTGCCGGCAGGGCGCCCGCCTTCAGACTGGCGGCGATGCCCCGCGCCTGTTCCGCAAGCGGTGCGGCCTGCTCCGGCGGCAGGGTCTTGATCCGGGCCGCCTGCGCCGCCAGCAGCTTGCTGAGCTTGGCGGCCTGTTCGGACTGCGCCGGGGCCGGTTTGGGCTGCGCCTGCAGCTTGGCCAGCGCGGCCTCCAGCCGGTCGAGCCGGGCGGCGCAGCCGTCGTGGTCGCCCTGCCTCAGCAGCTTGGCACTGGCCTTGATTTCCGGCGCCAGCTTGCCCGCCAGCTCCGGATTGCCCAGCGCCTTGACCGCGCCCGCAGCGGCGGCGATGCGTTGTTTCAGAGCGGCTGCCGCGCCATCATCCGCCTGCGGCGGCGCGCTGGCTTCAACCGCTTCGGCGTCGTCATCCGGCAAGCTGTCCTCGTCGATGATGCTGCCGTCGGGGCCGACCAGCACCGGCTTGAACTTGACCATGCCTTCGGCTTTGAACCGCTTCTTCAACTGCTTGATGATGCCCTTCACGGGCTTTTCAGGCTGCAGGAAGACCTCGTTCTCCTCCACCCGAAGGGTGCCGAAGCAGGTTTTCTTGATGCCCGGCATTTTCTTCATGTCGCCGCGCAGCACCTTGCCGGGCTTGCGCAGGTCGATCATCAGGCCGCAACTCTCCGGCTTGCCCGCCAGTCCGAAAGCAAAGGGCAGCTCGTTGCCGCTGGCCTTGGACTTTTTCAGCAGTTTCAGGACGGCGTCGGACTCAAAAGCCTGGTCTGGCATGGCATCCCCCCTAGCTGGCGCCGGTAACGGCGGCCCACTCCTCAGCACTCATATCAACAAACTCCAGATCCGCCTCATCGCCCGGTTCCGACAGCGGCTGGTCCGGCCAGATCATCCCGTAAGCGCGGCGGAACAGCGCCTGCAGCTCCGCCTCGTCAAAGGGGTACTGCTGGCCTGCGAACTGGCCGATGCGGCCGCGCGGGCTGGCGATCAGGGAGTCCAGCGCCAGCCGCAGCCAGTCGAGGTTGCCTTCGTTGCGGGCGCGCTTGTGCATCGCACGGATGTCGGCATCGAACTGGGAGAGGTCGGCCATCGGATCGGGCGCGTTGACGGCGCGGCCCATGGTCAGCAGCCGCGTGTAGCCCGCGATCAGTTCCTTGCGGATTTTCATGGGATCATGTTCCCCGGATTGGCGTTGGTGTAGGTCTTGGTTTCATTGTCCCAGCCATCGGCGACCGGGTATTGCTGCATCATCACCCAGCGGCCCGGGATCTTGGTTGGGGCGGTGCCGTGCCGGGCCTTGTACTTCTCGGCGTAATCCGCGTTGTCCTGGGTTTCTTCCTCCGGGTAGTGGGTCCCGGGATTAGGATGACCGGTGGTCTCATCCGGCAGATCCTCCGGTTCCCAGATGAAGTTCACATAGGCGCGGGTCAGCCCCTCAACTTCCTCGAAGCTTTCATAGGTCTTGTCGGGCACGGGTTCGTCATCCATGCGGACGTGCTTCTTGTGGCCGATGTAGGCCTTGTCGATCGCGCGGCCGTGCTCGACGGTGAAATCGGCGTTTTCTTCCGGCCAGTCCAGCGGGTCGCCCGAGACGTCCATTTCGGCCGCGTCGATGTCGATGCCCTTGGCCTTGGCCGCCTGGGCCGCCAGCTCGCGGCCTGCCAGCCAGTCCTGCGCGCTGTGGAACTTGGACGACGCGCCGGTGTAGGAGCGCTCATCATCCGATTTTGCATTCGGCGGCTTGCCGGTCTTCAGGCGCTCGATCAGGTCATCGTCGCTGACCCCTGGGCCGTGGCGGTCCAGCGAGTGGCCCGCGTTGCTGCCTACGCCATCCTTCGCCTCGCAGTCCTCGGCGGCCTCCGTGCAAAGCGCCTGCAAGTCGGTGCGGATGCCGTCAAACGCGGTCTTGGCCGTGGTGAAATCCGGCTTCTTCGCCTCGTCCTCAGCCGCCGCAACCCGCTCCTTGAAGGGGGTCAGCTTGGCGGCGTCCGTGCCTGCCCGCTCCAGCGCCTTGAGGATGCCATTCACCTGGAAACGGGCGGTGGCCATCGGCTTGACCTCTGCCAGCAGTTTCTGGTGGGTGTCCAGCAGCAGGAAGGCGTCGCCGTATTCCTTGTCACTGTCCGCCCGGTCTGTGGCGGTTTTCAGTGACGCATCCAGCGCATCCTCTGCCGGGGCCAGCTTGAGGTATTTTTTGGTCCGGCTGTGCTCTTGCTGAACTTTGGCCAGCTTGGCGCGGTAGTCCGCCATCGCCAGCACCAGGTCCATGTAATCAGTACCGTCCAGCACCGCCTGCAGGTCGCTGGCGGCCTTGGCCGGATCGCCGCCGCGCGCCGTCACCTCTGCCGCCTTGATTGCCGCATCCAGCGGGCCGGTCAGCTCATCCGCATCGCCGGGCAGCACCGCCAGCAGATCCCGGGCCGCCGTTCTGGTGTCCAGATAGGCGGGCATCGCGCGCAGCTTTGCCAAAGCGTCAGGCACGGCTGCCACCGCCTCCGGGTATTTCTTCGCGGCCAGGGCGTCCGCCACCGGTTTCTGAAATTCATATGCTGCAGCAGCTGGATGGCGCTGCAGGATCAGCGCCATCTCGCGGCGTTCGTCCACCACCTTCTCCAGCTTGAACAGCTGGTCAAGTTTGGCGTGATACTGCGGCGCGCCGGTGTCCTTGTCGAAGTTGTCCGCATCCGCCAGGAGTTTATGCGCGTCCCAGGTGGCTTTCAGATCGCTCAGCTCCGGGTCGGTCAGGACCTTGCTGAGGGCCTGGTATTTCTTTTCCAGCGCCTTGACGATCTGCTTGGACAGGCTCTTGCGCATCAGGGCGCGGTTGGACTTCTCCCAGGCCTTGAGGTCGGCCATCGCCCCGGCGGGGTCATTGGTGCCCTTGAATTTCTGCTTGGTTTCGGCCGCCGCCAGGGTATCGCGGAACCCCTGGTCCGCCCGGAGAGAGCCATCGAAGCTGCGCATGTAGCGGGCCAGTGCGCCGCGCTCCTGGGAGCTGTAGGCGATCAGCTCCTGCACCAGCGCCTCCGCTTCGGTGAATTTCTGCTCCTTATAGGCCTTTTTCTTGGCGTTCTTCAGGTGGTTGCGGTAGTCCCGGGCATCCGGCACCGCACTGGCAAGGATGAATTCGCAGCGGTCATGGGCGTTTGCCATATAGTCCGCCAGCAGCGCGTCAAAGCTGAGCGCCTTGGCCAGGTCCCCTTCATCGCCGAGGTTGGCCTTCCAGCCCTCCAGCGCCGTCCTGGCAGCGCCGAAAGCGCCGGTTTCGGAATGCCCGGCTGCGGTTTTCATCCGGGCGCTGCGGTCATCCTCTGCGGCGTCCTTGGCGCCGCCGTTCATCGCGGCAATCAGCGCCAGCGTGCCGCGGGTCCAGTTGTCGAAAAACTGGCCGTAGGCATGCGCGGCCTCCGCCTGGACGGTGATGTCCTTGGCCGATGCCTCCACAGCCTCGAAGTCAGACGCTGTGACAGCGGCCGCCATCGCCTTGTGCGCCGCCTTGATCAGCCCTTCGAGATAGGTGAAGGCGCCCTGGTCGAGGCTGTCGCGCACTGCTTTGAATTTCTGTTCCGCCGCGGCAACGGCGGCCTGCGCCTTGTCCCGGGCTGCGGCAGTGGCCAGCTGCGCGGCGATCTGGCTGGACAGGTCCTGGATATCGCTGTCGATCTGACCGAAGGCCTCCACCCCGCCCGCACTTATGATTTCCTTTTTCAGCGCCTTGCGCCCGCCCGCCAGGCTGCGCCGTGCGCCGGAGCTGAGCGCGGCGGGGATGGGGATCTTGGCCAGTTCCGCCAGCGCCGCCTTACGCCGGGCGTCCAGTTCCTCATCGCCGGGATCCGGCATATCCGGCATGGTCCAGGCCTTGACGGCATAAAACCGTTCTGCCCATTGGCGGATGGCCGGGTTGTTGGCAAGCGGATCCGGGGTATTGGCCATGTATCACCTCGACATAAAAAAGGGGCGGCCTTGGGAAAGGCGCGAAAACATGCGGCGCCTGAGCAACCATAGGCGGCGCCGCGAATTTCTTGCAAGGGTCTTTTGACGCTGCGGCACCTGTGTGCGTGGCTGCGCAGAGGATTGATGGACAACGCCGGCCGACTGCTCTAACCGGATTGTATGTCCACATATGATACCCGGGCCCCCGGCCAGCGGACGCCTCCGCGCATCTTCACCCTGATCCTGCTGGCAGGCCTGTCGGCGCTTGGCATGAACCTGCATCTGCCGTCGCTGGCGGGCATGTCCGAGTATTACGCGGTCGACTACCGGGTGATGCAGCTGTCGGTGGCGCTGTATCTGGCGGGCAATGCGGTGGTGCAGATCTTTGTGGGGCCGATTTCCGATCAGATGGGGCGGCGGCCGGTAATCCTGACCAGCATCGTGCTGTTCCTGCTGGCCACGCTGGGCTGTATCTGTGCGCCGACGGCAGAGATATTCCTGATGTTCCGGGTGGCCCAGACGGCGGTGGCGGCCACCATGGTGCTGAGCCGCGCCGCGGTGCGCGATCTTTATGACACCAACGAGGCCGCCAGCATGATCGGCTATGTCACCATGGGCATGGCAATCGTGCCGATGATCGGCCCGGCAATCGGCGGCTTTCTGGATCAGTGGATGGGATGGAAGGCGAATTTCTGGATGCTGTTCCTGGTCGGCGCGGCAACGCTGATGATCACCTTCACCGATTTCGGCGAGACCGCGCACAAGAGCGGCAAGACGCTGATGGCGCAGTTCCGCGAGTATCCCGAGCTGCTGCGCTCGCCGCGGTTCTGGGGCTATTCGCTGTCTTCGGGCCTCGCCTCGGGCGCGTTCTTTGCCTACCTGGGCGGCGCGCCGTTTGTCGGCACCGAGGTTTACGGGCTGAACACGGCGGAGCTGGGCGTTTACTTCTCCGCGCCTGCAGTGGGGTACTTTGCGGGCAACTTCATTTCCGGCCGCTACTCCATGCGGCTGGGGGTCAACCGTATGGTGCTGTGGGGCTGCGTGATCAATGGCGGCGGGGTGCTGCTGTCGCTGCTGATTGCAATGGCGGGCGCGGACAGCGTGATAACCTTCTTCGGCCTCATGTGCTTTGTCGGCCTCGGCAATGGCATGGCGATCCCCAATGCCACTGCCGGCGCGATTTCGGTGCGGCCGCATCTGGCAGGCACCGCCTCCGGCCTCAGTGGCGCAATCATGATCGGCGCGGGCGCGGCGCTCAGCGCGTTTGCGGGGATGCTGCTGGTGCCGGGATCCACCGCGGTGCCGCTGCTGGTGATCATGTTCGCCACTGCCGCGTGCGGCCTGGTTGCGATCCTGCTGGTGGTCTGGCGGGAGCGGCAGATCCGCGCTTAAGCGCCGCCGCGGTCTTGCAGGCAGCCCTTTGCAATTATACTCTTCGCAGGAGTTTGATTTGCAAAGGCGCGCTTCATGGCCACCCAGAAACTTTATGCCGGCGCCAAGCTGCGCGAGATGCGGCAGCGGCTGGAGCTGACGCAGAAGGATTTTGCCGCCAAGCTGGGCGTCTCCCTGCCCTATCTGAACCAGATGGAGAATAACAACCGCCCGGTGTCGACCACGGTGGTGCTGGCGCTGGCGCAGGAATTCGGCATGGATGTGACCGAATTGTCGGCTGGGGACAGCGAACGGCTGGTCAGCGACATGCGCGAGGCGATGGCGGATCCGGTGTTTGCGGATGACGCGCCGCCCCTGGCGGACCTGCGGCTGACCGCGTCGAACGCGCCGGCGCTGGCGCGGGCGTTTCTGACATTGCACCAGGCCTACCGCCAGACCCATGAACGCCTTGCCTCATTGGATGAGGCGCTGGGGCGGGAGGATGCGCGCATTCAGGCCAGCCCTTGGGAGGAGGTGCGGGATTTCTTCCATTATTGCGACAACTACATCGACGCGGTGGACCGCGCGGCGGAGCATTTTGCCGCCACCAGCGATATCCGCGCCGCCGCGGTGGCGGAACTGGAGCGCGGCGGGGTTGCCGTGAAGCAGACCGAGATGGAGGGGCTGCGCCACTTTGATGCGGAGGCGGGCGTGCTGCATCTGTCCAACCGCTCCGCCCCGCAGACGCAGCTGTTCCAGATGCTGCTGCAGGTCGCCCTGCTGCGGCAGAACCAGCTGCTGGAGGCAACGCTGGATTTTGCAAAGTTCCAGAGCGAGGAGGCCCGCGCCATCGCCAAGATCGGTCTGGCCAATTATTTCGCGGGGGCTGCCCTGATGCCCTACACCCGGTTTCTGGAGGCGGCGCAGGCCTGCCGCCACGACCTGGAGCTGCTGGCGATCCGTTTCGGCGCCTCGATCGAGCAGATTGCGCATAGGCTGTCGACGATGCAGCGGCCGGGCGCCAAGGGGGTTCCGTTTTTCTTCGTGCGGGTCGATCAGGCGGGCACCATCACCAAGCGCCATTCGGCCACGCGGCTGCAGTTTGCCCGTTTCGGCGGCGCCTGCCCCTTGTGGAACGTGCACCGGGCGTTTGAGACGCCGGGCCGGTTCCTGCGCCAGCTGGCAGAGACGCCGGACGGGGTGCGCTATATCTCGCTGGCGCGGGATGTGTCGAAGCCCGGCGGCTCCTTCGGCGCGCCGGTGCGCCGCTATGCGATTGCCTTGGGGTGCGAGGTGCGCCACGCCGATGCGCTGGTCTATGCCGACGGGCTGGATGTCAGCAACGGCAGCGCCTATGAGCCGATTGGCATTTCCTGCCGCATCTGCGAGCGCAAGGACTGCCATCAGCGCTCTGTCCCGCCGTTGGAGCGGCGGCTGACCATCAACACCGACCAGCGCGGCGTGCTGCCCTATGAGGTCAGCTGATGCCCCGGCTGGCCTGCATGCGCTGCGCGTTCTAGGTTAGGTTTCATGGCAGCATTTGAACAACTGGTCCTGTCCGGCGGTGGATGCCGCTGTTTCTGGCAGGGCGGCTTTCTGCACGTGGTGCAGGATAAGCTGCCGCTGAGCCCGGCCCGCGTGACCGGGGTGTCCGGCGGCGCCCTGACGCTGGCCGGGTTCCTGGCGGGCCGCGGCGAGCGGGTGCTGGCAGAGATGAAGGATGCCTTCCGCAGGACCGGCAGCAACATCAGCTGGCATGAGCCCGGCGAGGGCGGGCTGACACCGCACCAGCGGGTCTATGGCGAGGTGGTGGGCCGGGCCTTGGACGGCGATGCAATGGCGCGGGTGGCCAACGGGCCGCAGGCGCAGATCCTGCTGGGGCATCCGCCCTCAGACCGCTGGGCGCGGCTGAGCGGCAGTATGGCCACGCTGGCCTATGAGGCGGAGCTGCACATGGTCGGCTCACCGCATTTCAACTGGGCAGAGCGGATCGGCGTCACCTCCAGCCTGGTGGACGCGAACGCTGCGGCGCGCGACGGGCGGCTGGCCGATCTGGTGCGGTTCGCCGCCACCATTCCGCCGGTGTTCAAGCCGCCGCGCTGGAACGGGCGGGCGGTGATCGACGGCGGCATGGCCGATCAGGCGCCGATGCCGGAGCCGGATGAGGGGCGCACGCTGGTGCTGCTGACCCGCAATTACAAGCGCCTGCCGGACGTCCCGGGACGGCTGTATGTCGCGCCGGAAGAAGAAGTGCCCGCGGACAAGATCGACTTTACCGATCCGGCGAAGATCCAGGCGACCTGGGACGCTGGCCTGGCGGCGGGCGAAGCGTTCCTGCGGGACACCGCCGCGGCCTGACCCAGCCTGCCGCACGGCCCGGCCTGCGGGATTGATCTGCGTTATTGCGGCAGAATTCCGGCGGTGGAACACTGCACCTGTCAGGCACGGCCAGACGCGGCCGCAGCAGTTCCGGCAGCCCCTGCGAGACAGGGAACAGCCGCGCCTGGGTGTCTCACGCTTTTGTTTTGGTACGGGTATTTCTGGTTTGGGAGAATGACATGACTATTGCCAAGAAAATCGGGCGCAAGGTGCCTGTGGCCGTTTACGCTTGTGTTTCGCTGATTGCCTTCGCGGGTCAGGGCAGTGCGCTGGATGAAGCCGCGCAGGTGGCCTTGGGGCAGTCGGAATACATGGCGCAATGCGCATCCTGCCATGGTCCGAGGGGCAAGGGCGACGGCCCCGTGGCCCAGGTGCTTGTGAAGAAGCCGCCGGATCTTACCGCTATTTCAGCGCGCTACAGCGGCCAGTTCCCGGCCGATGAGATTCAGGCGATCGTGGATGGCCGGAACATGGTCAACCCGCATGGCGACCGGGGGATGCCTATCTGGGGAAACCGTTACTTTGCCGTGGGCATGGAAAAATCAAAGTCGGTTCCGCATGACGTCGACGCGCAGGCGCTTGCGTTCGGACGCGTGGCCGCGCTGGTGAAGTTCCTGGAGTCCATTCAGGCCGAATGACCGGCAGCGCCAGCCGCGGCGCGACGCGGCGCACGCCAGAACCTGTGGCAGCGGCGCAAAAAAGGGGAGCATCGGCGATGCCCCCCTTCGGTCACGAACCCGTCTTTGCCTTATGCGTTGGACAGGATCCCCCAGATCTCATCCTTCAGCGCAGCGCGCTGCTTGCGCATCTCGGTTTCGGCCTGGGCGCTCACCGGCTCCACGTTGGTTTCTGCCCGGTGCACGGCGCGGTTCACCGCGTGGTATTCGTCCGACAGTTTGGCGAAATGCGCATCCGTCTGTTTCAGCTGGCTCATCAGCGCCGCTTTTTCGGGGAATTCTTCGGACAGTTCATGGGGAGTGTTGGACACCTGCTCGCTCCTTTTTCCTAGGGTCGGTTGCAGATTATGCCGCCCCCTGCCCCGCCACTTTGACGCGGATCAAAAGATGTGCGCGGCGCGCTGATTTTCAGAAAAAATTTTATGGCCAATAAGCCGCCCGCACAAAGGGGAGGTGGCGGGCGGCTTGCTGGCTTGGCAGCAGGATCAGCGCTGCGCTTCGCGCCAGTTCGGGTTGAACCACGGCTCTGCGTTGGAGGACGGCAGGCGGCGGCCCAGGATGTGGTCGGAGGCTTTCTCACCGGTCATGATCGAGGGGCCGTTGAGGTTGCCGTTGGTGATGCGCGGGAAGATCGAGCTGTCAGCGACCCGCAGGCCGTCAACGCCGATCACGCGGCATTCCGGGTCGACCACCGACATCGGATCCTCCACGGCGCCCATCTTGCAAGTGCCGCAGGGGTGATAGGCGCTTTCCACGTGTTCGCGCAGGAAGCCGTCGATCTCGTCATCGGTCTGCACATCGGCGCCCGGCTGGATCTCGTGCTTGAGGAACGGCTTCATGGCGTCCTGGGCAAATATCTCGCGCGTCAGGCGCACGCATTTGCGGAAGTCGATCCAGTCCTGCTCGGTGGACATGTAGTTGAACAGGATGTTCGGCGCGTCCTTGGGATCGTTCGACGCCAGCGTGACCTCGCCGCGAGACGGCGAGCGCATCGGGCCGACGTGGGCCTGGAAGCCGTGCCCCTCGGCCGCGGCCTGGCCGTCGTAGCGGACCGCGATCGGCAGGAAGTGGTACTGGATATCCGGGTAGTCGACGCCTTTGTCGGAGCGGATGAACGCGGCGCTTTCGAACTGGTTGGAGGCCCCCAGTCCGGTCTTGGTGAACATCCACTGGGCACCGACAAGGCCCTTGCCGAACAGGTTCCAGTACTTGAACAGGGTGATCGGTTGCTTGCAGGCGAACTGGAAGTAGAATTCCAGGTGGTCCTGCAGGTTCTGGCCCACACCGGGGCGGTCGGCAACCACGTCGATGCCATGCTCTGCCAGGTGCTTGGCCGGACCGATGCCGGACAGCATCAGCATTTTGGGGGAGTTCAGCGAGGAGGCGGCCAGGATCACCTCGGCATTGGCGCGGATCACCTCGACCTTGCCGCCGCGTTCGATCTCGACGCCCACGGCGCGGCCGTCCTCGATCACCACCTTGCGGGCGAAGGCGCGGATCAGGTCGCAGTTTTCACGCTTGAGCGCCGGCTTCAGGTAGGCGTTGGCGGCGGACCAGCGGCGGCCCTTGTAGACCGTCATCTCCATCGGGCCGAAGCCCTCCTGCTGCTCGCCATTATAGTCGGAGGTGACAGGGTAGCCTGCCTGCTCGCCCGCCTGGACGAAAGCGTCGTGCAGCGGGTTGTCGCGTGGGCCGCGGGTCACGTGCAGCGGGCCGTCCTTGCCGCGCCAGTCCGGGTCGCCGCCATGGCCGCGGTCGTTCCAGGTTTCCATGCGTTTGAAGTAGGGCAGCACGTCGGCATAGGACCAGCCCGCCGCGCCCGACTCGGCCCAGTGGTTATAGTCGCCCGCGTGGCCGCGCACATAGACCATGCCGTTGATCGAAGAAGAGCCGCCGATCACCTTGCCGCGCGGGCAGACCAACTCGCGGCCGCCCAGGTGCGGTTCGGGCTGGGATTTGTAGCCCCAGTCATAAAGCGGCATGTTCATCGGGTAGCTGAGCGCGCCCGGCATCTGGATAAACGGCCCGGCATCGGTGCCGCCGTGTTCGATCACCAGCACCTTCTTGCCGGCCTCGCTGAGCCGGTAGGCCATGGCACAGCCCGCAGAGCCGGCCCCGACAATCACATAATCCGCGTTCATTTCTACTCTCCATCCGGCAGCCGGAGGTTCTGGATTGCTGCCGTTTTCGTTTGATTGGGCGGGCGCGCGGGGCGCCCTGCCCGGCCGTTGCCTTCAGGCAGATGCGCTCAGAATGCCGCTTCGACGTCGCCCATGCGCACGTAGACGGATTTCACCTGGCTGAAGTGCTTGATCGCCTCTTTCGAGTTCTCGCGGCCCACGCCGGAGGCCTTCACCCCGCCAAACGGCGCCTCGACCGGCGCGTCGTTGTAGGAGTTGATGAAGCAGCTGCCCGCCTCCAGCTGGCCGATCACCCGGTGGGCGCGGCTGAAGTCGTTGGTGAAGACGCCGGCAGACAGGCCGAATTCGGTGTCATTGGCGCGGGCGATTACCTCTTCCTCGGTGTCGAAGTCGAGGACGGACATGACCGGGCCGAAGATTTCCTCGCGGGCGATGGTCATATCGTCGGTCACATCGGCGAACACGGTCGGCTCGATGAAGAAGCCGTCCTTGTCGGCGCGCTTGCCGCCGCAGACCAGGCGGGCGCCCTCTTCCTTGCCTTTCTCGATGTAGCCCAGCACGATGTTCATCTGGTTCTCGCTGACCATCGGGCCAAAGCTGGTGGCCTCATCCATCGGGTCGCCGATGATGGCGTTGCCGGTGCGTTCTGCCAGACGGGCCAGGAATTTCTCCTTGATGCCTTTCTGCACGAACACGCGGGTGCCGTTGGAGCAGACCTGGCCGGAGGAGTAGAAGTTGCCGTTGATGGCACCGCCGACGGCGTTGTCGATGTCGGCGTCGTCGAAGATGATCAGCGGCGACTTGCCGCCCAGCTCCATCGTGACGTGCTTCATGCCCTCGGCGGCGGCGGCATAAACCTTCTTGCCGGTCGGGACGGAGCCAGTCAGCGAAACCTTGTCGACGCGCGGGTCGGTGACCAGAGCGCTGCCGACCTCACCCATGCCCTGAACGACGTTGTAGATACCAGCGGGGGCGCCGGCCTCGATCAGGATTTCCGCGACTTTCAGAGCGCAGAGCGGCGTGGTCTCAGACGGTTTGAACACCATCGAGTTGCCGCAAGCCAGCGCAGGCGCGCCTTTCCAGCAGGCGATCTGGGTCGGGTAGTTCCAGGCGCCGATGCCCACACACAGGCCCAGCGCCTCGCGCACGGTGTAGACCCAGTCCTCACCCATCGGGATATGCTCGCCGGTCAGCGAGGCGGCGAGACCGCCGAAGTATTCCAGCGCATCGGCGCCGGAGGTGGCGTCGGCGACCAAGGTTTCCTGCAGCGGCTTGCCGGTGTCGTAGGTTTCCAGGACGCTGAGTTCGTGGTTGCGCTCGCGCATGATGTCGGCGGCGCGGCGCAGGATGCGGCCGCGCTCGGTGCCGGTCATCTTGGCCCATGCCTTTTGCGCTTCCTTAGCGGTGGAGAGCGCCTGTTCGACGATTGCGGGCGTCGCGGCGTAGACGGTGGCGATCTGTTCGCCGGTGGCGGCATAGATCACCGGGATCGGGGTGCCTGCGGTGTCTTCGACGTATTCGCCGTTGATGAAATGGCTGGCTTTGGGCTGTGCGGGGTGTGTCATATTTTCGTGCCTCCAGCGGGGATATTTGGGGCCAGAAGAACTGGCGGGATGCTGTTTTCGGGTTACTCGCCCCGGGGAAAACGTTTGCTTTCCTCGAGGGTGTCGAGATTCATGTGGTTGCGCATGTAGCGCTCCGAGGCTTTTTGCAGCGGCTGGTAATCCCATGGGTAATAGCCGCCTTGGCGCAGGGCCTCGTAGACAACCCAGCGGCGGGCCTGGCTGGCGCGCACCTCTGCGTCGAAGGTTTCCAGGTTCCAGCGGGCTTCGGACTTGGCGCGCAGGGTTTGCAGGGTGCCTGCATGGGCCGGGTCGTCCGCAAGGTTTGTCAGCTCGTGCGGGTCGGCCTCCAGATCGAACAGCTGGTCGGGGTCCAGGGCGCAGCGGTTGTATTTCCACTTGCCATAGCGGAGCGACACCAGCGGCGCATAAGACGCCTCCGCCGCGTATTCCACGGCGACCGGTTCGCTGCGTTCAGTCCCGTTGGCCAGCGGCACCAGGTTCTGGCCGTCAGTCCAGGGTTCGATTTCTGCCATGTCGACACCGGCCAGCGCGCCCAGCGTCGGGGTCACGTCCAGCGTGGAGACCGGGGTTTCAATGAGGCCCGCGGGCAGATCAGGCGCCGAGATCATCAGCGGCACGCGGGAGGAACCCTCGTAGAAGCTCATCTTGAACCAGAGGCCGCGCTCGCCCAGCATGTCGCCGTGGTCGGAGACAAACAGGATGATCGCCTCCTGCCTTGTGGTTTCCAGCACGTTCAGGATCTCGCCGATCTTGTCATCCAAGTATGAGATATTGGCGAAGTACGCGCGGCGGGAGCGTTTGATGTTCTCTTCAGTAATGTCGAAGCTGCGCCAGTCGTTGGCGTCAAAGATCCGCTGGGCGTGGGGATCGTGGTCCTCGTAGTCCATCGCCGGGACTTCAGGCAGCAGATGCTCGCAGTCCTCGTACAGGTCCCAGTACTTGCGGCGCGCCACGTAGGGGTCGTGCGGGTGGGTGAAGGAGACGGTCACGCACCAGGGGCGGTCGTCCAACCCGCGCGACAGCTCATAGAGCTTGGCGGTGGCGTTATAGGCAACCTCGTCATCGTATTCCATCTGGTTGGAGGTTTCCGCCACCCCTGCCCCGGTGACCGACCCCATGTTGTGATACCACCAGTCGATCCGCTCACCGGGCTTGCGGTAATCCGGTGTCCAGCCGAAATCGGCCGGGTAGATGTCGGTGGTCAGGCGGTCCTCAAACCCGTGCAGCTGGTCGGGGCCGACAAAGTGCATCTTACCGCTGAGGCAGGTGTAATAGCCCGCGCGGCGCAGGTGGTGGGCGTAGGTGGGGATGTCGCTGCGGAACTCAGCCGCGTTGTCATAGACGCCGGTGCGCGAGGGCAGCTGGCCGGACATGAAGGAGGCGCGGCCCGGCGCGCAGAGCGGCGACGCGGTATAGGCGTTTGCAAAGCGGGTGGAGCGTTCCGCCAGCTTTTTCAGGTTCGGAGCATGCAGCCATTCGGCGGGGCCGTCCGGGAAAAGCGTCCCATTCAACTGGTCTACCATCAGGATCAGGATATTCGGGGCACTCATCGCGGACCTCCCAAGTATTGGCGATGTTTCTTCGAAAGGCGCCTGGCAGGCCCGAAGGCGCTGCCAGGCAGTTGGTGGCTGGTCCCGTCATTCGGGGAAACTTGGGGGCCAGCCGGGAGACCGCCCTTAGTGGGCCGTCTTGATCTTTTCGAAGTCGAGAATGTTCTCCTCGGGCGAGGCGTCGATGCTCATCACTTCGCTGCGCTTGGCGATCATGATGTAGGCCAGGCAGGCCACATAGATGCCGATCACGATGGTGCCGATCCACTGGATCTGCAGCCACTGGCTTTGGAAGGCCAGAGTGAGGCCGAAGAGCACAACCGCGTTGCCCAGCACGTAAGGGATGGTGCCGAACCGCTTGGCCGTCAGGTTCAGGTTGTCGGTGTAAAGGCGGATCAGCGAGTCAAAGGAGTTGACCACGAAGATGATGCCCACCGCGACCATGGAGACGTTGATCAGCAGCGTCGTTTCGATGCTGTTCAGGTGGTAGTAGTACAGCACCGAGAACCACACCCCCAGCGGGATCGACGGGAAGATCAGCAGCGCTGCCAGAACCTGCCAGGTGCGCAGGCCGCCGACAAAGCGGGACGTGAACTGGCCGATCATGATCGACCATGCAAACCACCAGAACAGGTAGAACTCATGATAGTCGGTCAGCGGCAGGATGAATTTGTGGATGTTGGAGAAATAGCCGCCGATGTTGGAGGCGGTATCACCAAAGGCGCCCAGGCCCATGCCGGCATAGGCCCACATGCCCAGGATCAGCGCCATGAACAGAACGGTGGAGCCCACCGACAGGATGCGGACGTATTTGATGTCGGTGGAGGAGAAGGCGGCAAACAGGATCACCAGGAAGGTAATGACATAGAAGGCCGGGATCACGGTTTCACCGTCGCCCATGAAGGTGGCGTAATACGGCAGGTAGATCAGGAACAGCGCGCCGGTGAAGGCGCAGGTGCCGATGATCACGATGTTGTTGATCCATTTCACCAGCGGGATCTCGAAGAACTTCACCCGCGGCTCGATCACGCAGAAATAGAAGGTGGTCAGGAAGTAGAAGCCCCAGATCAGGAAGCCCCAGAAGCCGAACTCCAGCGCCAGCGGGTTGGTGAAGGCGTAGGCGGGCTCTGCCGCGGTATCCGCATAAAGCGGGAAGTCCCAGGCCAGCGGGAACATGATCAGGCCCACATCCAGACCGGAGGTGAACAGGATTGCGATGAAGGTGAAAAGGTGAACGGGGGTCACGCCGACGTTGCGGACGTTCCACCACTTGATCACGCAGAACGCCACCAGCGCAAAGGCCAGCAGAATCCCGAATGAGATGATTGAAGTCATTTGTCCCTCCCATTTCCGGGCGGTATCCGCCCTTAGACATGGATTGGGTACATAACACAGCCGGCTGATCGGCCAAATGGTTTTTTGAATGACCATTCAAGATTTCAATTCACGCGAACAACAGTTGAAACGGCGCCCCAATTGCCGCACAACTTTGTCATGAGCAGGAAACGCATCCGGGACATCCGCAACGAAGAGCTGATCGAAGCGACCATCGTCGCCGTGCACAAGCGCGGTTACGGCGTTGTTACCATGGCGGAAATCGCCAGGGAGGCCGGGGCTTCGGCGGCGTCGATCAACTACTATTTCGGCTCCAAGGAAGGGCTGATGGAAGCCACGATGCTGCATCTTTTAGGCAAGCTGCGACGGGCGATGAGCGAAGGTTACGCCACTGCGCGCACCCCGCGCGAGCGGCTGTATGCGGTGATGGATGCGAACTTTGCCGACGATCTGTTCACCGTTCCGCAGTGCAGCATCTGGATGCAGTTCTGGGCAAATGCCCCCTATTCGCCGCGCCTCAGCCGCCTGCACCGAATCAACCGTTCCCGGGTGCGCAGCCATTTCCTGGCCGAGCTGCGGGCGCTGCTGCCGGCGGGACAGCTGGAGACCGCGCGCCAGGCGCTGCAGTGCTATATGGACGGTGTCTGGCTTCAGGCGGCGCAATCCGAGGAAGCGCTGAACCCGGAGGATGCGCGCGCGGCGGCGCACCGGGTGGTGGATCTGGTGATCCCCTGAACGGCTGCGGCCCCGCCCCTAGCCCTCCGGCTGGCGCCGGTAGACCAGGCGGTTGCCGCGCGGCAGGTAGATCAGGGTCAGCTCATCAGGGCTCAGGGAATGGATCCGGTAGCACAGGCTGGTGCCGCGCTCGCTGTCGCGGGCGATCAGGAAATCGCCGGCATCGTCCGCACCGCGGCAGCTGTCCTGCACCGAGACGAATTCCGGCGGCATCGCGCTGCCCATGTAGCTGACCTGGCGGACCGCGCCGGCAATCGTGAAACTGTCGCCGGGGTCTGCTGCTGACACCCATTTGCCCTGCATCTGCTGCAAAATCCGGTCATGACGTTTGGGCTGGCGCAATGCAGCGCTGTGCAGGTCCAGCTCTCCGTGGGAGCCGAAGAAACTGGTCAACTCTCCCTCAACCGCCAGCAGCGCCCCCTGCTGCAGCCCCATCAGCATGGCAAATACCGGCGCGGCGGCCGTTTCGCCGCTGGCGGCCCTGATCTCCATACCGCCTCCGACAAAGCGGCAAGCCACTGTTGCGCCTGGCTGGCGCTGGCGGCAGCCCTGGAAAACCACATCCGCCGCATAGGGCGTTGCCGCGGCGGCGGCCGAGTGCTCCGCCGCCGCGGCCGCCTGAGAGCGGGAGCTGAGCAGGATCTCCTGCCCGTCCGCAGCGGTACGGACCCTGGCAAATGCCTGCTCGCGATAACCGCGGGCTGCACAATCGCCGCCCCCGGCGCGGAACGGCCCCGCTTTGGTGCAGAAGCGGATGCTGTCGTCGCGGAACTGGTATCCCGGGCTTTCGGCGCGGAAGTAGAAGAACCGGCCCTGGTGCCCCTCCGGCAAAGGAGTGATGCAGTCGCCGGGCGCCAGAGCCTGCCAGCCCTCGGTGACCCAGCTGCCCTCGGTACGGACACTCACGGCAAGCTGATGCAGGGCACCGGTATCATTGCAGATACTGGTCCCGGCATTGGCGGCCGCCGGATCTGTAAGGGCCGCCAGCAGCAGCGCGGGCAGCCAAAGGAAGAACGCCATTCACAGCCCCCGCTGACATCTGTAAGGGCGCGAGATTACCCCGGGCATGTAACATCTATAAGACGATCAAAGCCCAGCCGGGTTACCCGAAGGTGTAGCTGCTTTCTTTTTGATCCTGGCTTCACGCCAGGAGATGAAACTGACTGCCGCCAGGATCAGCCCGCCGCCGGAGACCACCCAGATGTCCACCGGCTCGGCGAACACCAGGGCGCCCAGCAGGGTGGCCCAGACCAGCTGCAAAAAGGTGACTGGCTGGGTCACCGTCACCGGAGCGGCGGCAAAGGCCAGGGTCATGGTGTAGTGGCCCGCAGTGGCAAAGCAGGCGACGCCGAACAGGATTGCGACCTCTGCCAGGGTGGGTGTCACCCAAACGGCCAAGGCAAAGGGGGCAAGCCCCAGGGTGACAAAGACCGAGAGCATCGCCACCACCACCGCCGGGCTGTTGCTGCCGACGGTGAATTTGGCAATCAGGTAGGAGGCGCCAAAGGACACCGCGGTGAACAGCATGGCAATGTGGCCGGGCGACACCTCGCGGAAGCCCGGGCGCAGGATGATCAGCGCGCCGATCAGCGCCACGGCAATGGCTGAGATGCGGCGGAACGCCAGCTTCTCGCCCAGAAACAGCGCCGCGCCCAGGGTGACGTAAACCGGCGACAGGTAGTTCATCGCCGTGACTTCGGCCAGCGGGATCTGGGTCATCGCGTAAAACCACAGCATCACCCCGGCGGAGTGCACCACGCCGCGGCCCGCATAAAGCCCCCACAGCCGCGGGGTCAGGCGCGCCTTGCGCAGGGCGCCGATCATCGGCAGCAGAAAAACCAGCCCCAGGAGATAACGCAGAAAGGCGCTTTCGGCGGGCGGGATGCGGGTGCCCAGGTATTTGACCAGCGCTGTCACCGCGACAAAGCACAGGCCCGTCACCACCATCCAGAACACGCCTTTGAGCGGGTTTTGGAGGGCTGGGGCGGTGTCTGCGGTCTGGCTCATGAGGTGACAGAACACCCGTTCGGGCGGCGGCACAAGGCTTCACATGTGAATTATCTCTGGGCAGGCCGCTTTCCGCCCCGGAAACGCTGCGGCGTCACGGCAGCGGGATGAACTCCTGATCGTCGCCGGGCGGCAGCTGAAAACGCCCGTGCTGCCAGTCGCCGGCAGCCCAGGAGTCCTTGGCGGCCTCGATCCGGTCGCGGGAGGAGGCGACGAAGTTCCACCAGATATAGCGCGGCCCGTTCAGCGTCTCGCCGCCCAGCGCCATCAGCCGGGCGCCCTCGGGGCCTGCGGTCACGGTGATTTCATCGCCCGGGCGGAACACCATCATGCGGCCGGCCTCGAAGGTTTCGCCTGCGATTTCGACAGAGCCCTGGGTGACATAGATGCCCCGGTCCTCGTGATCCGTGGGCAAGGGCAGCTTGGACCCGGCCTGCAGAACCACATCTGCATAGAAGGTGTCGGAATAGAGCGTAGCTGGCGCTTTCTCCCCCCAAGCCGTGCCAAGGATCAGCCGGGCGGCCTTACCCTCGCCCTCCAGCAGCGGCAGCGCCTCCTTGCCGTGGTGTTCAAAGGTTGCGGGCGCATCCTCGTGGCTTTCCGGCAGTGCGATCCAGGTCTGGATGCCGAACAGGCTGCTGGCGCCCTGGCGGGTGGCGGCGGAGGTGCGCTCGGAATGGGTGACGCCCTCGCCCGCCACCATCCAGTTCACCTCGCCCGGATAGATCATCTGGTGGGTGCCTAGGGAATCGCGGTGCTCGAACTCGCCTTCGTACAGATAGGTGACGGTGCCGAGGCCGATATGCGGGTGCGGGCGGACGTCGATGCCCTGCCCGGTCAGGAACTCGGCAGGCCCCGCCTGGTCGAAGAAGATAAAGGGCCCGACCATCTGGCGGCGCGGCGCGGGCAGCGCGCGGCGGACCTCGAAGCCGCCGATGTCGCGGGCGCGCGGGATGATCACCGTTTCGATCGCGTCGAGATCGCCCGCATCGGGGCATTGCGGTTCCAGTGCCGGGTTCCAGCTCATCCTTCCCTCCTGTCGGTGGCTACAGGGACAAGGTAGCGCATTTCAGTGCAGGCGTTAGGGCGGGACGCGCACAGGCGCTGTTCGTCACATCAAGAGAAGCTTGGCGGCAATTGCCCACATGGTCAGGCCGACTACGGCGTCCAGCACCTGCCAGGCGCGCGGGCGGGCAAAGACCGGGGCCAGCAGGCTGGCGCCATAGCCCAGCGTGAAGAAGAAGGTGAAGCTGGCGATGGTGGCGCCGGCAGCAAAGACCAGCGGCTGCGGGTACTGGGCGGAGATTGAGCCGAGGAGCACCACGGTGTCCAAGTAGACATGCGGGTTCAGCCAGGTGAGCGCCAGCACGGTGGCGAGCACCGGCAGCAGCGCGGCGCCTGCGCCCTCCTGCGCCGCTTCCAGTTTTTCCCCGCCCTGCCAGGCGGCGCGCAGGGCGCGGGCGCCGTACCAGATCAGAAAGGCGGCGCCGCCCAGCCGCATCGCCTGTTCGAACCACGGCACCGCCAGTGCCAGGGAGCCGAAACCGAAGACGCCGGCGGTGATCAGCACCGCATCCGAGCCCGCGCAGGTGAGGCAGATCCAGAACACATGCTGACGCCGCAGCCCCTGGCGCAGGACAAAGGCGTTCTGGGCGCCAATCGCCATGATCAGGCTGAGGCCCAGGGCAAATCCGGCAATCAGGCTGGGGGGCATGGATGTCTCCTCGTATTCGTACGAAGTTTGACTAACCCCCGCCCTGCCATTAATCCAGTTAAAGAGACTTAGGCTAGATTAGAGCTTCTAATGAATATGGATCCCAGCCAGCTGGCCGCGCTGAGCGCGGTGCTGCGCCTTGGCAGCTTTGAAGCGGCGGCGCATGCGCTGGCGGTGACGCCCTCGGCCATATCCCAGCGGATCAAGGCGCTGGAGGACCGGACCGGCACCGCGCTGGTGCTGCGCGGCGCGCCCTGCACCGGCACCGCGGCGGGGCTCAGGATTGCCAAACACGCGGAGGACATCGGCCTCTTGGAAGCGCAGCTGGCGCGCGAGCTGGCGCTGGAGGCGGGTCACGGCCCGGTGCGGCTGCGGATTGCGGTCAATGCCGACAGCCTGGCCAGCTGGTTCATAGGGGCGATGGCGGCGGTGGAGGGGGTGCTGTTCGATCTGCTGGTGGATGACCAGGACCACAGCGCGGAGTGGCTGAAACGCGGCGAGGTTTCTGCCGCGGTGACTGCCAGTTCCAAGCCGGTGACCGGGTTCGAGGCCTATCCGCTGGGCACGCTGGATTACGCGGCGACCGCCAGCCCGGCGTTCATGGCGCGCTGGTTTGCGGACGGGGTGACGCCCGAGGCCGCTGCAAAAGCGCCCTGTATGATCTTCAACGCAAAGGACAATCTGCAGCGCCTGTGGCTGGAGCGGAATGTGGCGCCAGGTCTGGCGCCACCGGCGCATTTCCTGCCCTCGACCCAGGCGTTCATTGACGCCGCCGCCGCCGGATTGGGCTGGGGCATGAACCCGCTGGCGATGGTGGCGCAGGATATCCGAACCGGGCGGCTGGTGCCGCTGATCCCGGACAGCACGCTGCCGGTGCCGCTGACCTGGCAGGTGGCGCGGGTGATGGCGCCTGCCCTTGCCGAAGTCACCCGCGCCGTGCAGAAATCGGCTAGGCAGTACCTGACGCAAGACTGACCCGCCGCGCCGGAAAGGGCCGCAATGATTATTGAAGGCAAACCGCCGCCTGTGCTGCAGCCGCGGGCTGTCCGTGCCAAGGCGGCTGCGGGAACGGGCGGGTGACCGCCCTGCCCCTGCCGCGCAGCCTGGCGCTGCAGGTCGTGCTGCCGCGGGGCTGTCTGGTGCTGGGGTGGCTGGCGCTGAACCAATGGATCCGGCTGCCGGTGCCGCTGGCTTTTTTGCTGATGGCGGCGGACGGGTTGTTCCTGCTGTGGCAGGCACGGGCGTTTCAGCTGAGCGCTGATGCGCATGTGCGCAGCACCGGGGCGATGATGCCGGTCTGGGGCGGCTATCTGGTGCTGCTGTTTGCAGGCTTTGCCGCGCTGATCCTGTGGTGGGACGCGCTGCTGATTGCCCGGACGGTGGCGGAGCCGGCCTATGCCGAACAGCAGCGGCTGAAGCGCGAGGCCAAATACAGCCTGGCGGTCTCCGGCGATGGCCGGGTGCTGATCTTTGACGGCGAAATCACCCATGGACTGACCAAGCGGCTGCGGCAACTGGCCCAGGACCACCCGGACATAGAGCAGATGGAGCTTGCTGGCCCCGGCGGGCTGATTGCAGAGGCCCGCGGCGCCGCCCGGGTGATCCGGGATCAGGGCTGGAACACTTACGCAGACGGGCTGTGCGCGTCCGCCTGCACGCTGCTCTTTGCAGCCGGCAGCCGCCGCAGCCTGGGACCGGCAGGGCAGCTTGGGTTCCACAGCTATGCCCTGCAGTCCAGCAGCGGGCTGCCGCACATAGACATCCGCAAGGAACAGCAGAAGGACCGCGCCTTCCTGGTCGGGCAAGGCGTGCGTGCGGACTTTGCAAGCAGTATTTTTGACGTCCCCTTCAGCGGCCTCTGGATCCCTCAGGCCGGCGAACTGCTGGCTGGCGGGGTCATCACCGACTGACCGGGCGGACCGCCGCGGGAACGGGTTTTCCTTGCCGGACCGGCCTTTGCCTCCTACGGTCATCCCGGGGACATTGCATGAAGAGCATTATACTGACCGCGGCCATTGGGCTGGCAGCATCGCCGGCACTGGCCGGACTGGAAATCTGCAACAATGCCGGCCAAAGCCTGAGCCTGGCCATCGGATATTCCAACGGCGAAGAATGGATTTCAGAAGGCTGGTGGAACATTCCCGCAGGGGAGTGCAAAACGCCGGTAACCGGCGATTTGAAGAAACGCTATTACTATTACCGGGCCAATGCCGGGGGCACGGCGTTTGCCAGCGGCGAGTACAGCTTTTGCACCACCTCGCAGGCCTTCACAATTCACGGTGACAGCAACTGCGCCGCGCGCGGCTATGAAACCCAGGGTTTCCGCAAGCTCGACACCGGCGAGACCGCGACCCGTTTCACGCTGACTTTGAACGCCGCGGCAGGGGCACCGGCCGAACAGCCGCCGGCCGCGCCGCAAGGCAGCGCGCCGGGCACCTTTGGCGAGCCTTACACGGACAATGTGATCTTGCAGGATTGCCATTCGGACGGGCAGCGGGCCTGCAGTTTTCATGCCGGCGGCACCAAGTTCTTTGTCTATGACGACGGGCGCACACCGCAGTTTGTCTTTGCCGCGATGGAGGCGCTGGATCCCGGAACACCGCTGACCGTCGAAGGTGATCTGGAGGCCGTGTACGACCGGACTGCGGATGTTGTGCTGCGGGATGCGGCCGTGCGGCCGTGGACGGAGCATGACGGGCTTTTGAACAAGCTGCAGGGACATTGGTATTCAGTGGACGATCCCAACGCGCAGTTCACCGTGCTGGGGGCTGAGCGGGACAATACCTATGACGGCGCCTATGCCGGACGGGAGTATCTGTCGGTGTCCGGATGGTGCCAGGACTTTGACGGCAGCGGACCGTATCTTTATGCCCGGGAGGAGGAAACCGGCGAAGAATACTGTTATGTCATCGACTACGTCGACCATCTGGAACTGACGCTGATGTTCCTGCCGCGCGGCAATCTCCTGCAGTACCGCAAATTGGATTGAGGCACAGGGGCGCTGCCTCCCGGACTTCGGCCTCTGTCCGGGGTGTCAGGGCCCCGAAAGATGCAGCCGAGAGGCCGCAGCGGCCCAGAGAGGTATCATCAGCAAAGAAAAAGGCCCGCCGGAAGGCGGGCCTTTGCATGTCCGGTCCGGGGCGGGTCAGAGCTGCGCCATGACCTCGTCGGTGGCTTCGAAGTTGGTGGTGACGCGCTGCACGTCGTCGTCGTCCTCCAGCGCATCGACCAGCTTCATCAGCTTCTGCATGCCTTCCAGGTCCAGCTCGGTGGTGGTGGTCGGCTTCCAGACCAGCTTGGTCGACTCGGATTCGCCCAGCTCCGCTTCCAGAGCGTTGGAAACATCGTTCAGATCAGTGTCGGCGCAATAGATGATGTGGCCGTCCTCGGAGCTTTCGACATCCTCGGCCCCGGCTTCGATGGCTGCCATCATCACGGTGTCGGCATCGCCGACAGAGGCCGGATAGGTCACTTCGCCCTTGCGGTCGAACATGAAGCCCACGGACCCGGTTTCGCCCAGGTTGCCGCCGTTCTTGGAGAAGGTGGAGCGCACGTTGGAGGCGGTGCGGTTCTTGTTGTCGGTCATCGCCTCGACGATCACCGCAACGCCATTGGGGCCATAGCCCTCATAGCGGATTTCGTCGTAGTTTTCGGCGTCGCCGCCAACGGCCTTCTTGATCGCGCGCTCAATCACGTCCTTGGGGACGGACTGGCTTTTGGCTTCCTTCACGGCCAGGCGCAGGCGCGGGTTCTTGTCGGGATCAGGGTCGCCCATTTTGGCGGCCACGGTGATCTCCTTGGCCAGCTTGGAAAACAGTTTTGACCGCGCCGCGTCCTGACGGCCCTTGCGGTGCTGAATGTTAGCCCATTTTGAATGGCCTGCCATGGTGCATCCTTGCTGCTGAATATCTGAATTGGCGCTCATATAGCCTTGGGCGCGGCCCGCTTTCAAGCGCTGCCGCCCAGTCTTGGTCCTTGTTCCGCGGTTTTGAGCGGCTAAGGTGGCGGTATGACATTCGATCAAAGTGTTTTATTTGCCCTTTTTGCCGCCGTCTTTGGCCTGCTTCTGTGGGGGCGCTGGCGATACGACCTGGTGGCCTTTGCCGCGCTGATGGCAGGCGTGGTGCTGGGGGTGGTGCCCGCGGGCGAGGCGTTTGCCGGTTTCGGGCACCCGGCAACGCTGGTGGTGGCGCTGGTGCTGATCGTCTCGGCCGGGCTGGTGCGGTCGGGCGCGGTGTTCTTGATCACCCGGACGCTGGTGGACAGCGCCCGCGGCCTGGGCGCCCACATCGCGCTGATGGGCGGGGTCGGCGCTGTGCTGTCGGCCTTTATGAACAATGTGGCAGCGCTGGCGCTGCTGATGCCGGTGGATATTCAGACTGCCCGCAAGGCGGGCCGCGCCCCGGGGCTGAGCCTGATGCCCCTGTCCTTTGCCACCATCCTGGGCGGCATGGCGACACTGATCGGCACCCCACCCAACATCATAATCGCTGCGATCCGCGAGGAAACCCTGGGCGAGCCGTTCCGGATGTTCGATTTTGCCCCGGTGGGCGGTGCGGCGGCGCTGGCGGGCTTGGCATTTGTGGCGCTGATCGGCTGGCGGCTGATCCCGGCGCGGGAGAACGCGGCCGGCGCCTCGGAGGCGCAGCTGGCGCCTTATATCGCCGAGCTGACGGTGGGCGAGGAGTCCGATCTCATCGGCAAGCGGCTGGGGGAGCTGGAAGAAGAGGCTGAGAAGGCGGATGTCGCCATTCTCGGGCTGATCCGGGACGGCAAGCGGCGCTACGGGCGCTCTGTCGCTGCCATTCTGCGGGAGGGCGACGCGCTGGTGATAGAGGCCGAGCCGGAAGCGCTGGATGAATTCCGCAGCGCGCTGAAGCTGGATTTTGCAGATGCCGCCCGTCAGGAGAAGCTGACCGCGGCGGGTGAAGGGCTGGAGCTGCTGGAGCTGGTAGTGCCCGAGACCGCGCGCATCCGCGGCCGCAGCGCCCAGGCCATCGGGCTGTCCTGGCGGCAAAGCGCAGTGCTGCTGGGGATTGCCCGCCAAGGCCGCCGGATCACTCACCACATCCGCCAGACCAAGATCGAGGCGGGGGATATCCTGCTGCTTTTGTGTCCGCGCGGGCGCAGCGCCGATGTCGCTGATTGGCTGGGCTGCCTGCCGCTGGCCGCGCGCGGCCTGTCGGTGACTGCCAATGACAAGACCTGGGCCGCGATCGGGCTGTTTGCCGCGGCAGTGGTCGCGGCCTCGGTTGGGCTGCTGTATCTGCCGGTTGCGCTGGGTTTGGTCGCTGTGGGCTATGTGCTGCTGAAGATCCTGCCGGTGGCAGAGATCTATGACCATGTTGAGTGGCCGGTGGTGGTTTTGCTCGGCTCGATGATCCCGCTGGGGGCGGCGCTGGATTCCTCTGGCGGCACCGCGCTGATTGCCAATGCGCTGAACGGGCTGACGGCGGGGCTGCCGGCCTGGGCGGTGCTGGCGGTGCTGATGGTGGTCACCATGACGCTGTCGGATGTGCTGAACAACACCGCCACGGCGATTGTCGCGGCCCCTGTGGCGATCGAGATGGCAAACACCCTGGGGGTCTCTCCGGATCCGTTCCTGATGGCGGTAGCGGTTGCGGCGTCCGCGGCGTTCCTGACCCCCATCGGGCACAAGAACAACACGCTGGTGCTGGGGCCTGGCGGCTATCGCTTTGGCGATTACTGGCGCATGGGCCTGCCGCTGGAGGTGCTGGTCATCGCGGTGTCGATCCCGGCCATTCTGGTCTTCTGGCCGCTGTAGCCGGCGGCGGAGAACGTTTGCTCAGAAGGTCGGCCAGAGCCCGTCAGAAGGGTTTTGCGGCCTGCGATGCAGCCAGAACCGCCTGACCGGCATCGGGCGCCCAAACCTGCGACGCCAGCGCGATGGCCGTCGAACCAGCCAGCACAACAAACAGAAATATTCTCCTCGTCTCCATCTTTACCCCCTTTGGACTCTTACTCTGTTCCATATGGGGTGGGCGCCGCTAATTTCCCGTAAAGACCTGCACGTCCGGCGGGTGTCCGCCGCTTTCAGTCCCTTTTGCGCTGATCAGAGCGGCCACATGAAGGGAATGATCAGCGAAGCCAGCATGCCGACAGTCAGGTTCAGCGGGATGCCGACGCGCAGGAAATCGGTGAACTTGTAGCCGCCGGGGCCGTAGACCAGCGTATTGGTCTGATAGCCGATCGGGGTGGCAAAGGAGGCCGAGGCCGCCACCATCACCGCCACCACCAGCGGCCGCGGATCCACGCCCATGGCCTGCGCCAGTCCAATGGCGATCGGGGTGACGACCACCGCGACAGCATTGTTGGAGACCAGCTCCGTCAGCACCGACGTGAGCAGGTAAACCGCCCAGACCAGCAGGAACGGCGGCAGCATCGACAGGGCTGGCGCAATGGCGTTGACGATCAGGCTGACAGCACCGGAGCTTTCCAGCGCCGCACCAATCGCCAGCATAGAGAAAATCAGTGCCAGAAGCCGGCCGTCCACAAAGGAAAACGCCTCATCCGCGTCGATGCAGCGGGTCACAAAAACCAGTGATACCGACATCACCGACAGCATCAGGATCGGCGCTACGCCAAAGGCCGCCAGCACAACGATGCCGAACAGCGCCACAACCGCAATCGGCGCATGGCTGCGGCGGTAAGCGCGCTGGGTCGGCTGCGAGACATCGGCCAGGTCCATGTCGGCCGCCAGACGCTGGATGTCGGCGGGGGCGCCCTCCAGCAGCAGCGTGTCGCCGATCCGCACCACCAGATCATCAAGCTGCACGCCGATATTCTGGTTCCGCCGGTGCACCGCCAGCGTATATACACCATAGCGGCGGCGCAGACGCATGGCGCCAAGCGAACGTCCCACCATGCGGCAGCCGGGGGTGATCAGCACTTCGACGGTATGGGTCTCCACCGCGGAGACCTGATCGACCCGCTTCAGCTCCTTGTTGCTTTGCAGGCTCAAAAGTTCGGTCATCCTTGTGCGCAAAACAACGCGGTCGCCGACCTGCAGCTCGACGCCTTTGAGGTTGCGGCGCAAGGAATCGTCGCCGCGGATCACGTCGATCAGCCGCACGCCCGGGCGCTTGAACAACTGCACGCCGGTGACTTCGCGGCCGATCAGGTTGCTTTCCGGCGGGATTACCGCCTCGGTGAAGAACTTCATTTTCGACTTGTCGCTCAGCATCGCCGCCATGCTGTCGCGTTCCGGCAGCAGCCGCGGCGCGATGAAGCGCAGGTAGACCATGCCGTAGACGATCAGGATCAGCCCCAGCGGGGTGACCTCGAAGATGGTGAAGGGTTTCAAGCCCTGCGCCCGGGCAACACCATCCACCAGAAGGTTGGTCGAGGTGCCGATCAGGGTCAGCGTCCCGCCCAGGATTGCGGCATAACTCAGCGGGATCAGCATCTTGGAGGCCGAAACCTTCAACGTCCGTGCGATCTGGATGAACACCGGGATCATCACCACCACCACCGGCGTATTGGACACCACGGCCGAGGCGGACACCACAAAGGCCATCAGCAAGGCCACGGCGAGCCTGGGGTTCACCTCCGCCTGCTTCTTGGCAATCTGGGTGAAGGCGTCGAGGGCGCCTGTCCGCACCAGGGCGCCCATGATGATAAACATCGCCGCAATGGTCCAGGGCGCCGGGTTTGCCAGCACCGGCAGCGCCTCGCTGTAGGGGAGAATGCCGGTGGCCAGCATCGCCGCCACGCCGGTCAGCGCCACAACCTCTGTCGGGTAGGTTTCCCGCAGGAACGCCAAGAACATGGCCAGGACAATTGCAAGCGCCAGGACCGCGCTGCCGGTGTCACCAAGTTGGAAAAACTGCATGTGCCGTGACTATGCCCATATTGATTAAGGCGGGTTTAGCGCGCGGGACAGCGCTGTGCCATCGCGCAGTTTCCCTGAAACTTTTTGGCGGGGCAAGAATTACCGCACCCGCTGGGGCTGATCCGGTGCCAATCAGGAAAATTGGCAGCAATTCGCTGCCATTCCGGCCGAACTTTCCGCCTCAGGCAGCGCAAGAGGACATGCGGCCGCCGGTCAGAGCGCCGATTCCTGCAGCAGCCCGCCATTGCGCACCATCCGAATCTGTTTCGCAGCGCCGGTGCGGTCGTCGGTTTCCACAAACACGCCGGACAGGGTCGCTTCGCCGTTTGCCGGGGTAAAGCGCGTTTTCGGCATGCCGGTCAGGAAGCGGCGCATCGGTTCGGCCTTGTCCATGCCAATGACCGAGTTGTAATCGCCGCACATGCCCGCGTCGGTCAGATAGCCGGTGCCTTCGGACAGGATCTGCGCATCGGCGGTCGGCACATGGGTATGGGTGCCTGCAACCAGCGACGCGCGGCCGTTGCAGAAATGGCCCATTGCCATCTTCTCTGAGGTCGCCTCGCAATGCATGTCGACAATGACCGCCTGCGCCAGCCCGCCGCGCGGATGCGCTTTCAGCACAGCCTCCACCGCGCCGAAGGGGTCGTCAAAGGCGCGTTTCATGAACACCTGCCCCAGCACCTGCACCACCAGCACCTTGCGCCCGCCCGGCGCATTGAACAGCCGGAAGCCGCGGCCCGGCGCGCCCTTGGCAAAGTTCAGCGGCCGGATGATGCGCTGTTCCTTCTCGATGAACTGCAGCATGTCCTTCTGGTCGAAGGCATGATCGCCCAGTGTCAGGCAGTCGACGCCGGCGTCCAGCAGCAGCTTGGCGTGCTCGCCGCTCAGCCCCATGCCGTTGGAGGCGTTTTCGCCGTTCACCACGACAAAATCGAGCCGCCACTCCTGCCGCAGCCGCCGCAGATTTTCGGTGACGGCACGGCGCCCGGCGCGGCCCATCACATCGCCTAGAAACAGAATTCGCATTGCGGCGTGGTACGCGGATGCGCCCGCCAGGACAAGTCCCGCGGCGGGCGCGCAAAACTTTTCTGAAAAGTTTTGCCAAGATTTTTCAGAAAAATCCTGGCTGCCGGGGGCCGGCGTCAGCGTTTGAACTGCAAAATGCGGCTTTCGGTCACGATCATGTCGAGCGGCTGGTCGGTGGGTTCCAGCGGCAGGTCTTCGGCCTCTTGCGCGTCAAAGGCAAAGCCGATCGCCAGCGTCGCCCGCTTGCCGCGCAGCAGTTCCAGCGTGCGGTCGTAAAAGCCGCCGCCATAGCCCAGCCGCCCGCCAGTGGCATCAAAGGCAACCAGCGGCACCACCAGGATTTCCGGTTCAAAGAAATCGTCAACCTCCGGCACCATGGCGCCGAACGGGCCGTCACGCAGCGGGCCGTCGGGCTGCCAGCGGCTGAACTTCAGCGGCTTGCCCGCGCCCATGATCACCGGCACGCCGACGGGCCCGTGTGCTGCGGCCTCTGCCATGGCAGGCACCGGGTCAATCTCGGTGCGGATTGGCAAGAAACCTGACAGCGGCACGCCCCGGTAGCCGGCCAGCACCTCCGACAGGTGGCCCGCAGCGCCGGGAATGTTGCGGGCATGCGCCTCCTTGCGGCGGGCAAAGGCGGCCTTGCGGGCGGCGGCCTTGATTTCGGTCAGATCCGTCATAGCGGTCTCCTACAGCAGTACGGCGGCGGCCAGGCCCAGGAAGGCGAAGAAGCCCACCACGTCGGTCACCGTGGTTACAAAGGCGCCGGAAGCCAGGGCCGGGTCAATTCCGGTCTTCTCCAATAGAACCGGGATCACGGTGCCCGCCAGCCCCGCCACGACCAGATTGACCACCATAGCGACGGCGATCACCACACCCAGCATCGGCGAGCCAAACCAGGCCAGGCCCACCAGCCCCATCACGATGGCAAAGATCACACCGTTGACCAGCCCCACCAGAACCTCGCGGCGGATCACCCGCCAGACGTTGGAGCCTGTGAGGTCGCGGGTGGCGATGGCGCGCACCGCCACCGTCAGCGACTGGGTGCCCGCATTGCCGCCCATGGAGGCGACAATCGGCATCAGCACGGCCAGCGCCACGATCTGGGCAATCGCCGCCTCGAATTGAGCGATGACCAGCGAGGCCAGCACTGCCGTCACCAGGTTGACCGCCAGCCAGGGAAAGCGGCGCTTGGTGGTCTCAATCACCCGGTCGGCGAGCGAGCTTTCCTCGCCGACGCCAGCCAGGCGCAGAATGTCCTCCTCGTGTTCCTCGTCCAGCACGATCATCGCATCGTCGATGGTGATCACGCCGACCAGCCGCCCCTCGTCGTCCACCACAGGGGCCGAGATCAGGTGGTACTGATTAAATGCATAGGCCACGTCTTCCTCGTCCTGATCGGCGGGAATGACCTGAAACGTCTCCTCCAGCAGATCGGTCAGCGGCACTTCGCGCTTGGCGGCCATGATCCGGCCCAGGGTGACGTTGCCAACCGGATGGAGGCGCGGATCAACCAGAACCACATGGTAGAACTGCTCCGGCAAGTCCTCGGAGTTGCGCATGAAATCAATGGCCTGCCCGACATTCCAATGCTCGGGCGCCATCACCACCTCGCGCTGCATCAGACGGCCGGCAGAGTTTTCCGGGAAGCTCAGGGATTGTTCGACCGCGACCCTGTCGGCATCCTCAAGCGCATCCAGGATGGCTTCCTGCTGCGGCACCTCCAGGTCTTCAAGCAGATCGACGACATCGTCGCTTTCCATCTCCCGCACCGCATCGGCCAAGACCAGCGGGTTGAGGATTTCGATGACCTCTTCGCGGATGCTTTCATCCAGTTCCGACAGGATTTCGCCGTCGAATTCCCGGTCATAGAGGCGGATCAGCCTGGTCCGCTCCGCCGATTCGATCTGTTCCAGAAGGTCGGCGATGTCAGCCGCGTGCAGGCCTTCCAGCAGCTCAGTCAGGGCCTGCTGGTCGCCCTGCTCCACCGCCTCCAGAATCTGGGCCACCAGCTTGCGGTCCAGGTCATAGGCGTCGTCCTGAGACAGGTCGCCGGAGATGTTGTCGCCGCTGCTCATGTGATGCCCCCGGAGTATTTTGTGAGTATTTGCCTGCAAAATAGAAGAAGCCGCTACCGGAAAACAATGACAATGGCATAATCTGTCCGGAGCTGATGCGGCGGGTACCCTGCGCGGGGTGCATTTGCAAGGAAAGGGTTGGAAATATGGCCACCGGTTTCATCCTGAAGGGACAGGTTCTGTCCTTCTCCGGCTCGCCTTTTGACGGGGAGCGCCCGGAATACGCGGCCCGGCTGCAGGAGGCGGTGGCGGTGCAGGACGGGCGGATCGCGGGTGCCGGCACGCTGGCGGAAATGCAGGCGCTTCTGCCAGAGGCGGCGACCGTGGATCACAGCGGCAAGCTGATCATGGCGGGCTTTGTCGATGCCCATGTGCATTACCCGCAGACCGCGATCATCGCCAGCTGGGGCAAGCGGCTGATCGACTGGCTGAACAGTTATACCTTCCCGGAGGAAATGCGGTTTGCGGACCGGGCCTATGCCGATGAAATCGCCGCGCGCTATCTGGACCTGACCGCGGCGCATGGCACCACAACGGTCTGCAGCTATTGCACTATCCATTCCGAAAGCGTCGATGCGTTCTTTGCCGCGGCGCAGGCGCGCGGCCAGCGGGTGGCGGCGGGCAAAACCTGCATGGACCGCAACGCGCCGGAGGGGCTGCGGGACACGGCGCAGTCGGCCTATGACGACTCGGAGGCTTTGATCGGACGCTGGCACGGAGTGGACCGCCTGGAGTACGCCATCACCCCGCGGTTCTCCCCCACCTCGACGCCGGAGCAGCTCGAGGCGATGGGCGCGCTGTGGGGCAAGCATCCGGAATGCCTGATGCAGACGCACCTGAGCGAGCAGACAGATGAGATTGCCTGGGTCCGGGAGCTGTTCCCGCAGGCGCGGGATTACCTGGACACCTATGAGGAGTTCGGCCTGCTGGGCGCCAAGGGGCTTTATGGCCACGCCATCCACCTGGAGGAGCGCGAGCGGCACCGGCTGCGCGATTATGGCGCGGCGCTGATCCATTGCCCGACGTCAAACACCTTCATCGGCTCCGGCCTGTTTGACATGGCCGGGCTGATGGCGGAGGGGCAGCGGATCGGCCTTGCCACCGACACCGGCGGCGGGTCGAGTTTTTCGATGCTGCGCACGATGGCGGCGGCCTATGAGATCGGCCAGCTGCGCGGCACGCCGCTGCACGCGGCGCAGCTGTTGTGGCTGGCGACCCAAGGATCAGCCACGGCGCTGCGGATGGATGGGAAGATCGGCAATATCGCGGCAGGCATGGAGGCGGATCTGGTGGTGCTGGACCTGGCCTCCACCCCGGCCATTGCGCAGCGCGCCGATAGGGCCGAAGATGTCTGGGAAGCGGTGTTCCCGACCATCATGATGGGTGATGACCGCGCCATTGCCGAGACCTGGATCGGCGGCAAGCGGGTTTAGGAGAGGCGCTGGCGCGCCTCTGCCTCCGGCGGGGATATTTTCAGCCAGATGAAGGACGGATCCTCTACTGCATCAACCGTTGCGCCAGCTGGCCGTGGCGCTCGATCAGGCGCGGCAGGTCCAGTGTGGTGAGTTCGCCGCCGCGGATGATCTGCTTGCCCTCGACGAACAGGTGTTTGACCTGCGTGGGGCCGGCCAGCAGCAAGGCCGCCGGGTCCCAGCTGCCGCTGGAGGCGATGCCGGTGGCGTCCCAGATCGCAATATCCGCGCGCTTGCCGGGTTCGAGGCGGCCGCAGTCGGGGCGGCCCAGCACATCAGCGCCGCCGCGGGTGGCGATCTCCAGGGTTTCATAGGCGCTCATCGCGTCCGCGCCATTGGCGACCCTTTGCAGCAGCATGGCTTGGCGTGCTTCGGCACTGAGGCTGGCCATATCGTTGCTGGCAGAGCCATCCACCCCCAGCCCGACCGGCACGCCTGCGTCGCGCATCGCGCGCACCGGCGCGATACCGCTTCCCAGGCGGCAGTTGGAACAGGGGCAATGGGCAACTCCCGTTCGGGTTCTGGCAAAAAGATCAATCTCTTGCACGTCGAGCTTGACGCAATGCGCGTGCCAGACATCATCGCCGGTCCAGCCGAGTTCCTCGGCGTATTGGCCGGGGCGGCAGCCGAACTGCGCCTGGGAATAGGCGATGTCCTCGTCGTTTTCGGCCAGGTGGGTGTGCAGCATCACTCCCTTGTCGCGGGCCAGCAGCGCGGCGTCGCGCATCAGCTCCCGGCTGACTGAGAACGGCGAGCAAGGTGCCAGGCCAACCCGGCACATGGAGCCTTCAGCCGGGTCATGGAAGGCGTCCACCACCCGGATCATGTCGTCCAGGATGGCCCGTTCGTCTTCGACCAGGCTGTCCGGCGGCAGGCCGCCGTCGCTTTCGCCGATGCTCATCGCGCCGCGGGTCGGGTGGAAGCGCAGGCCCACGTCACGGGCGGCGTGGATGGTGTCCTCCAACCGGGAGCCGTTGGGGTAGAGATACAGGTGGTCGGAGCTGAGGGTGCAGCCCGACAGTGCCAGTTCGGCCAGGCCCAGCTGGGCAGAGACGAACATCTCGTCAGGAGTGAACTGCGCCCAAACCGGATACAGCCGCTGCAGCCAGCCGAACAGCAGCGCGTCCTGCGCGCCCGGCACTGCGCGGGTGAGGTTCTGGTAAAGGTGGTGGTGGGTGTTGACCAGACCGGGCGTCACCACGCAGCCGCGGCCGGAGACGGTCTCGCCGCTGGTCTCCAGCCCCTGCCCTACCGCGGCAATTTGGCCGCCGCGGATCAGCACATCCGCCCCGTGCAGCACCCGCCGCGCATCGTCCATCGTCAGGACGGTATCGGCATTTTGAATCAGGATTTCTGCCATCGTCACACACTCCTTTTGGCAGCCCGCTTCAGTGGAATGTGTGATTGGCCGATGGAAAACGGGCGAAGAACCGGCCTGTTGCGCAGATTACAAGCAGGCTCCGCCGGTTTCAAGCCTGTCAGGCCTGGCGCAGCAGCTCCAGCGCAGCGGCGTGAATCCGTGGATTGGCGGCGGCCAAGGCACGGCCGCCCTGATGCGCCGGGTTGCCCTGCCAGTCTGTCACGATGCCGCCCGCCGCCTGGATCAATGCTATCGGCGCCTGGATGTCATAGGCGTTGAGGCCCGCCTCAATCACCAGATCAACCTGTCCTGCGGCCACCAGCGCATAGGCATAGCAATCGGTGCCGTAACGGGTCAGCTTGGCGCGGGCAGACACCCGCTCGAACCCGGCGCGCTCCTCGGCGGTGCCGACCTCCGGAAAGGTGGTGAACAGGATGGCGTCCTCCAGCGCGGCGGTGGCGCGGGTTTCCAGCGGCCTCTCGCCCAGCGGGCCGGTCATCATGGCGGTCTCAGGGCCGCCGCAAAAACGCTCGCCGGTGTAGGGCTGGTCGATCACCCCCAGGAACGGGCCATTTTCATCCGCCAGCGCAATCAGAACGCCCCAGGTCGGCGTGCCGCTGATGAAGCCGCGGGTGCCGTCGATCGGGTCCAGCACCCAGGTGCGGCCGGAGGTGCCGGGTTCTGAGCCGAACTCCTCGCCCAGGATGCCGTCCGCAGGGCGCAGCTCTGCCAGCACGGCGCGCATTGCTTGCTCTGCCGCGCGGTCGGCCACGGTGACGGGATCAAACCCGCCAGCCAGCTTGTTTTCGGTGTTCAGGGAGGTGGTGCGGAAATGCGGCAGGATGGCAGCGCGGGCCGCGTCTGCCATCCTGTGCGCAACATCGAGATCGGAAAAAGCGGCCTGTGTCATGCGTGAACGGGTGCCACCCGGCCGGTTTTATTGCAAGCGCAAATCCCGCCGCGAAGCCGGTTTTGCGCCGCAATGGCCGTCAGGACCCGTCCAGCTTTCAGGCGGCGTCGCTCAGCACCCGCGCCAGTTCGAACAGGCGGCGGCGCTGGTTTTCCGGGATCGCGTAGTAGGACCGCACCAGATCGAGCGCTTCCTTGTCGCCCATCAGATCCTCCGGCACGGCGGTCTTTTCGGCCGGGGCCTTGCCTTCTTCCTGCAAGCCTTCGAAGAAAAAGCTCACCGGCACCTCGAGGGCGTCGGAAATATCCCACAACCGCGACGCGCTGACCCGGTTGGCACCGGTCTCATACTTCTGAATTTGCTGGAATTTAATGCCGACTTGTTCGGCTAGCTGCTGCTGCGTCATGCCGATCAGCCACCGGCGGTGGCGGATGCGCTTTCCCACATGCACGTCAACGGGATGAGCCATGCGTTTCTCCTAGTCTCAAAATCCGGCTGCACCCCGGACCGCTGCATTCCTATAACCTGTTCTGGCGCCTTCAAATCTTTGCCGGAACACGGTTCCCCATCAGAGCGATCTGAGATCAACCTCTAAGCAAAAGTGTACAACCCTTGCGGTTGATTGCAAGACTGCCGTCGCCCCCGGCGGGGCCCGAAAGCTCAACCGCATGATTTCATGTATCATTTTTATAAACGTTTTATTGCCAAGCGGCTGCAGATCGCGTACCTCCCCAAAAATAGCGAGGTGTGCCCGGGTGCGGAGGCCCGGCAGTGTACCGCTTCGAATCACCCCGATTCCCGCAAAAGGTGAGGAAGAAATATGCTGGCTTACCAAGTTTCCGGCTTCGACAGACCGGCAGCCCTGACGGAAACCGGATGCCCGCAGCCAGGCCCGGGAGAAGCGGCTATTGCGCTGCGGGCCTGCGGCCTGAACTTTGCCGATCTGCTGATGATGAAGGGCAGCTATCAGGACACGCCGGAACCGCCCTTCACCCTGGGGCTGGAGGCCGCCGGCGTGGTGACGGCGCTGGGAGAGGGAACCGAAGGATTTGCCGTTGGCGACCGGGTGGCTGTGTTCGGCGGCTGCGGCGGGCTGGCGGAGGCGGGCGTGTTCGATGCCGCGCGGCTGATCCGGATCCCCGATGAAATGAGTTTCGAACATGCCGCGGCGATGCAGATCGCCTATGGCACCAGCCATATGGCGCTGGATCACTGCGCCCGGCTGCAGCCTGGCGAGACATTGCTGGTGACGGGCGCTGCCGGCGGTGTCGGCCTGACAGCGGTCGAGATCGGCAAGCTGATGGGGGCAACGGTAATTGCCCAGGCCCGCGGCCAGGAGAAGCTGGAGGTGGCCGCAGCCGCCGGGGCGGATCACCTGATCGACGCGGGCGAGGACCTGCGCAGTGCGGTGAAGGCGCTTGGCGGCGCGGATGTTGTTTACGATGCAATCGGCGGCGACGTGTGGAAGGCCGCCTTCCGGTCCGCCAATCCCGGTGCGCGGCTGCTGCCGGTGGGCTTTGCCGGCGGCGAGGTGCCGCAGATCCCGGCCAACCACCTGCTGGTGAAGAACCTGACGGTGATCGGATTCTATCTGGGCGGCTACATGAAATTCCGTCCCGAAGCGGTGCGCCGGTCCTTTGAGACGCTGTTTGCCTGGCACGGTGAGGGCCGCATCAAGCCGCACATCAGCCACGTGCTGCCGCTGGAACAGGCTGGTGAAGGGCTGGAGCTGCTGCGCAGCCGCAAATCCACTGGCAAGGTCGTAATCACCACAGGCACCGGCAGCTGATTGCAAGGGAGGGCTGACGGCCGAACAGCTGCCTGCGCGAAGGCGCCCGCCCGCCGCCGGTGCATCTGCCAATTCGCCTGGCCCAAGGCCGTTAGGGACGCGCTGGCAAAGCCAGGGCGGCCTGCGGGCGCGGGAGATGCGGCCGCCTTTTCCGCGGTCACTGTGTGCTCAATGCCCCGGCAACCGGATCCGCCCCGTGCCGGGGATGCCGCATGTCACCCGGCAGCCCGCAACGGTGCCGCCCACAGCCCCTGGAAGCCCTGGCGGATGAACTCGGCCAATTCTTCGACGTAAGGCGCACGCACGCGCTCCGCCCCGTAGAGATTGATGTGCTGCATCGGCAGGTCCGGCAGGCCGCAACCCTGGTCGATCAGCTCCTGATAGCCCGGCTGGGTGCCCTCGAGCAGCACGCCAACGGCTAGATCAGCGCTGACCGTCGCCTCGACCGTCCGGTCGGAATCGCTGTCGAGCGCCATCTCCCATTCGATGCCCGCCTCATCCAGCGCGGCCGTGGCCACCGGACGGAAGCTGCAGTTGCGGCAGAAGCCGAGCCGCAGCGGGCGCTGCCGCCAGACCGACCCGTCCGGCGCGCCGACCCAGCGCAGCGGCATGCTGTGGATCGTTTCACCGCCCTCACCCGCACCAGTTTCGGTGGTCAGGATCAGGTCAAAGGCGCCGCGCCCGAACTCTGTCTTGAGATCACGGGTGTTGGAAGTGCAAAGATTCACATTCACCCGCGGATAGCTGAGGTTGAACCGTTTCAGAACCGTGGGGATCACCGGGTGCACCACGTCATGCGGCACCCCGAGCAGCACCTCGCCCTCATAGGCCTGATCGGTCAGCCTGCCGATCACCTCGTCGTTCAGCGCCACCATTCTGCGGGCATATCCCAGCAACTGCTCGCCCTCTGCCGTCAGCGCAATGGTGCGGCCGGATCGGTCCAGCAGCGCCACGCCCAGCAGCTCCTCCAGCCGCTTCAGCTGCATGGAGACCGCCGACTGGGTGAGATGCAGGAACCCCGCCGCCCGTGTCACGCCGCCGTTGTCTGCCACCGCTGCAAAGGAGCGGAGCGTGGTGATATCGAGATTTCTTACCATCACAACACCTGATGCATTGTATCAAAAACATTCGTTTTCAAAATATGCCACAGGGAGCCATATTCATCAATACCATTGATCACCCAAAGGGTAAACATCACAAACTCAACTGAAGGATCCGCCGACATGACCCATGCAACAGCCTCATGCCCCGCCAGCTGCACCGCCCGTAAGCCGCAGCATTCGCTGTTCAGCCGCCTGCGCCTGCTCTGGTCTGTCCGGCGCCAGCGGGACCAGCTGGCAGCGCTGGATGACCGGGCGCTCAAAGACATCGGGCTGACCCGGTCACAAGCCGAGGCCGAAGCCCGCCGCGGGTTCTGGAGCGCGCCGGACCACTGGCTGCGCTGAGCGGAAAATCCGCCCCTGCCTGCCTTTTCCCGCGGGCTGCCGAAAAGCGGCCCGCTAACTTGCTTTTTTCATGTATTTCTTGGTCCGAAATACTTGAACCGCAAGGCGGTTAGCCCGATATTTACCGGGAAAGCTGCCGGCCGCGGCTCCGTTCGCGCGCGGGCAGCAAGGGAGTAGATTACGGAGACCATTGAGAATGGCACAGTTTGACACCATCCGGTCTGCTGCCGGCGCCCGCGCCGCGCAGATTGATGAGGGCCTTCGCGCCCATATGAACAAAGTCTACGCCACCATGGCGGCAGGCACGTTCATCACCTTCCTGGCCGCCTGGGCAATCGCCGGGCTGGCTGTCACCACCGATCCGGCAAACGCCGTGGCGCAGCTGAGCGCTGACAAGTACCTGACCAACGTCGGGTATGCGCTTTATGCCTCGCCGCTGAAGTGGGTCATCATGTTTGCCCCGCTGGCCTTTGTGTTCGGCATCGGCGCCGCCGCAAACCGCATGTCCGCAGCCGGCGTGCAGCTGCTGTTCTACGTCTTTGCCACGGTGATGGGCCTGTCGATCAGCTCGATCTTCCTGGTCTTCACCGGCGAAAGCATCGTGCAGGTGTTCCTGATCACCTCTATCGCCTTTGCGGGCCTGTCGCTGGTGGGCTACACCACCAAGAAGGACCTCAGCGGCATGGGCGCCTTCCTGATCATGGGCCTGATCGGCCTGATCGTGGCGTCGATTGTAAACATCTTCCTGGCATCCTCCGCCATGGCATTTGCGATCTCGGTGATCGGCGTGCTGATCTTTGCGGGCCTGACCGCCTATGACACCCAGCGGATCAAGAACGACTACCTGCAGATGGCCCATGCGGGCGACCAGGAGTGGCTGGCGAAATCCGCAATCATGGGCGCGCTGAGCCTGTATCTGGACTTCATCAACATGTTCATGATGCTGCTCCAGCTGCTTGGCAACCGCGAATAAGCGCACCTCCATTTCAGGCATTGCAAGGGGCGGATCGCAAAGATCCGCCCCTTCTTATTTCAACAACAAAAACAAGGTATTCCCCATGAACATTATTGAGGTTCCGGCCAAAGAGGCCGAGCGCCTGGTGCCGATGCTGCAGGACCTGCACGCGCTGCACGTCATCCATCAGCCGGAGCGCCACATTCCGGCACCGGGCAGTGACGGTCTGGCCAAATGGCTGCAGGACTGGCTGAGCGGGGAAGATGTCTTTGCGCTGGCCGCGGAGAGCCCGCAGGGCACCCTGCTGGGCTATCTGATCTATGAGTTGCAGGAGCGCCCTGCCCTGCCGGTCCGCCCGGCCGAGACACGCGCCATGCTGCACCATATTTCAGTCACGGAGGCCTGGCGGCGGATGGGCGTCGGCAAGGCACTGGTAGAGGCAATGCAGGCCCGCGCGCTGAACGCCGGGGCCACGGTGATCGCGGCCACCTATGCGCCCTTCAACACCGCCTCAGCCGCGCTGATGAAGGGAATGGGAATGGAGCCGGTGCTGACCATGGCGGAATGGCGCGCCTGAGGCCCGTTAACGGCTTAAGGCCCGTGAATTCAGGACCCTGCGCCGGAGCAGTCCAGGCCTGTGGAAATGGCAATGGTGCCGCGGCTGCTCGCCACCTCGCGGATATCACCCTCCAGGCGGCAGCCCGACGCCCCGGTCACCAGGCCGCGGAAATCCGCTTCGGCGATGTCCGGCAGGCTGGGCACCGCACTGTCCTCAGGCACGCTCAGCACTGCCATTCCTGCGCTGCCGGACCGGACCAGGCACAAGGCAAGTTCCCGTCCCTGGAACTCCACGATCCTGTCTATCACAGCGTGGTCCCGGCCTGCGGGCTCCGCCGCCGGAACCGGGGCTGAAGGCGCGGAATGCAGGTGAACCGCCGTCACCGCTGGCGGCAGCGGGACTGCCGCCGCTGTTGTATCAAAGGAACTTGAAACCGGTGCCGAGGCCGCTGTCAGCGCCGCGGCGATCGCAAATGTCTTCACAGCTCATCCACCCGTTTGCTCATTAACCCACAAGTGTCAGCCTAGAGCAGAATTGCGGCAGGAAGATGCCGCGGCGGCAGGAAGACGCGGACAATCAAAACAGCTTTTACCGGGAATTAAAGGCATTCATTTTCATGCCGCCTGGGCAGCTGCAAAAGAAAACGGGCCGCGCCTGGCGCGACCCGTTTCCGGAAATCATCCCGAAGGAAAGGCTTACTTGATTTTGCCTTCCTTGTACTCGACGTGCTTGCGCACAACCGGGTCGTACTTCCGCACAACCATTTTCTCGGTCATGGTGCGTGCGTTCTTCTTGGTGACATAGAAGTGGCCGGTGCCCGCGCTCGAGTTCAGGCGGATTTTGATGGTGGTCGGCTTCGCCATGGTGCTTCTCCTGCGTCCGAAAAGGCAGGGGCCTCTCGGTAAATTCCTATATGAAGCCCGGCTTTTACCCGGCTCAGCCCCCAAGTCAATAGGATTCGCCCCCATTCCCCAAGGGATTTATGCGCAGAAGGCCTGTAAGCCGGATCCTGTCCCCCCGGGACCGTAATCCCGGGTTCGACGGCCATTCATCTAGGCGGCGCATTGCTGCGCCGCTCAAGCTGCCAACCCGGCCCCTCTCGGCTGAAGCGAACCTAGCGGCGGTTTCCCGGTTGCCCGGGACCTGCCCGCGCGGGGGCCCTATTTGGCATTGCTCCCGGTGGGGCTTGCCGTGCCGCCGCTGTTGCCAGCAGCGCGGTGGGCTCTTACCCCACCGTTTCACCCTTACCCGCGCGGATGCTCCTTTGGCGGACCTCCGGTCCGGCGGGCGGTCTGTTTTCTGTGGCGCTTTCCGTCGGGTTTCCCCGCCCGGGCGTTACCCGGCACCGTTGCTTCATGGAGTCCGGACTTTCCTCGAGGGAGGCTTGCGCGCCCCGCGCGGCCGTCCAGCCTTCTGCGCGACTGGAGGCGTAGAAACATAAGCGTGCGGCGTCAAGCGGATAGTGCAGATTCAGGGGCATTGCCCCTCTTGGCCTCACGGCCAATTCACCCCAGGATATTTTCAGCCAGATGAAGACCGGATCCTTTATTCAGCTGGCCGGAAATATCCCGGAGCGCGAGGCAGAGCCTGGCATATTATCAGGGTTCAAGCGCGTCAGCCCCCAGGGGGGCGAAATCCGCTAGCGTCAGCGGGCCGCGCGCCCAGGGGCGGAACCGCAGGCGGATGGCGGCCAGAAGCGCCTCATCCTCCGCTTGCGCCGTGAAACCGGCTGCAGCGGCGGCCTTGCGGAACTCCGCAAAGGATGGGTCCTGCGGCACCTGGCCCTTGCCGGCCGCTGCCGCCAGCCCCTGCCGCGCCAGGCGGTTCCAGTCAAACCGCGGGCCCGGGTCGGACTTGCGCCCCGGCGCCATGCAGGAATGCCCGATCACACCCGCGGCCGGGATGCTCCAGCGCTGCATCACACCGCGCATCAGCTCTTCCAGCGCGGCCATTTGCGGCGCGCTGAACGGGTGCGAGCCGAGGTTGTCGAGTTCGATGCCGATGGAGCGGGAGTTGATATCCGCCTGCCCCCGCCATTCGCCGGCTCCGGCGTGCCAGGCGCGGTGTTCTTCCGCCACCATCTGCCACAGGGTGCCGTCAGTGCCGATCAGATAGTGGGCGGAAACCTCCGCCGCCGGGTCGCAGAGCCGCTCAAGCGCGGCCTGCGCGCCCTTCATGGCGGTGTAGTGCAAAACGATCAGGGACGGCTTCAAGCCGTTCCTGCGGGGCCCGAAGTTCGGGCTCGGGTGCCAGAGGGCACCCGGCTGATCAGGCCCGCGCGGATCCGCGGCCATCAGTTCTGGACGGCCAGCCGGTAAGGTGCCGGGTCCCAGCCGCAGGCATAGCCGTCGCCATCCGGGTCCAGAGCCTTGCGGTCGCGCTCCGGCCCGCCGGCGTCAAGAAAGGCGACCTGGGCCTGGTCGGGGGAGGCAAACTCTGCGCAGTTGCGCTGGTTGCGGGCCTTCAGGTTGATGCCGGAGCGGCTGTAGACGCGCACGCCCTTGGGATTGCTGGTGCCGAGGGCATAGCGCACGATGTTGGGGCCTGCCTCCTCCGTGCGCTGCGGCACTGCAACCGGCTGCACCTGCTGGTACTGCGCCCGCTGGCGCTCCAGCCGGGCGGCGTCGCTCTCGATCGACTGCCGGGCGGAGACCGCCTGAAAGTCGTTCTCGTCCGAAATCCGGCCATCGCCGGCCATCTGCGGTGCCGGGTTCGCGGGGCTTGCCTGCAGCGGCTCAGCGCCGGAGCCGGTACCGGAGGCCGCCAGCGCTGCGGCGGTTTCGCGGGCGATGTCCGCGCCGCTGGCGGCAGTGCTGGCGGTATTGAACGTGCCCGCCGCAGCTGCCGAGCCTGGGCTGCGCGGGGCTGTTGCTGCCGGCACCGGTTCCGTCGACACCCGCGCCGGCGGCACCAGCGGATCACCGTTGATGGTCGTGCCCGCGGCGGGCGGCGGCGCGAAGGGATCGCCATCAATGCCTGCGGCACTGTCGGGGACTTGGGGCGAACAGGCAGCCATCACCAAAAGGCTGCCTGCGGCGGCGTAAGATGCGAATGCGCGCATGGGGTTACCTGTCTGCTCTGCTCAAGTGCTGAGGCGGAGGTTTACCACCATTGCTGCGGCTTGGCTACAAAGCCGGCCGCATTCTCCAGCGCATAGGCAGTGTTCAGCAGATCGCCCTCGTCCCACGGCTTGCCAATGAGCTGCAGACCCAGCGGCAGACCCTGCTTGTCGAGCCCCGCAGGCACCGCCACACCCGGCAGGCCCGCCAGGTTCACGGTGACTGTGAAGACGTCGTTCAGGTACATCTGCACCGGATCCGCCTCGGTCATCTCGCCCAGGCCAAAGGCCGCGGACGGCGTGGCCGGGGTCAGGATGGCGTCGACGCCGGCGGCAAAGACGTCCTCGAAGTCCTTCTTGATCAGGGTGCGGACCTTGCGGGCGCGGTTATAGTAGGCGTCATAGAAGCCTGCCGACAGCACGTAGGTGCCGACCATGACACGGCGCTGCACTTCGTGGCCGAAGCCCTCGGCGCGGGTCTTCTCGTACATTTCGGTGATGCCGTCACCCGCTTCCAGCGTGGCGCGGCGGCCATAACGGACGCCATCATAGCGCGCGAGGTTCGAGGAGGCCTCAGCCGGGGCGATCACATAGTAGGCGGGCAGCGCATACTTGGTGTGGGGCAGCGAGATGTCGACGATCTCCGCACCCGCGGCCTTGAGCATTTCAGCGCCGTCGGACCACAGCTTCTCAATCTCGCCCGGCATGCCGTCCATCCGGTATTCCTTGGGGATACCGATCTTCTTGCCGCGGATGTCGCCGGTCAGCATCGCCTCGAAGTCCGGCACTGCCAGTTCGGCAGAGGTCGAATCCTTGGGGTCGTGGCCGCACATGGTTTCCAGCATGATCGCCGCGTCGCGCACTGATTTGGTCATCGGCCCGGCCTGGTCCAGCGAGGAGGCGAAGGCAACGATGCCCCAGCGCGAGCAGCGGCCGTAGGTCGGCTTGATGCCGACGGTGCCGGTAAAGGCGGCGGGCTGGCGGATCGAGCCGCCGGTATCGGTGCCGGTGGCCGCCAGGCAGAGGTCAGCCGCCACGGCAGAGGCGGAGCCGCCGGAGGAGCCGCCCGGGGTCAGTTGGGCGTCGTCATTGCCGCGGCGCCAGGGGCTGACGGCGTTGCCGTAGACCGAGGTTTCGTTGGAGGAGCCCATGGCGAACTCATCCATGTTCAGCTTGCCCAGCATCACGGAGCCGGCATCGGCCAGTTTCTGAGAAACGGTCGATTCATACTCCGGCTTGAAGCCTTCGAGAATCCTGGAGGCCGCCTGCGAGGGCACGCCCTTGGTGCAGAACAGATCCTTGATGCCTACCGGCAGGCCGCACATGGACGGCGCATCGCCCGCCTTGATGCGGTCGTCCGCCGCCTTGGCGCGTTCCATCGCAATCTCGGGCGTCTTGTGCACGAAAGCGTTCAGCGCGTCAGCCGCATCAATTGCCTTGAGGCAGGCTTCGGTCAGCTCGACGGAGGTGGTGTCGCCCTTGCGCAGCGCGTCGCGGGCCTCTGCCAGGCCCAGTTTGTTCAGATCGCTCATGTCTCTCACTCCACGACTTTGGGCACGGCGAAGAAACCTTCGCGGGCGTCCGGCGCATTGGCCAGGATCTTGTCCTGCTGGTTGCCGTCGGTGACTTCGTCCTTGCGGCGCTTGAGGCGCTGCGGAGTGACCGAGGTCATCGGCTCGACGCCCTCGACATCCACCTTGTTCAGCTGCTCGATGAATCCCAGGATATTGTTGAACTCGTCTGCCAGCGCCGGCAGCGCGTCATCCTCGACCTTGATCCGGGCCAGTTTGGCCACCTTGGCGGCGGTGCTTTGGTCAATCGACATGGAAACCCTCATCTGGTGTTGGATAGGCATTTACCGCCGTGCCGCCTGCGCTGCAAGCCGGCTGCGGCGTGCGGCGGCCGGGAAAACGGCGGCGCCCGCAGTTCCGGCACGTCTGGATATCATTTTGGCCTCAGCCTGCTAGGCTGCGGGCATTAGAACCGGGAGGAGATGACAGATGAAGATCATTTGGCTGGGCCACGGCTCGTTCCGCATCGAAACAAGCGGCCAGGTGCTGCTGGTGGACCCCTGGCTGACCGGCAATCCGGTGCTGCCTGAGGAGCAGCACGAGGCGGCGGTTTCCGGGGCCACGCACATCCTGCTGACCCATGCGCATTTCGACCACGTGGTCGATGTGCTGCCGCTGGCCAAAAGGCTGAACGTGCCGGTGATCGGGCAATACGATCTGATGGGGCTTTGGGGCGAGACCGAAGGGGTAGAGACCACCGGCTTCAACAAGGGCGGCTCGGTGGACCTGGGCGGTGTGCAGGTTGCGATGGTGCCGGCGTCGCACAGCTCCACCTTCAGCACCGAAGATGGCTTGCGCACCGGCGGCTCTGAAGTGGGATACATGCTGATGGCGGAGGGCAAGACGGTCTATCTGTCCGGCGACACTGCGATCATGGCGGACATGGATTGGATGGGGGATTATTACAAGCCGGACGTGGGCATCCTGTCAGCAGGCGGCCATTTCACCATGGACATGAAGCAGGCGGCCTATGCGGCGAAACGCTTTTTCAATTTCAAGACAGTGATTCCCTGCCACTACAAGAGCTTCCCGATCCTGGAGCAGGACGCCAAGGACCTGATCGAAGGCTTGCCCGGGGTGAACGTGATCGAGCCTGAGGTGATGAAGGCGATCGAGATCTGAGGCCGCGTCGGGCTGGCGGGGTTCTCCCGCCCGTCGCCGGATCTGCGGGGCAGATCCGCTCCCGTTGGGTCGGGCGCCGGGCCCTGCGGCCCGGCGCGGGCGGCCGTCAGGCCGCCGGTTTCATCTGCGGCACGGCGAAGGCCGCGCGCGCGGTGGCGGCCTTCCCGCGGCAGATGCAGCCGCGGGCGTGATCGTTGATCAGCCCCATCGCCTGCATGAAAGCGAACGCCGTGGTGGGGCCGACAAATTTCCAGCCGCGTTTTCTCAGCGCCTTTGACAGCGCCACGGACTCCGGGCTGGTTGAGGTGGTCTGCGGTTCCGGCAGGTCTTCAAGCTTGGGCTCGAAGCTCCAGAAGAACGCCGCTAGCGAGCCCGCCTCCGCCACCAGCTCCTGCGCGCGGGCGGCGTTGTTGATCACCGCCTCGATCTTGCCGCGGTGGCGGATGATGCCCTTGTCCTGCAAGAGCCGCTCCACGTCCGCCGCGCCGAACTTGGCCACCTCGTTGTAATCGAACCCGGCAAAGGCCGCGCGGAAGTTCTCGCGCTTGTCCAGAATGGTGCGCCAGCTGAGGCCGGACTGGAAGCTTTCCAGGCAGACCTTCTCGAACAGGCGGATGTCGTCGCCCATCGGATAGCCCCATTCCTCGTCGTGGTAGCGCAGAAAGTCCGGCGCCGAGGCGCTCCAGCCGCAGCGGGGCAAACCGTCGGGGGCGGTGAACAAACTGCTCATTCCCCTGCCCGCAGAAAATCAAGCCGGGGATCCATCATGGTCGGCGCCACGCCAATGATTTCGGGCTCAACGACGCCGCCGGTCACAAAGGGGTCCTGCGCGACGCGGCCGGCCAGCGCCTCCTCGCTTTCCCCCACAGCGAGGATTGCACCGCCCTCGCCGTCGGTCATCGACCCGGCGGCAAGGAAAACCCCGTCCTCAAACCCCTGCTGAAGCCAGGCCTTGTGGCCCTCCAGAAATTCGGCCAGACGGTCCTTCTGCGCCGCAAACGAAAGCAAAATGAAATACATGCGTGTCTCCTGTGATGAGTGTTAGGCGGGGTGATCCGTTGGCATTTGATCCCGGAGCCAGTCCTGCATCAGCGCCACTTCACGGCTGATAAAATCCGCGTCGCCAAACGCCTGCGCCAGTGTCGCCGCTCCCTGGCTGCGGGCCAGCAGGTGCATGGCCAGGGCGTCCGCCCCTTCGCCGCAACCCAGCTCCTCGAACTGGCGGCAGAGCCAATCGCGGAACAGCGTGAAAAGGGCAGCGGCCTGATCCTGCGCCGTATGGTCCAGCTTGCCAAGTTCCGCCACCAGCGTGCCGACCGGGCAGCCGTAGAGGGTGATCTTGGCCTGGTTGGCGGTCAGGATGCGGATAAAGCAAGCGATCCGGTCCAGCGGGCTGGCGGACGCCGTTTGCCAGTCGCTCAGCATAGCGCGTGTGCTGGCCATGCGGCGTGTGATCACGGCGTCAAGGATCTCGTCCTTGGTCTTGAAATGGTAGTAGAAATTGCCGCGGGAGATGCCGACAGCAGCGGCAATGTCCGCAAATGACGTGGCCTCGAACCCGCGCTCATAGAACAGCTGATCAGCTGCTTCCGCAATCCGGTCTTTGGTTGTTTCCTGCGTCATCCAAACCCCTAGGACAATCGACCTACATCCCTCTTAGGGCAAATGTCCTAATTCCGCAACCGCTCGAAGCCCGGTGTAAAACCACCGGCATCCGCTCAGCGCTTGTCTGTGAAGAAACCCTTGAGCAGCGCGCTGGCCTCGCCTTCGGCAATCCCTTCATAAACTTCCGGCGCGTGATGCGATTGCGGGTGGGAGAACACACAGGCGCCATGCGCCACGCCGCCGGACTTGGGGTCGGAGGCGCCATAGTAAACCCGGCGGATGCGGGCGGCGGCGATGGCGGCGGCGCACATGGCGCAGGGCTCCAGCGTGACATAAAGGTCGTAGCCCGTGAGCCGCTCGCTGCCCAAGGCGGCGCAGGCCTCGCGGATGGTCAGGATCTCGGCATGGGCAGTGGGATCGTGCAGCTCGCGGGTGCGGTTGCCCGCCAGCGCCGCCACCTGTCCGTCCGGCGCAATCAGAACGGCGCCCACCGGCACCTCGCCCCGCCCTGCCGCCGCCCGCGCCTGGTCCAGCGCCTTATCCATATGCGATTTGAATGCCATGCCCCTTCCTGCCCGCGATTGCCCGCTTTCGCAAGGCGGCGGAATGCTCTATGGCACTGGCATGAGCAAAACACCCGCATCCCCCAAGGGCAAACCGGCCCCGAAATCACAGCCCCGCAAGGCCCCTGCCAAACCTGAAGGCGCCGCGCCCGAGGGCGACCGCATCGCCAAGGTCCTGTCGCGCGCAGGCATCGCCTCGCGCCGCGAAGCCGAGCGCATGATCGCCGAGGGCCGCGTATCGGTGAACGGCAAGAAGATCGACAGCCCGGCGCTGAACGTGACCGCGGCAGACCGGATCAGCGTTGACGGCCAGCCCTTGCCGGAGGCCGAAGCGCCGCGGATGTGGCTGTATTACAAACCCATCGGGCTGGTGACCTCGAACAGCGACGAAAAAGGCCGCAAGACGATCTTTGACGAGCTGCCGGAGGACATGCCGCGGGTGATGACGGTCGGCCGCCTCGACCTCAACTCCGAGGGGCTTTTGCTGCTGACAAACGACGGCGGCATCAAGCGCAAGCTGGAGCTGCCCGCCACCGGCTGGCTGCGCCGCTACCGGGTGCGGATCAACGGCCGCCCCAAGGACGAGGATTTCGCCCCTCTGCGCAAGGGCCTGGTGATCGAGGGCGAGAGGTTCCAGCCGATGACGGTCTCGCTGGACCGCCAGCAGGGCGCAAACGCCTGGCTGACCGTGGGCCTGCGCGAAGGCAAGAACCGCGAGATCCGGCGTGCGATGGAGGATATCGGCTTCAGCGTGAACCGGCTGCTGCGGGTGTCTTACGGGCCGTTCCAGCTGGGCAACCTGAAACCGGGCGAGGTCGAGGAACTGCGCGCCCGCGTGGTGCGCGACCAGTTGGGGCTGGAGCCGGAAGAGGAAAAACCGGCCGCCCGCCCCACCCGCGCGCGCGGCGGCAAGCCGGCAGGAAAGCCGATGGGCAAGCCCGCAGGCAAACCAGGCGGGAAACAGGCGTCGCAGGCGCCTGGCAAAGCGGGCAGGCCCGCAGGCAAAGCCCCGCCCTCCCGCGGCGCCCGGCCGGAACAGCGCGGCGGCGGTAAACGCCCCGCCGGCAAGAATCCCCGCCGCTGAGCCATTTACCGCGGACTTCCCCCTAGCAACAGCGCCAGCTATCCCCTAGATTTCCAATCAGTTAATCTTAGCTGGCCGTTCCTGGGGGAGCTTGCGTGCAGAAAATCGCCTATGTCGCCCTATTGATCCTGATGTTCGGCCTCAGCACTGGCTGGATTGTGGGGGGCTGAGCGGATGGCACAGCGTTACGGCGGCAAACACAGCCCCGGCAGCAAACCCGGGCCGGAAGGCCCTGCTCCGCAGCAGTCTTACCGCAATGCCCAGGTGGACCCGGTCGGGGTGCGCGCCAACGTGCTCTTTGTGCCGCCCGCACTCCTGGCCCTGCTGTCGCTGAACGACGGCGCCACCGGGCTGGCGCTGGGGCTGCTTGGCGCAGGCCTGTGGACCAGCGGCGCCTTCCTGCTGCGCGAGGGGCTGAAGGCTGAGGCTGCCTATGCCGCCCGCAAGGTGGCCCGCAGGCCCACTCTGCCCCGCAAGATCCTGGCGGCACTGCTGGCCGGCGCCGGCGCGGCGCTGGCTGCGTGGAAGGCCGAACCCGGCATCCTGATTGCCGCCATTTACGGCGCCGCGGCAACGGGTCTCCATATCACAGCCTTTGGCATCGACCCGCTGCGGGACAAGGGTGTGGCGGGCGCCGACACCTTCCAGCAGTCCCGGGTGGCCCGCGCAGTGGATGAGGCCGAGCAAAGCCTTGCCGCCATGAAGGACGCCGCCCTGCGCGCCCGCGACCGCCGGGTGGAGGCACGGGTGGAACAGTTCCAATCTGTTGCCCGCGAATTGTTCCGCACGGTTGAGGAAGACCCGCGCGACCTGACTGCGGCGCGGAAGTACCTGACCGTCTATCTGCAGGGCGCCCGTGACGCGACGGTGAAATTTGCCGACATTTACGCCCGCAGCCAGGACGCGCAGGCGCGCGAGGGTTATTTGGCGCTGCTGGATGATCTGGAACAGAACTTTGCCGCGCGCACCCGCAAGATGCTGGTGGAAGACCGCACGGACCTGACGATTGAGATTGATGTGCTGCGCGACCGTTTGCAGCGTGAAGGGGTCCATCTGGACCGCAACTGATTAGCGAGGAAGCCGTTCATGTCGGAAGCTGTCCAACAGAAAGCCGCCCAGGCCGAAACACTGGTAAAAGAGGTCACGGCCATCGAACTGCCGGAACCTGTGGCGGAGGTGCAGCCGCTGGAGCAGGCCGATGCCCCCACCAGCGAGGCGATCCGGGTGCGGATGGACCAGCTCGACATGGCCGACACCAATTCAATTATCCATTTCGGCTCTGCCGCGCAGGCCGAGCTGCAGACGATCAGCCAGGCGATGCTCTCGGATGTGCGCAATAAGGACGTGGGGCCTGCGGGCGACAGCTTGCGCAATATCGTGACCACCATCCGCGGCTTCTCGGTCTCCGAACTGGACATCCGCCGCAAGCCGACCTTGTGGGAGCGTCTTTTGGGCAGGGCCGCCCCCTTTGCCAAATTCACTGCGCGCTATGAGACGGTGCAGGAGCAGATCGACAGGATCACCGATGACCTGCTGGGCCATGAGCATCAGCTGCTGAAAGACATCAAGTCGCTCGACCTGCTGTATGAGAAGACGCTGAACTTCTACGACGAGCTGGCGCTGTATATCGCGGCAGGCGAGGCCAAGCTGGCGCAGCTGGACGGCGAGGACATCCCGGCCAAGGAAGCCGAGGTCCAGGCTGCCGCCGAAAACGATCAGGTCATGAAGGCGCAGGAGCTGCGCGACCTGCGCGCAGCCCGTGATGATCTGGAACGCCGGGTGCATGATCTCAAGCTCACCCGCCAGGTCACCATGCAGTCGCTGCCGTCGATCCGGCTGGTGCAGGAGAACGACAAGTCGCTGGTGACCAAGATCAACTCCACCCTGGTCAACACCGTGCCGCTGTGGGAAACCCAGCTGGCGCAGGCACTGACCATCCAGCGCTCCGCCCAGGCAGCGGCCGCGGTGCGTGACGCCAATGACCTGACCAATGAGCTCTTGACCTCCAACGCCGCCAACCTGCGCCAGTCGAACGAGATGATCCGCCAGGAGATGGAGCGCGGCGTCTTTGACATTGAGGCCGTGAAACAGGCCAATGCGGATCTGATCGGCACCATTCAGGACAGCCTGCGCATCGCCGATGAGGGCAAGGCCAAACGCGCCGCCGCAGAGGCCGAACTGCAAAAGATGGAGGCCGAGCTGCGCGACACGCTGGCTGCCGCCAAGTCCCGCCGCGACGGGACTGGCGACACCGCGGGCACCGCGGTGCCGAACTGAAACCGGTGGCAGGCGTGCGGGCGCATTACGCGGTTTGGAAAGGCGGAGCGGCACTGGCCGGGCTGGCCGCCCTGGCGGCATGCCTGCCGTTTGACCAGCCGGAATCGCTGGTGCCGCAGCCCCGCCCTGCCGTGCCGGAACCTGCAGTCTACAAACCCTCCGCCGACAGCGCACAGCTGGCCTACTACTACAACGCCTTGCAGCGCGACCTGCTGACCCGCGGCCTGCTGCGAACCGACGGCGGCGGACCGGACACGCCTTATGATGCCGAAGATCTGGCGGAGAGCTTCGAAGCGCTGGCGTTTTATGATGAATACGGCGGCTCCGGCATATCCGGCGGATTGGGCCGCTGGGAAGGCCCGGTGCGGATCGCGGCAGAGTTCGGCCCCTCGGTGCCCGCGGCCCGGCGGGCTGCGGACACCGAGACGCTGAACGCCTACGCCGCCCGGCTGGCCCGGATCACCGGCCACCCGATCGGCACCGTGGCCGCGCGCGGCAATTTCCACGTGATCTTTGCCAGCCTCGACGACAGCGCCTTTGTGGCCGAGCGCGTGCGCGAACTGCTGCCCGCGATCAGCGCCAAGGACCTGTCGCTGCTGGCCGCGCCGCCGCGCAGTTTCTACTGCCTGGTGGTGGCAGGCGGGCCGCAGAGCAATCCGCTGTCCTACACCCGCGGAGTGGCGCTGATCCGGGCCGAGCACCCGGACCTGGTACGCAAAAGCTGCGTGCATGAGGAAGTGGCGCAAGGTCTGGGCCTTCGCAACGACAGCCCGCGGGCGCGGCCCTCGATTTTCAACGACGATGACGAATTTGCGCTGCTGACCAGCTTTGACGAAAAACTGCTGCAGATGCTGTATGATCCAAGACTGAAAACGGGCATGAGCGCCGAAGACGCCCGCCCCGTGATCCGCATTCTCGCCCGCGAGGCGATGGGCCAGGAACTGTAGGCCGCCAAAGGAAGAGGACCTGAAACATGGGTATTTTCGATTTTCTCAAGGGCGAATTCATTGATGTCATTCACTGGGTGGATGACACTCGTGACACCATGGTCTGGCGGTTCGAGCGCGAGGGCCATGCCATCAAATACGGCGCCAAGCTGACGGTGCGCGAGGGCCAGGCAGCAGTGTTCGTGCATGAGGGGCAGCTGGCGGATGTGTTCACCCCGGGTCTCTATCTGCTGGAGACCAACAACATGCCGGTGCTGACGACGCTGCAGCATTGGGACCATGGCTTCCAATCGCCGTTCAAGTCGGAGATCTACTTTGTCGACACCACCCGCTTCAGCGATCTGAAGTGGGGCACCAAGAACCCGATCATCTGCCGCGATCCGGAATTCGGCCCGGTGCGGCTGCGCGCCTATGGCACCTATACGATCAAGGTCGCCGACCCCGCCCGCTTCCTGAGCGAGATCGTCGGCACCGATGGCGAGTTCACGATGGACGAGATCTCCTATCAGATCCGCAATATCATCGTGCAGGAGTTCTCCCGCGTCATCGCAGGCTCCGGCATTCCGGTGCTGGACATGGCCGCCAACACGGCAGACCTGGGCAAGCTGGTGGCGGCAGAGATCTCCGGCACTTTGGCGGACTACGGCCTGATGATGCCGGAGCTTTATATCGAAAACATCTCGCTGCCGCCCGCGGTAGAGGAAGCGATGGACAAGCGCACGCAGATGGGCGTGCTGGGCGACCTTGGCCGCTATACCCAGTTTTCTGCGGCCGAAGCGATGACCGCCGCGGCCAAAACGCCGAACAGCGGCATGGGTGCCGGCATGGGGATGGGCATGGGAATGGCGATGGCGCAGCAGATGGGCCAGGCCCTGCAGGGAGGCGCGGCTTCTCAGGCAGCGGGTCAGCCGTCCGGGCCATGGGGTGCGCGGCCCGAACCCGCTGCGCCGCAAGCGCCTGCGCCCGTGGCGCCGCCCCCGCCGCCGGTGGAGCATGTCTGGCATATCGCGGCGGAGGGGCAAACCTCCGGGCCCTTTTCCAAAGCGCGGATGGGGCGGATGGCGCAGGACGGCAGCCTGACGCGGGACACCCATGTCTGGACGCCAGGCCAGGATGGCTGGAAACGGGCGGGCGATGTGATGGAACTGGCGCAGCTGTTCACGATCCTGCCGCCCCCGCCCCCGCCCCCTCCGGCCCCGCCTGCCGGCTGAGCCTTGGCTGCGGCGGTGCCCGGACCGCGATGCCGCCGCCCTCATTCCTTCCGTTGATTTCCCACCGCAGGTTCCCCGCCCCGTGACGATGCCCCCGCCGCCGCCAGCCGCCAGCGCGCCCTCTGCCCAGGAGGACAGCCACCGCTTCCCCTGCCCCAATTGCGGCGCCGATTACCGTTTCGACCCGAACGCGGGGGCGCTGATCTGCGATCACTGCGGCCACCGCGAAGACGTGCGCAGCGGGCCGTGGGAGGGCTCCGCCCTGCGGGAGCTGGACTTCCGCGCTGCCGTGGCCGAGCAGCTGCCGGAGGCGGAAATCGAAGTCACGCGCGTCTCTGTCTGCCCGAACTGCGCGGCCCAGGTCGAGTTCGACCCTGACACCCACGCCAAGGAATGCCCGTTCTGCGCCACCCCGGTCGTGACCGGCACCGGCGAGAACAGGCATATCAAGCCCAAGGGGGTGCTGCCGTTTGCCGTGGAGGAGCGCGCGGCGCACAAGGCAATGACCGATTGGCTCGGCCAGTTGTGGTTCGCACCAAGCGGCCTGAAGGAATACGCCCGCAAGGGGCGGCGGATGCAAGGGATCTATGTGCCTTACTGGACCTATGACGCCCAGACCCGCAGTTCCTATACCGGTCAGCGCGGCACGGTCTATTACGTGACCGAAACCTTCCGGCGCGACGGCAAGATGCAGACCCGGCAGGTGGCCAAGGTGCGCTGGCGGCCCGCTTCCGGCCGGGTGCAGCGGTTCTTTGACGATGTGCTGGTGCTGGCCTCCAAAAGCCTGCCGAAACGCTATACCGAGGCGCTGGAGCCCTGGGACCTGTCGCAGCTTGAACCCTATCAGCCGCAGTATCTGGCGGGCTTCCGGGCCGAGGCCTATGCGGTGGACCTGGAGGCAGGCTTTGCCGAGGCGGGACAGAAGATGGAGCGCGTTATCGAGCGCGACGTGCGCTTCGACATCGGCGGCGACCGGCAGCGCATCAGCAGCATCGACACGCGGATGTCCGATGTGACCTTCAAGCACATCCTGCTGCCGGTCTGGCTGGCGGCCTACAAGTACCGCGGCAAGACCTACCGTTTTGTGGTGAACGGGCAATCGGGCCGGGTGCAGGGCGAGCGGCCCTATTCGGCCTGGAAGATTGCCATTGCGGTCGTTCTGGCGCTGGCCGTTGCCGCGGGCATCGCCCTGCTGGCCAGCCAGCAGTAGCGCTGCAAACAGCGGAAGGGGGAGCTGCCTCCCCCTTCCTGATGCGGCCGGTTCCTTTCCCCGGTATTCTGCCGGAACCGCAGCCGACCCCTTGTCAGCCCTTACTGATCTCGATCTTGCGGGCGGTCTCAGGCTGCTCCAGCGCTTTCTTCGGCACCGAGATATGCAGAACGCCGTCCTCCATCCTGGCAGAGGCCGCCTGCCCGTCGGCATCCTCCGGCAGGCGGAAGGAACGGCGGAAGGCACCATACTGGCGCTCGCTGAAGTACCATGTGTCGCCTGTCTTCTCGGACTGGGTTTTCTTTTCGCCGCGGATCATCAGCACGCCGTTGTCCACGGTCAGCTCGACATCTCCAAGAGCGACGCCCGGAAGCTCCATCGCAATGTCATAAGCCTCTTTGCCCGAAGAGGCCTCAGTTGCGGGATTGAGCCAATCGGTGAGACGGGTTCCGAAGCTGCGGAACGGGTCATAGAGCGACGGCCAGAAACCGCCGTGTTCGGTTTTTTCCACCATAGTTCAACCTCCTTTCCTGTTTCGGCCCATTGTATCCCTGACGCTGCGGCACTGCCTTGATCCGGCGCAAGCGGGGCGCTTGCGCAAAGGAAATTCTGACGCCAGTCTGGCCCTCAGCCGCCCGGAGGGACCTGACGTGACACCCGAACTGCAACGCCTGAACAAACTGTTTGCCGCGCGCCACAGCTGCCGGGCCTTCCGCCCGGAGCCGGTGCCGCGCGCGGTGATAGATGACATCCTGCGGACCGCGCAAAAGGTGCCCTCATGGTGCAATGCGCAGCCCTGGAAGGTGACGATCTGCAGCGGCGCTGAAGCGGAGCGCGTGCGGGCCGCCCTTCTGAAGGCGGCCGAGGACGGCGGGCACAGCCCGGACCTGCCCTTTCCCGATGGCTACTCGGATGAGTATCAGCAGCGCCGCCGCGACTGCGGCTGGGCGCTGTATGAGGCTGTCGGCGTGCAGAAAGGCGACCGTGCGGGCTCGGCCCGGCAGATGATGGAAAATTACCGGCTGTTCGGCGCACCCCATTGCGCGATCCTGTCCTCTCCGGCGGAGCTGGGATCCTACGGCGCGATGGATTGCGGCGGCTTTGTTGCGGCCTTCACGCTGGCGGCCCAAGCCGCCGGGGTTGCCAGTATCCCGCAGGCGGCGGTTGCCTCCTTTGCACCGCTGCTGCATGAACTGCTGGACATACCGGACGACCGGATCATCCTCTGCGCCATCTCCTTTGGTTACGGCGACGGAGACCACCCGGCCAACAGCTTCCGCACCAGCCGGGCGGCGCTGGAGGAATTTGCGGACTGGCGCGGCTGAGGCAGGACAAGGACAAACACAGATGCGGGCATTGATTCAGCGGGTCAGCGAGGCCTCGGTCACGGTGGATGGCGAAACCCTTGGCGAAATCGGCCCCGGACTGCTGATCCTGGTCTGTGCCATGCAGGGCGACAGCGAAGCCCAGGCGGATCAGCTGGCCGCCAAGATCTCCAAGCTCAGGATCTTCAAGGATGAGGGCGGCAAGATGAACCTCTCGGTGCTGGACACCGGCGGCAGCGCCCTGGTGGTCAGCCAGTTCACCCTGGCCGCAGACACCCGCCGCGGCAACCGGCCCGGGTTTTCGGCAGCCGCATCCCCGGCAGAGGGCGAGCGGCTGTATGACTATTTTGCGGGCCAGCTGTCGCGGCTCGGTTTGGAAACAGCCAAGGGGCGCTTTGGCGCCGACATGAAAGTGCGGCTGCTGAACGACGGCCCGGTGACCATCTGGATGGATACGGAACAGGCCTGATCCGGCCATCGCGCCCCAGTGGCCCCAGCGGCCCCACCCGCCGGAAACGCGCTGTCAGCCGGCCCTGCCGGCGGCAGCGACGACGTTTTCAGGCCAGAAAGCATCGATTCTATCCCTGTTACCGCCAGCATTGCACCTCGAACCGGCCAAATCATAAAAAAACCGTCATTCCTGCGCACAAAAATTTCTTGTCGCATTCCAGATGTTTTTTTGATTTACACCCGGCATGGCAGCGAAAAACGGCACCTTACTTGAAAAAGGCGACTTCCCTTCAGCAGCCCTTGCCGGCGTGTGCGCGGCCTTACCAAGCGTTTCACGAATAACGCTTGCGAGGTGGCAGCAAATGCGCAAATCTTGAACCACCAATCAAAAAACGGGTGCTTACGGCACCGCAACCAATCGGGAGAGACCTATGAACAGACACATGCAGTACCTGGCCAGCCAGGCTGTGGCAGGCAAGCTGTCGCGCCGCGACTTCCTGGGCAAGGCCGCAGCACTGGGCTTTACCGCTGTATCCGCCAACCTGCTGCTGTCCAGCGCCGCCAAGGCGGCTGGCCCGCAGAAAGGCGGCACCATCCGCCTTGGCCTGCAGGGCGGCTCCACCACCGACAGCCTTGATCCTGCTCTGGTCACCAACACCGTCGGCCTGATGGTCACCCGCCTGTGGGGTGAAACCCTGGTCGAGCTGGCCGAGGACGGCGGCATCGAAGGCAAGCTGGCCGAAAGCTATGAAGCCTCGGCTGACGCCAAGACCTGGACCTTCAAGCTGCGCCCCGGCGTGACCTACTCGAACGGCCAGAACGTGACCGCCGAGGACGTGGTCAAGACCATGGAGCGCCACAGCGGCGAGGACACCAAGTCCGGCGCCCTGGGCATCATGCGCGGCATCAAGGACGTGCGCGCGGACGGCGACAGCGTTGTCTTCGAACTGGACAGCCCGAACGCCGACTTGCCTTATCTGCTGGCCGACTACCACCTGATCATCCAGCCGAACGGCGGCAATGACGATCCGGCAGCGGCCATCGGCACCGGCCCCTACATCATGAAATCCTCCGACATGGGCGTGCGCTTCGTGGCCGAGAAGAACCCGAACTACTGGGGCGATCTGGGCAATGCGGACACCGTGGAGATCATCGTCATCAACGACGACACCGCCCGCGTCGCAGCGCTGCAGTCCGGCCAGGTGGATGTGATCGACCGGGTGCCGCCGCGCACCGCGAAACTGGTGGACCGCGCGCCGAACATCACCGTGCACTCGACCTCTGCGGCCGGCCACTATGTGTTCATCATGCACTGCAACACCGCGCCGTTTGACAACAACGACGTGCGGATGGCTCTGAAGTACGGCATCAACCGCCAGGAAATGGTCGACAAGATCCTGAACGGCTATGGCACCGTGGGCAACGACACCCCGATCAACGCCTCCTATCCGATGTACACCGAGCTGGAACAGCGCCAGTTCGACCCGGACAAGGCGATGCACCACATGAAGAAGGCTGGCCACGACGGCGCCATCCTGCTGCGCACTTCGGACAACTCCTTCCCCGGCGCGCCGGATGCCTCCGCCCTGTTCCAGCAGTCGCTCAACAGCGCGGGCATCAAGCTGGACGTCAAGCGCGAGCCGAACGATGGCTACTGGTCGGAAGTCTGGAACAACAAACCGTTCTGCACCAGCTACTGGGGCGGCCGTCCGACTCAGGACCAGATGTTCACCACAGCCTATCTGTCCACCGCGGACTGGAACGACACCCGCTTCAACAACGAGCAGTTCGACCAGATGCTGGTTGCCGCACGCGGCGAGCTGGACGTTGCAAAGCGGACGCAGATGTATGCTGACATGTCGATGATCCTGCGCGACGAAGGCGGCCTGATCTGCCCGATGTTCAACGACTTCGTCGAAGCGACCACCGACAAGGTCGACGGCTTTGTCGAAGGCATCCCGGGCCAGGTTCTGATGAACGGCTACGCCGCCAGCAAACTGTGGGTCAAAGCCTAAATGTCCCCGGTATTGAAACTTTTGGTTCAGCGCATTGCGCTGAGCCTCCTCCTCCTTTTGCTTATCTCGATGGTGATTTTCGCGGGCACGATGGTGCTGCCCGGCGATGTTGCCCAATCGATTCTGGGCCAGTCGGCGACTCCGGAAGCACTTGCCAACCTGCGGGCTGAGCTTGGGGTCAACGATCCGCCTGTGCAGCGCTATTTCGCCTGGCTGTTCGGCGCCATCCAAGGCGACCTGGGCACCGCGCTCACCAGCGGCCAGGATATTTCCGAGGCCCTCGCCAGCCGTTTCTGGAATACCCTGTTCCTGGCCTTCTGGGCAGCCGTCGTTGCTGTGCCCCTGGCCATTTTCCTTGGCCTGCTTGCTGTCCGCTTCAAGGACCGCTGGCCCGACAAGCTGATCTCCGGCGTCACCCTCGCCTCGATCTCCATTCCCGAATTCCTGATCGGCTACGTGCTGATGTACGTCATTGCGGTGCAGCTGCGCTGGTTCCCCTCTGTGGCGATGGTCAACGACAACATGAGCCTGTTTGAAAAGCTCAACGCCATCGCTCTGCCGATTGCCGTGCTGACCCTGGTGGTGCTGGCGCACATGATGCGGATGACCCGCGCGGCGATCCTGAACGTGATGCAATCGGCCTACATCGAAACCGCCGAGCTGAAGGGCCTCAACGCCTTTCAGGTGATCTACCGGCATGCCTTCCCGAACGCCATTGCCCCCATCGTCAACGTGGTGATGCTGAACCTCGCCTATCTGGTGGTGGGCGTCGTGGTGATCGAGGTGGTCTTTGTCTATCCCGGCATGGGCCAGTATCTGGTGGACCACGTGTCCAAGCGCGATGTGCCTGTTGTGCAGGCCTGCGGACTGATCTTTGCGGCCGTCTATATCGGCCTCAACATGATCGCTGATATCGTCGCCATCCTGAGCAACCCGCGCCTGAGGCATCCGAAATGAAGAATATCCCCATTTCCGCACTCATCGGGCTGTTCTTTACGGCCTTGTACTTTCTCGGCGCGATTTTCGCGCCGCTGCTGGCCCCCTATGGGGTTGGCGAAGTGGTCGGCGACGTCTGGGAACCCGCCAGCTCGGAGTTCCTGCTGGGCACTGACAACATCGGACGGGACCTGCTGACCCGGATGATCTATGGCGGCCAGACCACGATCTTCATCGCCACTGCAGCAACCCTGCTGTCCTTCACCACCGGATCCATCCTGGGCTTTATCGCCGCCGAGGCCGGCGGCTGGCTGGACCAGGCAATGTCGCGCTTTGTCGACCTGATCATGTCGATCCCGACGCTGATCTTCGCCCTGGTGGTGCTGTCGGTCATGCCGGTGACCATTCCGATTCTGATCGTCGTGATGGGCCTGCTGGACTCGACCCGGGTCTACCGGCTGGCGCGCGCGGTTGCGGTCGATATCGAGGTCATGGACTACGTCGAAGCCGCGCGGCTTCGCGGCGAGAAGACCTCCTGGATCATCTTCCGCGAGATCCTGCCGAACGCGCTGTCGCCGCTGGTCGCCGAAATGGGCTTGCGGTTCATCTTTGCGGTTCTGTTTGTCTCCACCCTGTCCTTCCTGGGCCTTGGCGTTCAGCCGCCGGCGGCCGACTGGGGCGGCATCGTGAAGGAAAACAAGGACGGGATTGTCTATGGCATTCCTGCGGCCCTGATCCCTGCCTTTGCCATCGCCACCCTGGCGATCTCGGTCAACCTGGTGGCTGACTGGGTGCTGAACCGGACCACATCGCTGAAAGGAGGCCGCGGATGAGCGATACCCTGTTGAAAGTCCGCGACCTGAAAATCGGCGCAACCGTCTATCCGCCGGGGGAACGCCCCCGCGACATCGAAATCGTGCACGGGGTCAGCTTTGACCTCGCGCCCGGAAAGGTGTTGGGGCTGATCGGTGAATCCGGTGCCGGCAAATCGACCATTGGCCTCGCCTCCATGGCCTATGGCCGCGGCGGCGTGAAGATCACCGGCGGCGAGGTCTGGGTCAACGGCCGCGACATCCTGAAGTCCAAGCTTGGCGACATCCGCAAGCTGCGCGGCGGCGAGGTCACCTATGTCTCGCAATCCGCGGCGGCCTCCTTCAACCCTGCCAAGAAGATCATGGACCAGGTGGTCGAGGCCGCGGTCGAGCAGAAGAAGTTCTCCCGCAAGCAGGCCGAAGCCCGTGCCCGCGCCCTGTTCGCCAAGCTGGGCCTGCCGGATCCGGACAACATCGGCGAGCGCTACCCGCACCAGGTGTCTGGCGGCCAGCTGCAGCGCTGCATGACCGCGCTGGCGCTGTGTCCTGAGCCGGATCTGGTGGTGTTCGACGAGCCGACCACCGCCCTCGACGTGACCACCCAGATCGACGTGCTGATGGCGATCAAGGAAGCGATCCGGGATACCGGCGTTGCCGCGCTCTACATCACCCACGACCTGGCGGTTGTGGCGCAGGTAAGCGACGACATCATGGTGCTGAAGATGGGCAACACGGTTGAATACGGCCCTGTCGACCAGATCATCAACAACCCGCAGGAGGAGTATACCCAAGCGCTGGTCTCGGTCCGCTCCATCGAGCATGAGGAAAAGGCTCCCACCGAGGAGCCGGTGCTGAGCGTGCGCAACATCACCGCCCGCTACAAGGGCACCAGCTTCGACGTGCTGCACAATGTGAACGTCGACCTGTACCCCGGCCAGACGCTGGCGGTGGTGGGCGAATCCGGTTCCGGCAAATCCACCCTCGCCCGCGTGATCACCGGCCTGTTGCCGCCGCGCGAGGGCGAGATCGAGTTTGCCGGCCGCACGCTATCGCCCGATCTCAAGGGCCGCAGCCGCGAGGACCTGCGCGAGCTGCAGATGATCTATCAGATGGCGGACGTGGCGATGAACCCGCGCCAGACCGTCGGCACCATCATCGGGCGCCCGCTGGAGTTCTACTTTGGCATGCGCGGCGCGGAGAAGAAGAAGCGGATCATCGAACTGCTGGATGAGATCGAGCTGGGCGAGAAGTTCATGGACCGCTACCCGGCGGAGCTGTCGGGCGGCCAGAAGCAGCGCGTATGCATCGCCCGCTCGCTGGCGGCCAAGCCCAAGATGATCATCTGCGACGAGGTCACCTCGGCGCTGGACCCGCTGGTGGCGGACGGCATCCTGAAGCTGCTCCTGGACCTGCAGAAGATCGAGGACGTGGCGTATCTGTTCATCACCCACGACCTGGCGACCGTGCGCGCCATCTCCGACAACATCGCGGTGATGTACCAGGGCAAGGTGCAGCGCTACGGCGGCAAGTCCAAAGTGCTGAGCCCGCCGTTCGACGATTACACCGACCTCCTGCTGAGCTCCGTTCCAGAGATGAAGCTCGGCTGGCTGGAAGAGGTGATCGCCCACCGCAAGATGGAAAGCGCCGGCAACTGAGTCCACCACAAGATGCAAAGCCCCCGCCCCAATGCGGGCGGGGGCTTTTTCTTTTTATACATACATGATTTTGTGATAATTTAACGGTGCAGGGAGAGTGCGGCGACATCAGCCGCAAGCAATAATACGATCACCGCGTGCGGCTGTTTTCATGCAGGTCTAACCCGAATACTCCGGGCAGTTTTGCGTTTCAGGCAGAACAGGAGGGGATGCCATGACGGATTGGGCTATTCACGGACAGGAAATCGGAAACTGCAACTGCAACCCGGGATGCCCCTGCCAGTTTTCCCAGCTGCCCACGGACGGCACCTGCGAGGCTTTGCTGACGTACCGCATCGACAAGGGGCATTACGGCAATGTCCAGCTGGACGGCCTGTTCGCCGCAGTGATCTATAAATGGCCAGGCCCCGTGCATGAGGGCGGCGGCCAGATGCAGATGATTATCGACGAACGCGCAACAGCCGAACAACGCGCAGCACTGGAAGCGATCATGACAGGCGAAGACACAGATGAGTTCGCCACGATGTTCTCTGTGTTCAGTCTGATGAGCCCGACCAAGCACGAGACGCTGAGCGCAGCAATTTCGCTGGATTATGACGCTGAGAGCGGCACCGGCCAGGCCAAGGTGGGCGGCTATGCAGAGACCAAGGTGCAGCCGATCCCGAACATTGTTTCCGGTGACCCGCATTTCGTCAGCATTGCGCTGCCCAAAGGCTTTGAATTTTCCGAGGCCACCATGGCGTGCGGCTCCACCCAGACCCGCAATGCAGCGATCAGCCTGGAAAAGAACAGCGGAACCCACGCCCATATCGCCGAGCTGCACCTGACCGGCAAAGGCGTAGAGCGCGCGGCCTGAGGCGGTCATGCCGCAGGTCCAGCAAGACACAGGGCCGGTGGAACGGCTGGCCCGCCACGACCAGGCGGTCGTGCTGGGCGCCGCAACCATGGTTGTCGTGCTGAGCGCACTCTACACCGTGCTCGGCACCGGCATGGACATGACTGCGGCCGAGATGACCAGGATGGCCGGCCCGGTCGGCGAGCCGATGCAAATGGGAACCGGCGCTCCGTGGACCGCAGGCTACGCCGGTCTGGTCTTCCTGATGTGGTGGATCATGATGATTGCCATGATGACACCCAGCGCCGCCCCCGTCCTGCTGCTGTTCACCGCCATCAAGAAAGCGGGCGCGCGTCCTGCACAGGCGCCGCTGCTCAGCCTCTTGTTCCTGTGCGGCTACCTGCTGGCCTGGGGCGCCTTTTCAGCCGCAGCCACCGCCTTGCAGTGGGGGTTGGAAACAGTTGGGCTGTCGGATGGCCCGATGATGTCGCTCAGCAGCCGTGCCCTTGCGGGTGCGTTGCTGCTGGCGGCGGGCGCCTATCAGTTTACCCCCTGCAAGCACGCCTGCCTCTCTCACTGCCGTATGCCGGTTCATTTTTTGACCGCGCATAACCGCACAGGCTTGGCTGGTGCTGTGCTGATGGGCGCCCATCACGGCGCGTATTGCCTGGGCTGCTGCTGGGCGCTGATGCTGCTGCTGTTTGCGGGCGGTATTATGAACCTGTACTGGATCGCCGGTATTGCCCTCTATGTGCTTGCCGAGAAGCACCTGGCACGCGCCAGGCCGGTCGTTCCGGCCACCGGTATCCTGCTGATGCTTGCCGGCGGCTACCTGATGGCTACCGCTTTCTGAACCGCGGCGGCCCTGCCCGCTCACCAGAATTTGCCGCTTTCAGACCATCCATTCGCTTTTTGAATGGCGCTTCAAGAAACTGACATCAAAATGGGGCACCGAAGCCATTGCAAGGCAAGAGGGATTCGGGCCATGGACAACAAACTTCTGCTTATCATTCTGGACGGCGTGCCCTGGCGCAACTTCCGGCGCCTGTTCGGAAACCTGGAAGGCTGGGTGGACAGCGGCGATGCCCGCGTCTGGAAGCTGCGCAGCGTGCTGCCGTCGATCTCTGCCAGCTGCTATGCCTCGATCCACACTGGCGTGGCCCCCGCCATCCACGGCTGCACCGGCAACGCCAACGTGTTCCGGCTGAAAGAAAAGGACGTGTTCAGCCAGGTGCGCGAGGCGGGCGGCGTAACAGGAGCCGTGGCGCACAGCTACTGGTCCTCTTTCTTCAACCGGCATCCGTTCGACTACGTGCGCGACATCGAATATGACGAGCCCGAAAGCAAGACAATCAACCACGGCCGGTTCCACACCATGACCGGCTACGGCAAGGACAACCAGATGACCCCGTCGGATGTCGATCTGTTCGGCACCCTGACCAACCTGTGCCTGCGGTTCGGCCTGGATTACGGCATGCTGCACACCTGCACACTGGACAGCATGGGCCACCGCTATTTCCACGACTGCCAGGAAATGGACCACGCCTGCTTTGTGATGGATGAGATGCTGGCCCCTTTCATCACCCGCTGGCGCGATCTGGGCTATGAGGTGATCGTCACTGCCGACCACGGCCAGGACGAGCGCGGCCACCACGGCGGCCGCAGCCCGCTGCAGCAGGAAACTGCGCTCTACTATTTTGGCGATGCCGACGGCCCCGACCACAGCGATGTCATCGACCAGCGCCAATTGGCCCCGGCCATCCTCCAGCGGCTGGGCGCGCCCATCGCGGAAACCATGAAGGCTGAACCGTTCCTGAAGTAACGCGGTTGCGGCGGCTGTGTGCTAGACTGCCCCTCAGCCGCCGTTTCCAATTGCCAGAAAGGATTGCCCGTGAAATCCCTTGTTACCGCCCTCTGCCTGCTAGCCGGCCCGGCTCTGGCCCGCGATACCTGCCACGATCTGTGGTTCACCAGAAACGCGCTGATCGACCGGGCCGGCTATTGCTTCGGCTCGCCGCTGGGCCAGGCCGTCTTTGACAACACAGGCTGCATCGGCAAGTCCGTCTCCCTGCCGCCGCAGGACGCGCGGACAGTGGCACAGGTCAAACAGATGGAGGCACGCATCGGCTGCCGGGTGAACAACCGGCAGACCTATCTGAACCTGGACGACCTGTACCTGCGTTATCAGCTGTGGGACCTGCCGGTGCATGACGAGTTTGAAGGCGCCTGCCTGGGCTGGCTGGGCCCCGTGATGGGCCTGCGGGCCGGACACCGGCCGGACGCCCCTCTGGTCGGGCAGATCAATCCCGGCGACTACATCAAGTTCTCCCATATCCCGGTTGGCAGCTGGACCTACGTCACCACCTCCGGCCCGGACTGGCGGTTCATCAGCGGCGGCTGGCTCGATACTTCGCTGTATGAGGAACAGTGCCGGGATTTTGCCGGTTAGGCGGGACTAGTCGTCATAAGCCCAGATTCCCTGCCCCAGCGCCTCGATCGCGATCGAGATCCTCTCGAAACTGTCACGGGCGCGGCTGACGCTGTGGCGGGCGCGCAGATAGCCATGGATCAGCCCCGGCTCGTTGATCCAATGCGCTTTGCCGCCGGCAGCGGCGATGCGGTCGCGGTAGTCACGCGAGTCATCGCGGACCGGGTCGCAATCCGCCGTCACCAGCACCGTAGGCGGCAGCCCCGAAAAGTCGCTGTCTGCCAGCGGCGCGAACCGCGGATCATCCTTCGGCGCCCCGCCATCCGCGCGAATATCCATATAGTAACGCACGTCCTCGCGGGTCAGCATCGGTGCCTGGGCGTGTTCGATATAGGACCCCTGGTCCATATCACCGCCAAAGACGCCATAGATCAGCACCTGACCCAGCAACGCATCGGTCCGGCCCCGGGCGTGGTGCGCCACCGCAGCACAGATGTTTGCCCCGGCGCTGTCGCCCGCCAGCACAATCCCCTTGCCATAGGTCTTTTCCGCCCAGGTCAGCACGGTCCAGGCGTCTTCGAACCCGGCGGGATGCTTGTGCTCCGGTGCCAGACGGTAATCCACCGCCACCACCCTGTAACCAGTCTGCGCACAGATCTCGGCGCAGATATCGTCGTGGCTGTCGAGGCCGCCGACCACAAAACCGCCGCCGTGGCAGAACAGCACCGTGCGGGTGGGATCGCCCGCGGAATAGATGCGCACTGGCACGCCGCCGGCCCGGGTGTCCTTGATGGTGACGAAGTCCGGACGCGGCGCCCGGAACTCCCGGGCCATGCAGTCGTAAATGCGGCGCTGCTCGTCTATGGACATTTCCACGGCGTCATCGGGATAGAGCTCGCCGGTCTTCTGGATGAAATCCCAGGTCTCCTCGTCGATCAGCCGTTCGTAGTCCATCTGCGAGCCTCCCTGCGCGCCTCGTTTTCCCGAGCCTAGGCAGAGATTCCCGCAAATGGAATGCCTGAATGAAAAAGCGCCCCGCAGGGCGCCTTTTGCTGTTGCATCTGATGGCGGAGGTCACGCTGCCGCGGCCGGCTCCCAGGGCCGGGTGAAGCTGTTCAGAACGCCGTTGATATCCGCATCCTGGCTGCCGTTGGCGGCGACCTGCGCCACCAGCCCGCGCTTCTTGTCATCAATCACGCTGACAACCCGCGCAGCCACCCCGGCCTTTTCCAGTGCGCCATTGTAGACACGGGTGATCGCCAGCTTGCGCAGATCCGGCTTGAACACCTTGCCCACCGCAGTTTTCGGCAGCTCATCCAGCACCGTCAGATGCTTGGGGATCGCTGCGCGTTCGTGCACGTGGATCTTGCAGTATTCCAGCAGCTCCTGCTCGCTGACAGAGGCCCCGTCCACCAGCTCGACAAAGGCGCAGGGCAATTCACCGGAATGGGCGTCCGGCTGGCCGATGGCCCCGGCAAAGGCCACGGCCTCATGCCCCAGCAGCGCCTCTTCGATTTCCGCCGGGTCGATGTTGTGGCCGCCGCGGATGATCAGGTCCTTGGCGCGGCCGGTGATCCACAGGTAGCCATCCTCGTCGATACGGCCCAGATCGCCGGTGCGCAGGAATTTTTCCTGATAGTAGAGATCCACGTTCTTTTCGGCCTCGGTATAGGTGTTGCCGGCAAAAACCCCGGGATTGGACACGCAGATCTCGCCCACCTCGTCCACACCGCATTCCAGCGGGCCGCCGTTGGTCTGCTTGACGATCCGAACGTCCGTATACGGGAACGGAATGCCGACAGAGCCGACCTTCTTCTCGCCGCCGGGCGGGTTGCAGGACACCAGACAGGTGGCCTCAGTCAGGCCGTAGCCCTCGACAATGGTCACACCAGAGGCGTTTTCGAAACGCTTGAACAGCTCCATCGGCATCGGGGCGGAGCCGGAAAACGCCGTCTTGACGGTCGAGATATCGGCATCCACCGGCCGCTGCATCAGCGCCGACACCGCGGTGGGCACGGTGATGACAAAGGTGATCTTCCAGCGCTCGATCAGCTTCCAGAAATTGTCGAAAACCCCCTCGCCGCGGTAGCCCTGCGGGGTCGGGAACACCACATGCGCGCCAGAGGCCACCGCCGCCATCATGATCACATGCACCGCAAAGACATGGAACAGCGGCAGCGGGCAGATGATGTTGTCTTCCTCGGTGAACAGCAGGGTGCTGCCCAGCCAGCCGTTGTAGACCAGGCCCGAGTATTTGTGCTGCGCCACCTTGGGCATGCCCGTGGTGCCGCCGGTGTGGAAATAGCAGGCCACCCGGTCGCCGGCGCTGTCAGCAAAGCTCAGCGTCTTGGGATGCTTCGCCATTTCCTTGGCAAAGCTCATGTAGTCGGCGTGGGCAGCCTTGGCCTGGTTATCCAACTTGGGCCGCACCAGCGGCACGATCCAGGACTTGGGCGGCGTCAAGTAGCGGTTCAGGTCCACCTCCAGCACCGTGTTCACTCCGGGCGCATGGCGCACCGCCTCGGCCACTTTCTGCGCCACGTCGGTCTTGGGGAAAGGCCGCAGGGTCACCACCACCTTGGCCTTGGTCTCGCGCAGGATCGAGGCGATCTGCTCCGGCTCCAGCAGCGGGTTGATCGGGTTCACGATCCCCGCCACCGCGCCGCCCAGCATGGTCACCAGCGTCTCGTTGCAGTTGGGCAGCACATAGGCGACCACGTCCTTCTCGCCGATCCCCAGCGCGCGGAACATGTTGGCCGCCTGGCTCACCTGCTCCTTCAGCGTGCGCCAGGTCAGCGTTTCCGCCTTGTCCGCAGGGCCAGAGAAGATCTGATAGCTGACCGCATTGCTGTCCGGAAATTTATCCGCCGTGCGCGACAGCAGCCCATACAGCGTGGCTGGCAGATCCCGCGCCTCATACGGCATTTCGTTCTGCAGCGCGTTACGGTCCGTAATCCCGCAAAAACCCATTCGTCTCCTCCCCGTGCCCCCGGTGTTTCGGGGTGTGTTCTCGTTCGCCTCAGACTATTGCAAACACGCATTTGCGCAAGCTCCGGCACGGGGTCACGTCAAGGCAGGTTGCGGCATGACGTGACGCCAATTCCACCAAGAATTGACCTTTTGCCGCAAAAAACGCCCCGGACAAGGTCCGGGGCGCCTGGAATCATGCAAATGCGTGCGGTTACTCCGCGGCCAAACCTTCGGTGAACTGCAGCTTGGCAAGGCGCGCATAAAGACCGCCCTGCGCCACCAGCTCATCATGGCTGCCGGTGGCGACGATGCGCCCCTGGTCCATCACAACGATGCGGTCAGCCTTTTTCACGGTGGCCAGACGGTGCGCCACAATCAGCGTGGTGCGGCCCTGGCTCAGCTCATCCACCGCGGCCTGCACCAGCCGTTCGCTTTCCGCATCCAGCGCCGAGGTCGCCTCGTCCAGCAGCAGCACCGGCGCGTCGCGCAGGATCGCACGGGCGATGGCGATCCGCTGCTTCTGCCCGCCCGACAGCATCACCCCGCGCTCGCCGACAAAGCTGTCGTAGCCGTCCGGCAGCTTGGAAATGAATTCATGCGCCGCAGCGGCTTTGGCGGCAGCTTCCACTTCCGCATCGGACGCATCGGGGCGGCCAAACCGGATGTTCTCGCGGGCCGAGGCGGCAAAGATCACCGGATCCTGCGGCACCAAGGCGATATGGCGGCGGAACTCGTCCCGCTGCAGGTGCTTCAGCGCAATGCCGTCCAGCTTCACCGCGCCCAGATTGGGGTCATAAAAGCGCTGCAGCAGCTGGATGATGGTGGTCTTGCCAGCACCGGACGGACCGACAAAGGCGACCGTCTCACCCGGCTTCACAGCCAGCGACACCTCCTCCAGCGCCGAGACGTCCGGGCGCGACGGATAGCGGAAGGAGACATTCTCAAACGCAATTTCGCCCCTGACCGGCGCGGGCAGCACCTGCGCCGCTGCCGGGTCCAGCACGGTATCCTGGGCGTTCAGCAGCTCCACCAGCCGCTCAGTCGCGCCGGCAGCGCGCTGCAGTTCGCTCCAGATTTCCGACAGCGCGGCGACAGAGCCCGCCACCAGCACCGCGTAGATCACAAACTGGATCAGCGTGCCCTCGGACATCACGCCGGCGCGCACATCATTGGCCCCCATCCACAGCACGCCGACAATGCCTGAGAACACCAGGAAGATCACGATCACCGTCAGATAAGCCCGGGTCCGGATCCGGCGGCGCGAGACGTCATAGGCGGTCTCGGTCATCTCACCGAACTTCAGGCGGCTGGCGCTTTCATGGGTAAAGGCCTGCACCGTCTGCACCGCCCCCAGCGCCTCCCCCGCGTTGCCGGAGGACGCGGCGATCCAATCCTGGTTCTCCTTGCTGATCGCGCGCAGCCGGCGGCCCAGGAACAGGATCGGCACGATCACCGCAGGCACGATCAGCAGCACCATCATCGTGAGCTTCGCGGAGGTCAGCAGCATCAGCACCATGCCGCCCAGGAAAATCAGCAGGTTGCGCAGCGCAATCGACACCGACGAGCCCAGCACCGACTGGATCAGCGTGGTGTCGGTGGTGATCCGGCTCAGCACCTCGCCGGTCATGATGCGCTCATAGAATTCCGGGCTCATGCCGATCACCCGGTCAAACACCGCCTTGCGGATATCCGCCACCACGCGCTCGCCCAGCCGCGTCACCAGCGCATACCGCACCCCGGTGCCAACAGCCAGCAGCGCTGCAATCCCCAGCGCAGCACCGAAATAGAGGTTCAGCAGCTCGGAATCGGAGACCCGGAAATTGTCCACCACCCGGCGCACCGCCAAGGGCAGCGTCAGCGACAGCGCCGCCGTCAGCACCAGCGCGCAGGTGGCTGCAAACATCAGCCGCCGGTAAGGGCGCATAAACGGCCACAGCGCCGAGAGCACGCCAATTTTCCGGGACTTCTCCCGCTCCTGTTCCGCGTTCGGGGCCGCTTGTCTCCGCGCCATTCCGGATCCTTCTGCACTTTTGGTCTTGCGGGCCCAAAACCCGCGCATTTGCCAAGGTTCATGGCCCCGCAGGCCCCGCGCGTCAAGCGCAGAGCAGTTTCAAACTGTGTATGAGAATGGCGCCAGCCCGCGTCACACTGTATCAGCGGATCAGCGCGGCGCTGCGGCAGGCGGTGCGGGAAAGGTCTGGAGCGGGTAGCGGGAATCGAACCCGCACCTTAAGCTTGGAAGGCTCTTATGATACCATTTCACCATACCCGCTCAGGACATCTGCTGATTTAGGTGAAGCGCCGGGGAAGGTCAACCACCTTGAATTGCTTTCTCCTGGGGCGGCCGGAAAATTATCTGCAGCCCTTGCGGAACGCCCCCCAAGACCCCCAAATAACAGGATAATCCGCTGCCCGGCAGCCCCTCAACAATCCGGACGCACGCTGTGACCCAAAGCCCGCGAACCGCCATCATCACCGCCCACGGACAGCCCTCCGCGCCCGCGCCGGCCGAAGCGGAACTGGCAAAACTCGCAGCGGATGTTGCCGCATACCTGCCGGAGTGGGATGTGCGTTCCGCCACGCTCGCAACGCCAGGGCGGCTGGAGGAAATGACGGAGGACGGCGCCGTGGTCTACCCGTTTTTCATGTCCCAGGGCTATTTCACGGCCAGGGTGCTGCCGGAGCGCCTGAAAGGGATCAAGTGCCATATCGTGGCGCCCTTCGGCCTTGATGCCGCCTTGCCGCCGCTGGCGGCCCGGGCGATTCAGCAGGCAGCACTGGCACAAGGGTGGGATCTAGGCGGCCTCCACCTGCTGCTGGCCGCCCACGGCTCTGCCCGCGGACTTAAGGCAGCCGAGGCCGCCGAAGCCTTTGCCGCCAGACTGCGCCCGATGCTGCCCGGCTGCACGGTCACCCCCGGCTACGTCGAACAGGACCCGCGTGTTGAAACCGCGGCGGCTTCCCTGCCCGCCCGCGCCCTCTGCCTGCCGTTCTTCGCCCAGGCCGGCGACCACGTGAAAGAAGACATTCCCGAAGCGCTGGAGACAGCGCAGTTCGGCGGCCCCGTGCTGCCGGTCACAGGCGCGCTGCCGGGTGTCCCCGGGCTGATCGCCAAGGCCATCCGCAGCGCGGCCTCAGACCGCGAACCCTGACGCAACTCGGGCCCGGCGGGATTCTACCCAACAGGAAAGAAAAACAATTTTAGGCCGGGGCAAGGACAAAACGCCTCTTGCACCGGCGCCGGGCATGTGATTAATCACGCCTTACACCACGGATGGCGAGTTGGCGGAGTGGTGACGCAGCGGATTGCAAATCCGTGTACACCGGTTCGATTCCGGTACTCGCCTCCACACTCGTTCACTAACATCCGTGAGTTCCGCAAGCGCTGCCGCCACACAGGCCGCACGCGTTTTGCGCCGCACCGAACACCCCGGCGGCACGGCGGCCGCCAAGAGCGCTCTGATGAAGATGCCCTCTACAACTACCCTTTCAGCCGGAACCGCTGGATCTTGCCCGTCTCCGTCTTAGGCAGCGCTTCTGTGAACACCACCGAACGCGGATATTTGTATGGCGCGATCTCCGCCTTCACGTGGTCCTGCAACTGCTTGACCAGATCCTCCGACGGCACATGCCCTGCGGCCAGCACCACATGCGCCTGCACGATCTCGCCGCGGGCCTCGTCCGGGGCACCGACCACGGCGCATTCCGCCACCGCCGCATGCGCCAAGAGCGCTGCCTCCACCTCAGGGCCGGCGATGTTGTAGCCGGAAGAGACGATCATGTCGTCGTTGCGGGCAGCGAAGCGCAAATAGCCGTCCGCGTCCTGGATGAAGCTGTCACCGGTGATGTTCCAGCCGTTCACCACGTAATCCCCCTGCCGGTCATCCGCCAGATAGCGGCAGCCGGTCGGGCCCTTCACCGCCAGCCGCCCGGCCTCGCCGCGCGGGGCTTCGTTGCCGTCTGCGTCCAGCACCCTTACCCGGTAGCCGCCCACCGGTTTGCCGGTGCAGGCGGGCCGGTGGTCGCTGAAGCGGTTGGTGATGAAGATATGCAGCAGTTCGGTTGCGCCGATCCCGTCCAGCATCGGCTTGCCGGTTTTCTCCATCCACTCCTGATAGACCGGCGCGGGCAAGGTTTCGCCCGCCGAAACCGCCGCCCGCAGCGAGGACAGATCCGCCCCCTCCTCCATCGCCCGCAGCATCACCCGGTAGGCGGTCGGCGCGGTAAAGCAGACCGTTGCCTTGTATTTCTCGATGATCTCGATCAGGTTCGGCGGCGAGGCATTCTCCAGAAGCGTCGCCGCCGCGCCGAACCGCAGGGGGAAGATCGCCAGCCCGCCCAGGCCGAATGTGAAGGCCAGGGGCGGTGAGCCGACAAACACGTCCTCCGGCTGCACATCCAGCACTTCGCGGGCATAGCCATCGGCGATGATCAGCAGGTCGCGGTGGAAATGCATCGTTGCCTTGGGCGACCCTGTGGTGCCGGAGGTGAAGCCCAGCAGCGCTACGTCATCCCGGCCGGTTCTCACCGCCTCATAGGTCACCGGCCTCTCCAGCGCCAGCCGGTCCAGTTCCGCATCGTGGTTGGAGGTGCCGTCAAACCCGACAACCGTTTTCAGGAACTTCGACTCCTTGGCGCAGGCCACCAGCTCATCCTTCAGACGGGTGTCGCACAGCGCGTGGGAGACCTCGGCCTTGTCGACGATCTTGGCCAGCTCGCCCTTCCGCAGCAGCGGCATGGTGTTGACAACCACCGCGCCCGCCTTGGTCGCCGCCAGCCAGCAGGCCACCATCGCCGGGTTGTTGGCCGAGCGGATGAGCACCCGGTTGCCGGGCTTCACGCCCAGGTCCTCGGTCAGCACATGCGCCAGCCGGTTGGTCCAGTCGGCCAGTTCCTTGTAGGTGCGGTACCGGCCGTTACCGATCAGCGCGGTGCGGTCGCCAAAGCCCTTCTCCACCATCGCATCGGTCAGCTCGACCGCCGCATTCAGGTATTCTGGATAGTCGAAGCCCTCCAGCAGGAACTCCGGCCACTGGTCGATGGGCGGCAGGTTATCCCGGGCGAATGTGTCCACATGGGCGGTTGGTCCCAGCATCTCAATTCCCTCCCTGAAAGGCACCCAGCGCCTGGCGCGCGATCACCACCCGCTGCACGTCCGAGGCCCCCTCGTAAATCCGCAAGGCCCGGATATCGCGGTAAAGCTCCTCCACCTTCTGGCCCCGGCGCACACCATCACCGCCGTGCAGCTGCACCGCCTTGTCGATGACCTGCTGCGCCTGATCGGTGGAGAATAGCTTGGCCATCGCAGCTTCCCGCGTGACCCGCGCGGCACCGGAATCCTTGGCCCAAGCGGCGCGGTAGACCAGCAGCGCGCTGGCATCCACATCCAGCGCCATGTCGGCGATATGGCCCTGCACCATTTGCAACTCGAACAGCGGCGCCCCTTGCACCGTGCGCTCGCTCACCCGCTGCAGCGCCTCGTCCAGCGCCCGGCGGGCAAAGCCCAAGGCGGCGGCGGCCACGGTGGAGCGGAACACGTCCAGCACCGACATCGCGATTTTGAAGCCCTGCCCCGGCTGCCCCAGCAGCGCCGATTTCGGGATGCGGCAGCCGGTGAACCGCAGCGTCGCCAGCGGGTGCGGCGCGATCACCTGCTGGCGCTCAACAACTTCAAAACCCGGCAGGCCTGCGGGCACGACAAACGCCGACAGCCCCCTGGCGCCCGGCGCCTCGCCGGTGCGGGCAAACAGCGTGTAAACATCGGCAATCCCGCCGTTGGAAATCCAGGTCTTCTCGCCATTCAGCACATAATGGTCGCCATCCAGCGTGGCGGACATGGTGGAGTTCGCCACATCCGACCCTGACTGCGGCTCGGTCAGGGCAAAGGCCGAAATCGCCTTGCCTGCCCGCGTCAGCGGCAGCCATTCCGCCTGCTGCTCCGGGGTGCCGAACAGCGAGATCGCGCCGGTGCCCAGCCCCTGCATGGCAAAGGCAAAATCGGCCAGCCCGTCATGGCGCGCCAGCGTCTCGCGGATCAGGCACAGGGTGCGAACGTCCAAGGTCTCCCCCGCTTCGGCGCCTGAATGCCGTGTCCAGCCCGCCTCGCCCAGGGCCGCAACCAAAGCCCGGCAAGCGGCGTCGGTATCGGAATGATCAATCCCGCCCAGATTCGCCCCGGCCCAGTTGTCCAGCTCTGCCGCCAAGGCGCGGTGGCGGTCCTCAAAAAACGGCCATTCCAAAAACGACTTGTCTGCCATCTTCACTCCTCCCCGGCCAGAGAACGGATCCGCTCCTTCATCTGGCCCTAATTATCCCCGCCGGAGGCTCCCGCACCCTCCTCCGGCGCGGGCTCCGGCGTTTTCACGGCTCAGTCGCCCTCGAACAGCGGCTTTTCCTTCTTCACAAAGGCATGATAGGCGCGCTCGAAATCCGCCGTCTGCATGCAGATCGCCTGCGCTTGAGCCTCCGCTTCAATCGCCTGTTCGATCGACATCGACCATTCCTGCGCCAGCATGGTCTTGGTCATCATGTGACCAAAGTTCGGCCCCGCCGCGATCCGCTCCGCCCAGCTCTGCGCCTCGCCCGCCAGCGCGTCCGCCGCAACCAGCTTGTTGTGAAAGCCCCAGGCGTGACCCTCCTCGGCGCTCATCGACCGCCCGGTATACAGCAGCTCCGCCGCCCGGCCCTGGCCGATAATGCGCGGCAGGATTGCACAGGCGCCCATATCGCAGCCCGCCAGCCCTACCCGGGTGAACAGGAACGCGGTCTTCGCCTCCGGCGTCGCGATCCGGATGTCGGAGGCCATGGCGATAATTGCCCCCGCACCCACGCAGATCCCGTCAATCGCCGCAATCACCGGCTTGCCGCAGTTCACCATCGCCTTGACCAGATCGCCGGTCATCCGGGTGAAGGCCAAAAGCTCCTTCATGCTCATCTTGGTCAGCGGCCCGATAATGTCATGCACATCACCGCCAGAGCAGAAGTTGCCGCCGTTGGAGGCAAAGACCACCGCCTTAACGGTATCGTCGTAATGCAGATCCCGGAACCAGTCGCGCAGCTCGGCGTAGCTGTCGAAGGTCAGCGGGTTCTTCCGCTCCGGCCGGTCCAATGAGACGGTGGCGACACCGTCTTCGATCCGGCACAGGAAGTGTTTCGGGTCCGTGTTCAGCATCTCGCCTTGCCTCCGTTTTCCAGACGCCGGGCCACCGCGTCCAGGCTTTCTGTTATTCTCTGCGCCTCATCCGCGGTCAGCCCGTCAAAGGCCGCGTTGATCCAGCCCTCATGCGCGTCCGCCTGCCGGGCAAACTCCGCCTTGCCCGCCGGGGTCAGCCGCACCAGGTTGGCGCGCCGGTCGCCTTCGACCTTCTCGCGCAGCACATGGCCGTCTTCGACCAGCCGCTCGACGATCCCTGTCACATTGCCGTTTGAGACTTTCAGGACCCCCGACAGTTCGCTCATCTTCAGGCCCTTATCGTGCTGCATCAGCGCCGCCATCACGTCGAACCGCGGCAGCGTGGTAGAGAAATCGCGCCGCAGGTTTTCCCGCACTTCGCTCTCCACCGCCTTGGTGGCTTTCAGCACCTTCAGCCACAGCCGCAGCCGGTCTTTCGAAGTTGTGCTCAAATCTCCCCTCCCGAAATCGGCAGCGCGCTGCCGTTGACCGATCCCGCGCCCTCGCTGGCCAGCCACAGCGCTGCCTCCGCCACTTCTTCCGGCTGGATAAACCGGTCCTGCGGGTTGCCCCGGCGCAGGGATTTGGCCGCCTGCTCCGCCGTCATACCGGTCTTGGCCACGATGTTGTCCAGCGATCTTTGCAGCAGCGGTGTTTCGATGAAACCCGGGCAGATCGCATTCACCGTCACCCCGGATTTCGCCAATTCCACCGCCAGCGCCCGGGTCAGGCCGACAACGCCGTGCTTGGCAGCGCAATAGCCGGAAACATAAGGATAGCCCTTCAGCCCCGCGGTGGAGGCCACGGCAATCAACCGCCCCCAGCCCTGGTCTTTCATGCCCGGCAGACAGCCCTGCCACAGATTGAAAACACCGGTCAGATTGACCGACAGCGCCGCCTCGAAATCCCCGGTGGTCATCCGCTCAAAGGGTTTGGAGGGCGCAGCACCGGCATTGGCCAGCGCGATGCTGACCGGCCCGTTAGCCTCAGCCGCCTTGGCCAAGGCGTCATCCAGCGCCGCCCGGTCCGTCACGTCGCATACGGACGGAAAGGCGCCCGTGCGGTCCGCCACCTCTTGCAACGGCTCCATGCGGCGGCCCAGGATGGTGACCCTGGCGCCGCCTGCGGCAAACCGCGCGGCAAGCTCGGCGCCGACGCCGGAGCCGCCGCCGGAAATCACCGCATGTTTGCCCGCCACGCTCATGCCCGGATCACCTCCGCCTCGCGGTCGGCCAGCCGCCACAGCTGATCGCGGCCCGCGTGATAAGGCAGCGGCCAGTCGCCATGCCGGTCACCGATCCGCGCCGCCTCGTGCAGGCTCCAATAGGGATCTGCCAGATGCGGCCGGCCGACGCAGACCAGATCCGCCCGCCCCGCCATCAGGATCGAGTTGGCATGATCCGCCTCATAGATGTTGCCCACCGCCATGGTGGCAATCCCGGCCTCGTTGCGGATGCGGTCGGAGAACGGCGTCTGGAACATCCGGCCATAAACCGGCTGCGCATCGGTCGAGGTCTGCCCGGCAGAGACGTCAATGATATCGGCACCCGCCGCGGTGAAAGCCTTGGCGATCTCCACCGCCTCCTCCGGCGTCACACCCTCGTCGCCGACCCAGTCGTTGGCGGAGATACGCACCGACATCGGTTTGTCGTCCGGCCAGACTGCGCGCATCGCCTGGAACACCTCCAGCGGGTAGCGCAGGCGGTTTTCGAGGGAGCCGCCGTACTCATCCTCCCGGATGTTCGATTTAGGCGAGATAAAGGACGAAATCAGATAGCCATGCGCCGCATGAAGTTCGATCATGTCAAACCCGGCGCGCTCTGCCATTTGCGCGGCGGCCACGAATTCCGCTTTGATCGCATCCATTTCCGCGCGTGAGATTTCCCGCGGTGCCGGGTTGTTGTCCGACCACGGGATCGCCGAGGCCGAAACCGTTTCCCAGTTCCCTTCCGGCAGCGGCGCATCCATTTCCTCCCAGCCCAGCTGGGTTGAGCCCTTGCGGCCCGAATGGCCGATCTGGCAGCAGATTTTCGCACTGGTCTCAGCGTGGACGAAATCCGTCAGCCGCTTCCACGCCGCCTCATGCTCCGGCGCGTAGAGCCCTGGGCACCCGGGCGTGATCCGCCCCTCCGCCGACACACAGGTCATCTCGGTGTAAACCAGCCCTGCCCCGCCCTTGGCGCGCTCGCCGTAATGGATCAGGTGCCAGTCCGTCGGGCTGCCATCCACCGCCTTGTACTGCGCCATCGGCGACACCACGACGCGGTTCTTCAGCTCCATCCCGCGCAAGGCATAGGGCGCAAACATCGGCGGCCGCACAGGTGCATCGGCAGGCGCGCCTGCCTTATCCTGAAACCACTTCTCGGCGCTTTCCAGCCACTCCGCATCGCGCAGGCGCAGGTTTTCATGGGAAATCCGCTGCGAGCGGGTCAGCAGCGAGTAATTGAACTGCACCGGATCCATGTCCAGATAGCGCTCGACTTCCTCGAACCACTCCAGCGAGTTGCGCGCCGCCGACTGCAGCCGCAGCACATCCAGCCGCCGCTCCTCCTGATAACGCTCAAACGCGCGCTCAAGCGTCGGCTCGGTGCTGACCAGCTCCGCCAGCGCAATTGCGCTGTCAAAGGCCAGCCGCGACCCCGACCCGATGGAAAAATGCGCAGTGGCGGAGGCATCGCCCAAAAGCACCACATTCTCGTGATACCACTTCTCGCACAGCACCCGCGGAAAGTTGATCCACACCGCTGCCCCGCGCAGATGCGCAGCGTTGGACATCAGCGCGTGCCCGTCCAGATGATCGGCAAAGATCTCCTCGCAGGTGCGGATGATTTCGTCCTTGCTCATCCCCTCAAAGCCCCAGGCCTCCCAGGTCTCGGCAGAGCATTCAACAATCACCGTAGCGGTGTCGGCGTCGAACTGATAGGCGTGAATCCACATCCAGCCGTGCTTGGTCTTCTCGAACACAAAGGTGAAGGCATCATCGAATTTCTGATGGGTGCCCAGCCAGATGAACTTGCAGGGGCGGACGTCGATTTCCGGTTTAAAGTGCTCTGCGAACTCATTGCGGACACTGGAATTCAGCCCGTCGCAGCCCACCACCAGATCGTATTCTTTCTGATACTCGGCAGCGGTTTTCGCGGCGGTTTCAAACTGCAGGTCGACGCCCAGCTCCCGCGCCCGGTCCTGCAACAGCAGCAGCATCTGCTTGCGCCCGATCCCGGCAAAACCGTGGCCGCCCGACACCGTGCGGGTCCCGTTATGGACAACTGCGATGTCGTCCCAATAGGCAAAGTTTTCCCGGATCGCCGCCGCGCTTTGAGGGTCGTTCTCGGTCAGGTTCTCCAGCGCGTCATCCGACAGCACTACACCCCAGCCGAAGGTGTCATCCGCCTTGTTGCGTTCAATCACCGTGACCTGCGCCTCCGGCTGGCGCAGCTTCATAGAGATCGCAAAGTAGAGGCCGGCAGGCCCTCCCCCCAGACAGACGACTTTCATGACCATCCACTCCCGCTCAGCACAATATCCGCGGATCAGGATAAGCGGGTCCGGAAAAACTTCAAGCCTAAAGTTTTAAGCTTGAAACAAATGGCCGCGAGAAAGGCTCACGGCACGGACCCGGCACCGCCTCAGACGTGGCAAATGCACCCCAGCCCCGCCCTGGGCGGGGCTACGGAGCAGGCCGCCGCGGCACGGGCTGCCGCGGATTACAGCCCCCGCAGGTACTCCATCACCGCCGGGCGCACCGCCTGGTCGCCGCGGTGGCGCGCATCCGAGATGATCTTGCGCAGCTCACCCAGATCCACCCGCAGCAGCAGCGATTTCACCGGCCCGATCGAGGCCGGGCGCATCGACAGCGTGCGGATGCCCATCGCGGCCAGGCACACCGCCTCGACCGGCCGCCCTGCATCCTCCCCGCAGAAGCTGAGCGGCGTGCCGGAGATCGCGCAGCGTTCGACAATCCGCTCGATAAAGCTCAGGAAGCTGACATTCAGCGTGTCATAGCGGCGGCGCACCCGCTCGTTCTCGCGGTCAGCCGCAAAGAAGAACTGCTTCAGGTCGTTGCCGCCGATCGAGATGAACGCCACCTCGTCAAAGAACTTCTGCGGCGCATAGGCCAGCGACGGCGTCTCCAGCATCGCGCCCACCTCCAGATCGGATGGCAGCACGTGGCCCAGAATACGCTCGCGCTCGATTGTCTTTTCTACCTCGGCCTTGGCGGCGCGGTATTCCTCGAACTGCGCCACAAAGGGGAACATGACCGACAGCGGCCGCCCCTCGGCGGCGCGCAGCAGCGCTTGCAGCTGCATCCGCATCACCCCGGGCTTGTCCAGCCCGACCCGGATCGCCCGCCAGCCCAGCGCCGGGTTCGGCTCATCCGTGGGCTTCATGTAAGGCAGCACCTTGTCGGAGCCGATGTCCAGCGTGCGGAACACCACCGGCTTGCCGTGGGCCGCGTCCAGAACCCGTTTGTACAAGGCCACCAGCTCCGAACGCTTCGGCATCTGGTTGCGCACCAGGAACTGCAGTTCGGTGCGGAACAGCCCCACCCCTTCGGCGCCAGAGCCGTCCAGCGACGGCAGGTCAGCCATCAGGCCCGCGTTCATCATCATGTTTATGCGCTGCCCGTCGGTTGTCACCGCGGACTTGTTGCGGATCGAGGCATAGCGCTCCTGCGCCTGGGTATGCATCGCGATCTTGTCGCGGAAGGCGCCGACGACGGTTTCGTCGGGGCGCAGATGCACCACGCCCTGATCGCCGTCCACCATGATGTGGTCGCCATTCAGCGCCTCGGTGGTGACGCGCTTGGCATTCACCACCAGCGGAATTGCCAGCGCCCGCGCAACAATGGCCGCGTGCGAGCCGACGGAGCCTTCCTCCAGCACGATCCCCCGCAAGGACCGGCCGTATTCCAGCAGATCGCCCGGGCCGATGTTGCGGGCAATGAGGATCGGGTTCTCCGGCAATTCAGCGCCTGTATCGGCGCCCTGGCCGGTCAGAATGCGCAGCAGCCGGTTCGACAGGTCGTCCAGATCGCTCAGCCGTTCGCGCAGGTATGCGTCCTGCACCTGACTCATCCGGGCGCGGGCCTGGGACTGCTCCTTCTCCACCGCCGCCTCAGCGCTCAGGCCGCGGGCGATGTCCTCTTCCATGCGCCGCATCCAGCCTTTGGAATTGGCGAACATCCTATAGGCCTCAAGGACCTGCAGCTGCTCCTTGTCGCCATTGCGGGAGACTTCCAGCATCTTGTCGACACCGACCCGCAGTTCCTCCACCGCGCCGTTCAGCCGCTCCAGCTCGCGCTGCGGATCATCGGCAATCGGATTAGTGACAATCACCCGCGGCTCGTGCAGCCAGACATTGCCTTCCGCCGCGCCCTCCTGGGCCGAGGTGCCGTGAATCAGCACCGCCTGCTGGTGCAGCGGAGACAGCGCCGCGCCCTCGCCAACAAAGGCGCCCAGCTCGGTCATCTCGGCGATCACCATTGCCACCACTTCCAGTGCGTAAACCGCGTCCGAGGAAAACTCGCGCGCCTCCTTGGACTGCACCACCAGCACGCCCAGCATCTCGCCCAGGCGCTGGATCGGCACCCCCAGGAAGGACGAGTACCGCTCCTCCCCGGTTTCCGGCATGTAGCGGAAGCCTTTGGCATTGGGCGCATCCGGCGTGTTCACCACTTTGCCAAACCGCGCCACCCGGCCCACCAGGCCCTCGCCGATGCGCATCCGGGTCTGGTGCACCGATTCGATGTTCAGGCCTTGAGTCGCGCACAACTCCAGCGTCTCATCATCGCGGAACAGATAGACTGAGCACACCTCTGTGCCCATGCTGTCGGCGATCAGATGGGTGATCTTGTCGAGCCGCGCCTGACCGGCATCATCACTCGCCATCGCCTCGCGCAAGCGGCCCAGAAGCTTCCTGCTTTCGGATTCCGTACTATCGGCCATTCTCACCCTCTCCCGAGGTCGTTTCCCCGCACGCTGCCGCCCAGATTGCTCTCCCGGAACGGATACCGCCCAGAGTAGTACGCCAGCGCTCTCTCCTCCACCCACTTGTCCCACCCCAGGATGAAAAGTCCAAGTGTTTTTACTGCATTGCCCGTATTCAGCGCAGCCCGCTCCGGCGTTGCGCAAAATACCGCACAGCGCGGCCCAGACACAACAAAGGCGCCGGAAGGGCGCCCTTGCAATTTACCGGATCTCTTTATCAGATCAGCGCTCAGCCGGCTTTCTGCAGCTCAAACGCGTCGTGCAGCGCCTGCACCGCCAGCTCCATGTACTTGCGGTCGATCAGCACCGAGATCTTGATTTCCGAGGTGGTGATCACCTTGATGTTGATGCCCTCATCCGACAGCACCTTGAACATCTTGGCCGCCACGCCCGACTGCGAGCGCATGCCGATGCCGACCACCGACACCTTGGCCACATCCCTGTCGGCCAGCAGCTCGGCATAGTTCAGCTCGCCCTTTTCCTTGATCGCCAGCAGCGCCTGTTCGGCGCGGGCAACCTGATCGGTCGGGCAGGAGAAGGTCATGTCGGTGCGGCCCTCTTCGGAGATGTCCTGCACGATCATGTCCACATTCACGCCCGCGTCGCTCAGCGTTGTAAAGATGGTGGCCGCGATGCCAGGGCGGTCGGCCACCGACTGCACGGTCAGCTTGGCTTCGTCACGGGAATAGGCCACACCGGCCACAACATTGGATTCCATGATTTCCTCCTCGTCGCAGACCAGGGTTCCGGCCTCGTCGGACTGTTCCTCAAAGCTCGACAGAACGCGCAGCTTCACCTTATAGCGCATTGCCAGTTCGACCGAGCGGGTTTGCAGCACCTTGGCCCCCAGCGAGGCCAGCTCCAGCATTTCTTCAAAGGCGATCTTGTCCAGCTTGCGCGCCTTGTCGCAAATCCGCGGATCGGTGGTATAGACGCCGTCCACGTCGGTGTAGATGTCGCAGCGCTCCGCCTCGAACGCGGCGGCAAACGCCACTGCGGTCGTGTCCGAACCGCCGCGGCCCAGGGTGGTGATACGGCCCTCGGGGCTGATGCCCTGGAAACCGGCCACAACCGCCACTTTCATGCCCTCGGCAAACTTGGCACGGATGTTTTCCGGCGGAATCTCCTCGATCCGGGCCTGGCTGTGCGCCGAATTGGTCTTGAGCGGCACCTGCCAGCCCTGCCAGCTGCGCGCCGGGACATCCATCTCCTGCAGCGTCAGCGCCATCAGGCCGGCGGTCACGTTCTCGCCCGAGGACACCACGGCGTCATATTCCCGCGCATCGTACAGCGGCGAGGTCTCATCGACCCAGCCCACCAGCTCGTTGGTCTTACCGGACATGGCAGAGACGATGACGATCACGTCATAGCCCTTGGCCACTTCAACGCCGACACGCTTGGCGGCGCGGCGGATGCGGTCCAGGTTGGCGACAGATGTGCCGCCGAATTTCATCACAAGTACGGGCATATGGAACGGGTCTCCCTGCGCTTGCGGGTTTCGGTCCCGTGCCTCATATGCGAGCGGCCCTGTAAGGGCAAGAGCGCGCAGCCCCATCCGGCAAGGAAGCTGCGGTTCCGCCAGCCCCTGCGGCGCGGCAAAGCGCCACAACAGGCGGTTTGCGCAATTTCTGCCAATCCGCGCGCTGTCAGCCGCGCCAGAACCGCACCGTCAGAATGGCGTAGACCGCCATCAGTTCCAGCCGCCCGATCAGCATTGCCGCGCTCAGGATCCATTTCGCCGGATCGTTGAGAGTGGAAAAATTGCCGGCCGGCCCGATTGTATCGCCCAGCCCGGGGCCGATGTTGGCCACTGCAGTGGCCGCGCCCGAGACTGCGGTGACAAAGTCCAGCCCCGTCAGCGCCAGCGCCCAGGCAACCACCCCCAATGTAACCACAAAGAACATGAAAAAGGAGATCACCGAGCTCAGCACCTCAGCGTTCACGGGACGCCCCTCATAACGGGTGATGAACACCCCGTGCGGCGAGCGGATGCGCTGGATCTGATTGCGTATCGAGGCAAACAACAGCTGGTAGCGGAAGATCTTGACTGAACAGGCGGTCGAGCCCGCGCAGCCGCCGATCAGCCCGGTGAAAAAGAAGATCATCACCAGAAAGCTGCCCCATTGCATGTAATCGGCGCTGGCATAACCGGTGCCCGACATGATCGAGGTGATATTGAACAGGGCCGAGCGCAGCGCCTCCTCGCCGCCATGCGGGCGCGCGTAGTACAGCACGCCTGCGGCAATCGCGACCAGCAGCCCCAGCGTCATCATGAAGCCCCGGATCTGGCTGTCGCGCAGCATCGGGGTGCCGTGGCCGTTGATCAGCTGCACATAGCGCACGAAGGGCAGCGCCGCCAGGATCATAAAGACAGAGGCGGCATATTCCACCGGCCCGGCAAAGGCCCCGAAGGACGCATCGTAATTGGCAAAGCCGCCGGTCGCGATGGTGGTCATCGAATGCACCAGCGCATCAAACGGCCCCATGCCCATCACCATGTAAACCAGCATGCAGGCCATCGTCAGCGACACGTAGATCAGCGAAATCTGCTTGGCGATCGCCTGCGCGCGCGGCAGGATTTTCCCAAAGGTGTCAAAGCTTTCCGATTTAAAGATCTGCATCCCCCCGACCCGAAGCTCGGGCAGGAACACCATCGCCACAACAATGATGCCGATCCCGCCGACCCATTGCAGGATGCCACGCCACAGCAGCAATCCGCGCGGCAGATCATCAAGTCCCGAGATCACCGTCGAGCCGGTTGTGGTCAGCCCCGACATCGCCTCGAAAAAAGCATCGACAAAACGCAGCTCGGTGGCCCCCAGCATCAGCGGCACCGCACCGAACAGCGGCAGCGCAAGCCAGACCATCGTGGTCAGAAGGAAGGTCTGGCGGATGCTCAGCCCCTCCTTCACCCCGTTGGCACAGCTCAGCGCCATCAGCCCGCCGACCAGAATGGTGAACACCGCGCTTTCCAGAAAAACATGCCACTCGCCGCGGCCGTCCAGCAGATCGACCAGCAGCGGGAACACCATCATGGCTCCCAAGATGACGACCAGCAGGCCGATGACATATCCAACCGGGCGGAGATCCAACATGCGGCGCAGCGTTGGCCCCCCGCGCGGTAAGTGTCAAGTGTGCGGCGCTATTCGCCGCTGCCTCTGGTGCCAGCAGCGTTGCGCTGCGGCATCTGCGGCGGCGAAGACGGCTTGCGCGGCCGCTTGGCAGAGCCGGACTGGGCTGCCTCCGCCTTGGCTGGTGCTTTCACCTCAGGCGGCTTAGCTCCCGCGGCTTTTGCCTCAGGCGCCCTTGCCTCAGGAGCCTTTGCCTCAGGCGCCTTTGCTTCCGGTGCCTTTGCTTCAGGTTTCTTTGCCTGAGGCGCCGCGGCCTTGGTCTCGGGTGCCTTCAACGCAGCAGCCTTGGCGTCCGGCGCTGCGGCCTTTGGCGCTTCGGCCTTGGCTGCGGGTTTCTCTGCCGCCTTGGCCGGCTGTTCCGGCGCGCTCTTGCGGGATGCGGAGGTGCGGAACACCGCGGGTGCCTCTTTCATCCCGGGTCCGGCAGCCGCCCCGCCTTGCTTGGCGGCCTGATTGCCGGCGGCGTCTTTGGCTGGCTGTGCCGCGGCAGTCTTGGCCTGCTCCGGCTTGGCCGCCGTATCTGCCGCCGCCGCACGGGCCGGGGCCTTTCGCGCGGCAGGCTTGCGGGTTGCAGGCTTCCGGGTTGCAGCCTTGCGGGCCGCCGGCTTTTTGGCTGCCGCCTTCCGGGCCGTCTTGGCAGCCGGCTTCTTGCCGGGCTGCGCCTTTGCGTCCGCGTCCGCCACGGCTTCCGTTCCGGCTGCCGCTAGCGGGGCCGTTTCCGCCTCCGCTCCGGCGTCAGCTTGGCCTTCCGGCACGGTCTCCGCCGCGGCCGGGTTTGCGCCCATCAGCCGCCGTTGCGCCTCAAGCATCGAATGCGCCATCCGCATCTGCTCAAAGGGGGTCTGCAACGCCGCCTCTGCCGCCTGGCGCCACAGCTTCAGCTGTATGCCGGCCGCAAACCCCGCCCATTCATGCGCCCGGGCCGTGAAACCGGCAAAGTGGTGAAAGCTCGTCATCTGGTACTCCTCAAGTCCTGCACTGGCCTTGCGCCGGGGCTGCATTGAGATGTCCGGGCAAGGATATCGGGGAGCGGACGCCGGATGCGCACCGGGCCGGGTCCAGCAGAATTCGGGCCGTCAATTGCAGACACCTGCGCACAAGCTCCCCTGCCCCCGGCAGGATAACCGGGGGATTCGCAGATCAGGCTAACATGCGTTTCTGCGCAGCGGCGTAAAAATTGCGGCAACGCAGAAAATGCCGCAGAGCAGGCTCGTTTCAGGCGGAAACCTGCCTGCAAATCAGGCAGGCGCGCGCGTGTCTCAGCCGTGATGGATCAGGGTCGAGAACAGTTTCGGGTCCAGGCTCATCGCCTTGAACAGCGGTCCTTGGGTCAGCACGCTGACCGCGTCATGGCTGTGCAGGCTTTCCTGGTGGCTGGCCACCACCCGGAAATCGCCGATCCGGGCATCCCCCTGCAGCGCCTCGCAAAACAGCCGCGCCGCATCCTCGACAAAGATCGGATTGGCGGCGTTCAGCTCGGCAAACGCCTGCTCGTCCTCGCGCTTGACCATCACCTGGGTCTCGGTCGGCACCGCCTTGCGGCACAGCTCGATCAGGTCCTCGAACCACAGGCACTGGCTGCCCGGCACAGACTGCACCGAAATCCGCGCGACAGAGCGCTGCGAATGCGGCGTCGCCAGCTGGCCGCGCGCCTGGCGGGCGTGCTCTGACAGCTCCAGCGAACACGGGCAGGTCGAGGAATAGACATAGTCCAGGTGCATGATCTTCTCACGCACCCCGTCATGGTCCACCAGCTCCAGCGCAAAATCGTAATACTGGTAACCGCTCAGGCCGGAGCGCAGGCTCTTGACCCGCGCCGGGAAGGAGAACCGCATCTGGATGCGCGCATCCGGGCTGTCCAGATCGCTCAGGTAATCATCCAGCGCGTTCGCCATCACCTCGAAACTGAAGGTCCGCTCCGCGTGCTTGTAGAAGGTGCGCATGATCCGGGACATGTTGATGCCCTTCTTGCCGGCGTCCAGGCTGACGGTGCCGGTCACGCTGGTTTCCAGCGTCAGATCGCCATCATCGCGGGTGTGGAACCGGATCGGCAGGCGGAAGTTGGAGATCCCCACATGCTGAATCTGCTCCTTGGCGCCGCGGATCAGGCTGGTAGGCCCGTTCTGCAGGTCGGGCAGCGTCGCGCGATAAGGCTCGTCCGACTTGAAATCCTCGGGGTAAATCCGCGACAGATCCGGATAATTCCCGACCTCACGGCCCGGCAGCAGCCGTGCCACAGCCGGGTCCAGCTCGGCAATCTCGGTCTCAGACGCAATGCCGGCCCAGGCCCGCAACACATCCAGCGCGGCGGCAGCGGCCTCGCGGTCCGGCGCCTCAGCAGCGTCGCGGTTATGAATGTTCATCGGCGTTTCCCCCAGTGATACGGCCCATATAAGGTCCGGCAGGCCACCCTCATATACTGTTACGCGGCAATTTTCAAAACGGATCCGCCATTTGCGGCAGAACCGGCGCCTTATCGGACCCCCAACGCCTCTGCAAGCGCCCTCAAGCGCCGCGAACGCGACTTGTAATGCGCAGTGACCAGCACATAAGGCCGCGCCATCTCCAGCGCCGGCCCCTCCAGCCGGTGCAGCCTGCCCGCGCGGAGTTCGCCGCCCACAACCTGCTCCGGCAGCAGCGCAATGCCCAGCCCCGCCTGCACCAGCGACACGACAGAGGGAACCGACTGCCCGATCGCCGCCGCCAGGCTGGGGCGCTCAATCCCATGCTGCGTAAAATACTGCCGCCAGCCCGGCACCGAGGAAATCGTCTCGCCCCAGGCAACCTCGACCAGCGGCGCACTGCGCACATCGGCCTGCGGATCCGCTCCGACCGGCACCAGCCGGTCCTTGAACAGTGCCTGCGTCCGGTGCTCCGGATGCTCGCCGCCATAGGCCAGCCGCGCATCAATACCCTCGGCTTCCAGGTCGATCCTGTCATCCTCGATCCGAAGCCGCACCGTCACGTCAGGCCGCGCCTGCGCAAACAGCTTCAGCCGCTCCGGCAGCCACAGCTGCGCCAATGCAGGCGTGGCAGAAATCACCAGCGGGCGGCTTTTGGCGCCTTCGGTCATCGCTTCGGTGAAACTGGCGATCTCCGCCAGCGATACCGCCGCCCGTTGGTAGTAATCCCGCCCCGCATCCGTCAGCCGCACCTGATTGGCGCGGCGGACAAACAGCTTCAGCGCCAGCCAGTCCTCCAGGTTCTTGACCTGCATCGACACCGCAGCAGAGCTCACCCCCAGCTCCGCCCCCGCAGCCGAAAAACTCCCGGTCCGGGCAGCGCATTCAAAGGCGCGCAGGGCGTTCAGGGGCGGCAGCTTCATGGCGGCACAGTGCAAGAAATGCTTATGCTCGCCAAGATATTTTATAGTGGTCAGATGTCCGCGCAGCGCGCAGGCTTTACAAAAGACCATCAAGATCCAAGGACCACCCCATGCACGATATTCTTGATCTCGACCGTTACCCGCTCGACCGCCCCGGCACCCCGGAATGGCAGGCGCTGGTGGACCGCTGCCGTGCTGAGCTGGCCGCCGACGGCATGTTCAGCCTGGAGGGGCTGATGAAGCCGGAGGTGGCCCAAGGCGCAGCCGACGCGCTGAAAGGCAAGTTCGAGACCGAAAGCTTCCACCACAAGCGCTGGCACAACATCTATTTCAAGGACCGCGTCGAGGGGCTGGCCTCGGACCACCCGGCCCTGCAGAAGGTGGAGACCTCGAACTTCACCCTGTGTGCCGACCAGTTCCCGGACTCGCCTGTGCTTCGGCTGTACGACTGGCCGCCCTTTGCCGAATTCCTCGCCGCCACAATGGACAAGCCCGCGCTTTACACCATGGACGACCCGCTGGCGCGGCTGAACATCATGTCCTACGGAGCCGATCAGGCGCTGAACTGGCATTTCGACCGTTCTGAATTCACCACCACCATGCTGCTGCAAGCGCCTGAGGAAGGCGGCGAGTTCATCTACAGCCCCGAGCTGCGCAGTGATGACGATCCGAATTACGCAGGCGTCGAACGGCTGCTGAAGGGTGAAGACCCCAACATGCGCTCGATCACCCTGGCGCCCGGCACGCTGAACATCTTCCGCGGCAAGAATTCACCCCACCGGGTCGGCACCGTCAAAGGCGGCAAGACCAGGGTGATCGCCGTCTTCACCTTCTACGAACGCCCGGGCGTGCGGTTCAGCGATGAGGAAAACATCGGCTTTTACGGCCGCGCCTCCTGAGCCGGCCCCCGCTGAAAGAAAAGAGGGGGCTGTCTGCCCCCTCTTGAGCCTCCGGCTCAATTCACCCCGAGGATATTTTCAGCCAGATGAATAAATGTTTTTCCGGCTGTAACGGGGTCAAGCCTGCGCGGCCTCCAGCGCCGCTGTCAGGTCGGCAATCAGATCGTCTGCGTCTTCCAGCCCCACCGAGAAGCGCACCAGGCCGGGTGTGATGCCCAGCTCGACCTTCAGGTCGTCGCTGAGGCGCTGGTGGGTGGTGGTGGCCGGGTGGGTGGCAATGGATTTGGCGTCGCCCAGGTTGTTGGAGATCACCGGGATGGTCATGGCGTTCAGGAACTTGAAAGCCGCCGCCTTGCCGCCCTTCAGGTCCAGCGACAAAACGGTGCCGCCCTTGCCGCCCAGCTGGGTCTGCACCAGCGCGTTTTGCGGATGGTCCTTGAGCCCCGGATAGATGGTTCGCGCCAGTGCCGGATGGCCGTTCAGGGCTTCGGCAATTTTCAGCGCGGTTTCGGCCTGGGCATTCACCCGCAGCGCCAGTGTTTCCAGCCCCTTCAGCATCACCCAGGCATTGAACGGGCTCAATGAGCCGCCGGTGTGCTTCATATAGGGTTCCAGCGTGCCGCGGATGTAGTCCTTGGTGCCCAGCACCACACCGCCCAGCGCCCGGCCCTGGCCGTCGATGTGCTTGGTCGCGGAGTAGATCACCACATCGGCGCCCTGTTCGATCGCGTTGGAAAACACCGGGGTCGAGAACACGTTGTCCACCACCACCGTGGCGCCCGCGGCATGGGCGATCTCAGCCACGCCCGCGATGTCGATCACCTCCAGCGTCGGGTTCGACATGCTCTCAAAGAACACCGCCTTGGTGTCCGGGCGCACCGCCTGCCGCCAGGCTTCCAGATCGGTGCCGTCGATGAACGTCACCTCAACCCCGAAGCGGCCCAGCACATCCGCCAGGATATAGTTGCAGGAGCCGAACAGCGCCTTGGCCGACACGATGTGGTCGCCCGCCTTGACCAGCGAGGTCAGCGCGCCATTCACAGCCGCCATGCCGGAGGCGGTGGCAAAGGCATCCTCTGCCCCTTCCAGCGCCGCGATACGCTTTTCGAACATGTCGACGGTCGGGTTGCCGTAACGGGCATAGATGAATTCATCCGGGCCGGTCTCGATGAACCGCGCCTCGGCCTGCTCGGCGCTGTCGTAGACAAAGCCCTGGGTCAGGAAGATCGCCTCGCTCACCTCGTTGTACTGGCTGCGGCGGGTGCCGCCATGAACCAGCTTGGTGCGGCTGTTCCAGTTGTCGCTCATCTTCTGTCTCCTCGCGCCTATAGCGCACAAAAAAACCCCCGATCGGCCAAGCGAAAGGGGGTCCTTCACGTCCTGACCTCTTTAGCGGGATTGTTTAACGTGGCCCGCAATCCGGTAACAAATCGCCCACGCTTGAGGCAAGAAACCTCAATAATTCAGAAGCTTGGGCGGCAAACCTTTGATTTTACTTGACCGCCTTCGCCAGTTTTCGCCCGTTATTTTCTTGCTTTTCTGATCATTTGCCAACCATGTTATGCCCCGAAGGCATACCGCAACACTCAGGGCATACCAAGGATCGAAGGGGCAATATGGGTACGATCGCAGAACGCAAGCTTTCAGACGGACGCACCGCCTATAAGGCCCAAATCATTATCAAACGCAAGGGCGAACCAACGCACAGAGAATCCCGCCAATTCCCCAGGCGCTCAACCGCCAAAGCTTGGATGGAGCGGCGTGAGAAAGAGCTTCGCGCCCCGGGCGGACTCGAAAAGGCCCGCGGGAAACGCAAGACACTCGCCGACGCGATCAACCAATACATCGACGATCACAAGAAGACCTACGGCCGGTCAAAGGCACAGGTGCTGAACCGGCTTAAGGAAATGCCGATAGCGGAAAAGCCCTGCGACGAAATCACCAGCCAGCACATTGTCGACCTGGCCCGCGAAATCGGGGAAGGCCGAGCCAGTTCCACAGTCGGCAATTACCTGTCACACCTCGCCCCCGTCTTTAGAATGGCACGTCCCGCCTGGCAGATCGACCTCGACCCGGCTGCCATCAATGATGCCCTGATCGTGTGTAAGCGGCTGGGCCTGATTTCCAAGTCAAACAGGCGCGACCGCCGGCCGACTATGGACGAGCTCGAAAAGCTCATGACGCACTACCAAGACAGCGCCGCGCGCGGGCACATGCCTATGAACAAGATCATCCCTTTCGCGATTTTCTCGACCAGGCGGCAAGACGAAATCGTCCGGATAAAATGGCAGGATCTCGACCAGGAGCATAGTCGTGTGCTGGTCAGGGATATGAAGAACCCCGGCGAGAAAATCGGGAATGATGTTTGGTGCGAGCTGCCACCAGAGGCAGTGCGCATCATCGAGACAATGCCCGACACCGGCCCGGAAGAACCCATCTTCCGGCACCGCGCGAACAACATTTCGGCGTCATTCATCAGAACATGCGCCCTGCTGGGGATAGATGATCTGCGGTTTCACGATCTACGGCATGAGGGCGTGAGCCGCCTGTTCGAAATGGGAAAGACCATCCCTCAGGTAGCCAGCGTATCTGGCCACCGGAGCTGGCAGAGCCTGCAGAGGTACAGCCATATCCGCGCCACCGGTGACCGGTTCGAAGGCTGGCCATGGCTCGCCCGTATCGCACCAGCCAAGGAAGCGGACGCAGATGAAGGCTAAAGACTACCCGCTGCCAATGGTCGAAATTTCCTGCGATTACTGCTGCAGGTACAGAAAGTACCGAAAGAGCAGGTTCACCGACCTAGTAGGAGGCGACACAGAGCTGCCGCAAGCGCTTTCAGTTATTGCCGCAGACTGTCCTGAGGATCGCGTCTCGCCAGATAACATGCGGGAGCGTTGCCGCCCCTTCTACGCGCAGAACTGGTGGGGCGCAGCCGATAAGGCAACCAAATAAGCCCAACCGATCACTGGGCTGCAGAAGCTCCCAGCCCCCCCCCAGCTCGAACGGCGCTTCCCGGGCGGAAGCCCGGTACGCAAGCTACAAACTTGCGTGGTTTGGACAAAATATTACACACTTCTGTTTACTTGATTACACACTTATGTGTAATATATACCTATGAACAGCAAAGAACTGGAGAAGCTACTCAAGCGCCACGGATGCACCTTCGAAACGCATAAGGGCGGAAGTGGACACAAGACGGTAAAGCTAGGCGACAAAACTTCACAGTTGCCCATGCACGGCTCAAGAAAAGAACTCGGAACCGGCCTTGTTAACAAGATACTCAAAGACCTCGGCCTTAAATAGGCCGGGGTTACCAGCCACGGAGGGCTACATGTTTTACCCGATTGATCTGACCCCAGACGACAACGACACCTTTCTGGTGACCTGCCCCGATTTGCCAGAGGTTACATCCTTCGGGGCCAGCGAGGAGGAAGCCATAGCGAATGGCCGGAATGCGATTCTGGAAGCCATTGCTGCCCGGATGGACGCGTTTCAGGAAATTCCCCCACCCTCCGCCGGCGGCGGCGCCTCTATCCCTCTGACCCTCAGTATCAAGCTGCAGCTCTATTGGGCGCTCAACGCGGCAGGAATGACACGCGCAGACCTTCAACGGGCAACTGGTTGGTCGCGCACAAAGGTTGACCGGCTGTTTGATCCGAACCACGAAAGCAAACTGACCCAGGTCGAGGAAGCTTTCGAAGCTCTAGGAATGCACGTCGAGATTACTGCAGAGGCCGCCTGAAGCCAAAGGCCCCGGCGATTTGCCGGGGCCCTGCTCTCCTTATCTGGAGTTTCTCCAGTTCAGCCCTACTCTTCCACTATCCCAACTAACCGGGGTGGGATAGAGCGGCCCGCAACACCGTCTACGGCGGTAAATTTGCCCGGCGGGTCGCTCGCTTGGCTTCCGCTCTCCTTTTCTGGATCTGCTACTCGACCAGGTTCGCTGAATAAAAGCCATCGCCACTGTCAACTTGAACCGGCAAGCCAAATCCGGCGCGATCCAACACTGCAGAGCGCTGCCTACTTCCACGCCGAAGTGAAGCGCTTAAGATCTCTTGCGGTTTCAATGATATGCAGGCCAAGCGCTGGAGAACTTGAAGAATTTCCCCTTCACTCAGGTTCCCAGGCATCTCCCCCACGCTCTTCTCTGAAGTTCCATCCCAGTGTCTTATTTCCCATTTTGCCATGAGCCGCTGCTCCTTAACTGGACAATTTTAGGTGTAGCCCTAGCTCCCCTACCATCCCGCAACTTACCGAGGGGTGGGGCAGAGCGGCCTGCACAACCTGATATAGTTCTTTCGCAGGCCGCTCGACGATCTGGTCAGCTAGCTCTGAACCCAGTCTTGCACCTTGTAGTCATAGCGCCACTCCTGAGTGGGGGTAGGCAAGGTGGCACCGTGGCCGATAGCAACAATGCGGCACGAAGACTTCTTGCAAATCTCCTCATCGGCATATGCCATAGCCTCGGCAAGCGTTTTGCAACCTTTCGCAACAAGAGCGCCCTCAACAAACAATTGGTAAATCAACGGCTTCCCTCCTTAGCTTGATTCACTCTTTAGATGGTGCACAGTCAGATGCGCTGCGCAATTTGGGCATTCGAACACTTCACCCTCGGCCGGCACATCGCTCAGCTCGAAATCCATATCTATAGAACACACAGGGCACTCGAATTCCGCCCAAGCCTCACTGGCGTTGCTGAAAAAATGGAACACTCCCCCCCCCTTTACTGAACCTCGGCCAGCCCAAGTTGATCAACATTCAGCCAGCGCTACCTACAGTAAGCCTCATGGCGACATGGGGCTGCAACCCGCGAGTTAACCAATTGGGGGATTGATTGGTCCTGCGGGTTGCACACTCCTTTTTTTTGGACGGCTGGAGCACCCAGCACTAGAAATCCGTTGTGAGGACCCGCAGGCGCCCGTCACTACCAAACATCCCAGCGTCGTATTTTTCCTCAGCCTTTGACTGCACAGCGTGTAGCCCGTGGTCCTCGATAGCTTCGCTGGAGGTCACAACGACTACGCGCTTGTCTCCATCAAATGCTTCAAGAAGCATCTCAAACCCCTGAGAGCTTCCCTGCTCACCCGAAAAAGTAAGCGGCATAATACCATTCTCCTATTTCAGACAGCCCCATCTTGAGCGGTCGTTTCGAAAATTCCCCGTGAAAGGCGAGAAATCGCCCTACCATCAACTTGCCCCTAGCCGACAGGGGCAGCGGCCCGCGCGTAACTAGTGCGTGTTTTACCACCTTCGCGGGCCGCACTCCTATTTGGAATTCACCAACTTTGGGCCCTGGCGAAGTTCCGCCGCGGCCGCATCAGCGCGCGCGGCGGCATCCAGTGGGCAAAACGGAAAATCGTCTCCTCCAGCCTCAGCGACGCTCCGGAAAGCTACAGCCAGGCGTTCGCACACCACACGGAATTGCCGTCTGTCTCGAGCATCCATTGCCTGGCTCCCTTGCAGGCTATGCAGCCAGGGGCGGCAACGACCGCAAAGCCTTGGCCATATCGAGGTAGCCGTCATATCCGTATTCTGCATGCATCTGCTCATACCAAGTTGCCCAAGGCTCCCTGCGGCCCTCGTCAAACACGTCGAACCAAGACCCCTTTCGCACGCTCACCTGCCCGTCGGCCAGCCGCACAACTTCAATCCTGTTGGCACTCATACCTCGCTCCTATTTGGACTCCTGTTTCGCCGCACGCTGCATTTCGGTCCAGCGATCGACGGCATCGTTAATGTGTTTGAATGGCGGCGTTTTCGTCCAGCAGTAATTGCACACGATCCGAACCCCAGTTTTCGTCGGCTCCGGCGTTACTGGGCCGCCCTGATCACAGTGCTGGCAATTGGCAACACGGTCCATGCGCGCACCATGAGCGACGAACTGTTCGTTGATCAGATCCCGTGACGCCATATCGCCTTGCTCCTTACTTGGACTGACTGAACACCGCCTCAAGCTGGCGGCGCGTGTATTCATCTTTCGCTTCAACCTCAGCCTTTAGCTTCGCGAGCATCGCCAGAAACCCGGCACTTGGCACATACCGCGCCCGCGGCGCCACGTCAGGACAGGACATGGGGCGGAACCCAAACGCGCTGCGGACCGAAACCTACGGTGAGGAATTCGGCCTCTGGCCACTCTGACACTTCGGGGTTGCCGCCTTCAGTGTATCGGGTG
>NZ_KI421514.1:435599-447629 GCF_000473325.1 Leisingera caerulea DSM 24564
CAGTCGCTCTAGTGCTGGCCGTCGAATTGTAGGAGTGCACTGAATACCCGAGAACCGCTGGTATCAGAACAGCGCCCAAGATTTTTCCAATGACCTCGGCCTTATCCCATAGGTCTTTAGCCACAGCCCTCCTCCTATTTGGACTCCTGTTTCGCCGCACGCTGCATTTCGGTCCAGCGATCGACGGCATCGTTAATGTGTTTGAATGGCGGCGTTTTCGTCCAGCAGTAATTGCACACGATCCGAACCCCAGTTTTCGTCGGCTCCGGCGTTACTGGGCCGCCCTGATCACAGTGCTGGCAATTGGCAACACGGTCCATGCGCGCACCATGAGCGACGAACTGTTCGTTGATCAGATCCCGTGACGCCATATCGCCTTGCTCCTTACTTGGACTGACTGAACACCGCCTCAAGCTGGCGGCGCGTGTATTCATCTTTCGCTTCAACCTCAGCCTTTAGCTTCGCGAGCATCGCCAGAAACCCGGCACTTGGCACATACCGCGCCCGCGGCGCCACGTCAGGACAGGACATGGGGCGGAACCCAAACGCGCTGCGGACCGAAACCTACGGTGAGGAATTCGGCCTCTGGCCACTCTGACACTTCGGGGTTGCCGCCTTCAGTGTATCGGGTGCGGACAACGCCGCCCGAAACCTCGACCACCTCATAGACCTCCAAATCCGCGCGCGAGGTGGTGTAGAGGTGGCCCGCCTCCGGCTTCCATTCGAGGCCCTGATAGAAGCGCGCAGCCAGCGCCTCAAGCTTCTGCCGTTCCGTCAACTGCATGTGCCTTGCTCCTATTCCGGATTCCTCTCAGGCTCGATGCCTGGCTTAATATCAAACTTGCCCTCACCTAACCCAGAATAGGTCCATGGGAATGTGGGCAACCCCTCAAGCAAGAGTTGTTTGGCTGCGCTAGGATCAAGCGGAGTGATTTCTCCTGGATTTTCCAGGACGTCGACGGCCCACATTCTTAGAGCGTCTCCTGCCGCTTGATCTTTAGACGGCTCATTCATCAACACACCTACAGCGATACCTGCCATTTGAGCGGCAGTCGCTCTAGTGCTGGCCGTCGAATTGTAGGAGTGCACTGAATACCCGAGAACCGCTGGTATCAGAACAGCGCCCAAGATTTTTCCAATGACCTCGGCCTTATCCCATAGGTCTTTAGCCACAGCCCTCCTCCTTTCTAGGATTCCTCTCCGTCATCGACGGCTTCAATCTCGCCCGCGTCCCACCGCTTCTGAAAGGCATAGTACGCAGCGCGGCTCAGCTTGACCTCTGATAGCGGCCGAACCGCCTCGAACACCTCCTGGCCGCGCTTGCCGGTGCGCAGCATCATGTCAGCGACCTCGACCCGGGCGGGCGTCATGGCAATCGGGCGGCCGGGCTTTTCGCCGCGCGCCTTGGCCCGCTCAATACCGGCCTTGGTGCGCTCGACAATCAGGTTGCGCTCAAGCTCGGCAACAACGCCCATCATCTGCAGCATGGCCTTGCCCATCGGGGTTGTCACGTCCACCCGCTCTGTCAGGCTGAAGAACGACACGCCGCGGTCGCTCAGGAGGTTCAGCACCGTCAGGATGCCCTCAAGGGTCCGCCCCATGCGGTCGAGCTTCCAGACGACGAACTCGGTGCCAGGGTGCTGCGCAAACCTCAGCGCCTTGATGAAGTTCGGGCGGTTCAAGGTTCCGCCGCTGGCGCGATCCACGAAGATCAATTCTTCCGGCACGCCATAGTCTTTAAGGGCCTGGATCTGCATGTCCGGGTTTTGGTCTGCGGTCGAAACACGCGCGTACCCGATCTTGCGAACCACCGGTTTTTCGGATTCGGACGCTGCTTTCTTACTGCTTTTCGCCATCATCGCCGCCGGTTTGGACTGAGTTTTGAGACTCCAGGCGCTCGATCTTTTCACGGATCGCCTCGCGCCCAAAATCGTTGTCACCCTCGAACCCTTCGCGCTCGATAATGTCGTTGATCCGCTTCCGCTCACCGGGGGTGAAGGTCAGAACCATACGCTCAGAGCGCTTGAGGTGTGCTTTTTTCGGTGGTCGCCCCATGCGCCCCTCTACTGCCATCTGCCCCTCACTTATCCCGTTCCGACTTTCCGTTGCAATATTTATTGCAATATTTGTTGTTGCAATATTTATCACCATATCTATTGTAATATTTATTGCAACATAAAGCGGAGCAACAGCGTTGAACCAGATTGCAGCCCTATACGTCCAAACCGGCGGCAGTTACTTCAATCTGCCCGGCGTGCAGCCTTGGGATGAGGAAGAAGACGCGCGCATGTACGGCGGGCCGTTCCCGGTCGTTGCGCACCCGCCGTGCCAGCGCTGGGGCAAGATGTGGAAGGGCCAGCCGGGCAACATCAAGCGCGGTCACATCGAGCGCAAAGGGGACGATGGCGGCTGCTTCAAGTCGGCCCTGTTCGACGTTCGGCGGTTCGGCGGCGTCTTGGAGCACCCGGAGCACAGCCACGCATGGGCGCACTTCGGGCTGACCAAGCCGCCGCGCAAGGGTGGCTGGGTCAAGGCTGACGAATTCGGCGGCTGGGCCTGCCGCGTCGAGCAAGGCCAGTACGGGCATTTCTGCCCGAAGCCCACTTGGCTCTACGCATTCGGCATCGACCCGCTGCCCGAGCTGCGCTGGGGCGTGAACCCCGTCAGAGACGAAGATTTCCCGGCGTGGGCGGTTGAGCGTCACGGCATCGAGTATTGCCGCAAGGCTGGCCTGATGGCCTTCAAGGGCGGCGGCAAGGACAGCACGCCGCGCATCGCCACCCCGCCCGAATTTCGCAACCTGCTGATCGACATGGCGCGCTCAGCGCGTGTCGCAGCCAACCAGTCCTAAAACCGCCGGAGGTGCCAATGCAGATCAAAACGACAGTGCAGATGGAAAACCAGCTTGCCGCCCAGCACCTTGCTGGGCACCTGCGAGATAGCGCGCCCTACCCGAATGCTGTGGCGACCATTTCCAGGGTCATAATCACCTACAGCTACAGGGATGCAGGCGCCGTGGGCGAAAGCATCGCCGAATTCCTGATCAACCGCTAATCCAGAAACCGCCGGGAGGCCGGAATGGCAAAACAAGCCCCACAGATGAACGTACTTGCTGTTGACGTGAACGGTCGCCCGCTGTGCCAGGACTGCCTGTGCAGCGAGTGGTCTGCAGGCCCGATTTGCGAATGCGGCAACTGCCAAGATTGCTGCACATGCGCTGACGACGAATGCGATTGCGAAGCCTGCCAGTACCGCCGCGAAAACTATGACGCCAGCGCCGAAGATCAAGCGCTGTACGAAGCCGAAAACGACTAATCCAGAAACCGCCGGAGGCTACCATGCCGAGACACTGCCCCGACTGCGGCGCCCAAATGGAAGACGACTCTCTGCACTGCTGGTGCCCGGCCGCGGGATGCACTTTCAGGGGGTACGTGGTCCTGCAGACCGGGAAGATCCTGCGCGAACCGGAGCCGGAAGACGATGATGACGGCTGGCAGGATAACCCTGGCCGCATCCCCGATTACGACTGATCCAACAATCCCCGGAGGAACCCATGATGGCGCCACTTCCTAGACTTGAACTGCGATGGAGAGAGGCCACCGATGATGAGCGCGAGCGAATGGATTTTGCCACTCACGCTTGCGACTATGGCTTGTCACTTCCGGTGGATAAGACCGACGTGCGGTCGAACATCTGGCACGAAGACAAGAATGAAGAGATCGGCGTCCTCACCGAGATTTTCTATCCCTTCAGCACAACGCTCACGAGCCATCCGGGGGAGCCTGGCAGAGGCCCGATCCGAGACGCCTGTCACGCGACTTGGGACGCCAAGAAACTTGGTGGGCTGCCCGTATTCGTCCGCACCATCGACGGCGAGCTTTCGCCGCTCACCAACTAATCCAGAAACCGCCGGAGGCACCATGGCAGAACTTGGAAAAATGACTGTGCAACTCAAGATTCTCGATCTCGACAGCTTCAAAGACCTAGTTGAAGCCATCGGTGTTTGGGCTGAAGAAACCGCAGCAAAGCCCAAAAAGACAAAAGCGGAAAGCGCCCTATTCGATGCGGTGGTGGCGCTTGGAGATAGCGCCGACCAAAAAGCGCAGTCCTAAAATCCCCGCCAGGAGAACCCAATGGCACTGCAACCACATGAAGAACGGATGATCGAAGAAGCGACAGAGCTTGGCATTAAGGTGCGCAATCTGGGCAGCTTCCTGGAAGGCGAAGAATTCAAGTCGCTGGACGCCACAGACCAGCGGCTTCTGACGCAGCAGCATGGCCACATGATCAGCTATTTCAGCACGCTGCAGAAGCGGATCAACCGCATCAGCACCAAGGCCTAAAGCCGCCGGAGGACACATGGCAGAGCGAACGATTACCTTGCGCATGAGCGTGGCAGAGGAAAAGGCGCTGGCCCGCCTGATCGACTACCTCTGCAAGGCCGAGAGGGACCGGGGCGAACTCGGGGCAATTCTCGGAGAGAACAACAGCGACATTGATCGGATCGGCAGCATCAACGCCGCTCTGAACGCATCCAGAAACCGCCGGAGGCTACCATGCCGAGACACTGCCCCGACTGCGGCGCCCAAATGGAAGACGACTCTCTGCACTGCTGGTGCCCGGCCGCGGGATGCACTTTCAGGGGGTACGTGGTCCTGCAGACCGGGAAGATCCTGCGCGAACCGGAGCCGGAAGACGATGATGACGGCTGGCAGGATAACCCTGGCCGCATCCCCGATTACGACTGATCCAACAATCCCCGGAGGAACCCATGATGGCGCCACTTCCTAGACTTGAACTGCGATGGAGAGAGGCCACCGATGATGAGCGCGAGCGAATGGATTTTGCCACTCACGCTTGCGACTATGGCTTGTCACTTCCGGTGGATAAGACCGACGTGCGGTCGAACATCTGGCACGAAGACAAGAATGAAGAGATCGGCGTCCTCACCGAGATTTTCTATCCCTTCAGCACAACGCTCACGAGCCATCCGGGGGAGCCTGGCAGAGGCCCGATCCGAGACGCCTGTCACGCGACTTGGGACGCCAAGAAACTTGGTGGGCTGCCCGTATTCGTCCGCACCATCGACGGCGAGCTTTCGCCGCTCACCAACTAATCCAGAAACCGCCAAGCCAGAAAACCCGAGTTTGCGATTTTTCGCATACCGCCAATTTCACGGAGGCCACATGGCAGAAGAAATCAAAACAGCAGCCCGGACTATGCTTGGCGCCCTGGACGGCTTCATGTCGGGCGCAGACCTGACGGAAGCGGAGAATGAGGCGCAGAAGGCGGCGAGCCTAGCAGGATGCTTTGCCGCGGCGGCCTATGAGGCGGCTCCGGGCGGCGGTGCTGACGTTCACGCCTTAACCCGTTCGTTTCTACTCGCGCTGATCGACCCCGCAGACCCGGCCCTAGACTACCTCAGAGCAGACTCGGCTTCTGGTGCCGTCGCGCGAAATGCCGCCGCCCAGCTCGACAAAATCACCAAGTCCTAAAACCACCGCCCGCAGCGCCACTTGACCACCCAACAACCAACTACCTCTAAGCGCGACCATTTGACCACCCTAGATTGCACTTTACCGGCGACTGTCAATTTGCCTAAAGTTAGGCCATGTTCAAAAAGTTGTTTTTTATTTTATTCTCATTCGCCGCTCAGGCCGCTGCCGAGCCGCACGTGGTACACTCTGACCGCGGCGGGAGCCTGGCCGCCCGCCTGGAGGAAATCAGTCGCATCAAGGCGGCTGGCGAGCCAGTAGAGATCCGCGGCCGGGTATGCTTCTCAACATGCACTATGTTCCTTGGAGTTCCGGGCACTTGCGTGAGCCCCAAGACGATATTCGGATTTCACGGCCCATCGCGCGGCGGGCGGCGCTTATCGCGGAAGAACTTTGACTATTTCAGCCGGGTAATGGCGAGCTACTACCCGGGCAGGCTCGCAGACTGGTTTTTGAAATCTGGACGGTTCAGGATTCATGGCGTTTATAAAATCCAAGGCTCCGAGCTGATCCGGCAAGGACTGGCCAAGGCCTGCAGATGAGACGGTTCATCTATCTAGGCGTTGGCTGGGCAGCTTGGCAGCTCGAACACCTCACCGCTTTGAAAGGATGGTGGCTGCTGCCCGCCGCCGTCCTCGGCATCACCGCTTGGGCGGCGGTCATCTTGCAAATTCTTCGGCTGATCACTGGATAGCCCTGCTGGCGGGCCTTAGACGCCAGCCGCCTCCCCTCTAAGCCTTCCGGCAAACCTGCGGCCAATCGGCCACCACAGGAGCCCTAGAGGGGAAGGAAACAGTAAAGCAATGAAGACCGCGCCAGCGCCCCACCCCTCCTGCCCTACGACCTTTTCGACCGTCTGCACACTCTCGATCTCAGCACCGCCGTCTACGGTGCGCTGTTCTATCCGGCGCGCCTGCGGGCGGATGATCTTTTGCTCACTGACGCGCACCGGCCCGATGGCCTGCACATTGTTTTTTCCGGCCTGAACATTGGCCGCAAAATCTGGACCGGCATCAGGTGCAAGTTTTGCCAGGAGGCCCAGGCCCTGACCGCAACCGGACAGGGCCAGAACTCCGGCCAGAACAAGCGCAAACCGCATCACAGAAACGCGTCCTGCGTTGCAACCAGAATGGCTCTGGCCAGCGCCCGCATTTCATGCGGCTCATCGGTGGCAGAACGGCCTTTGGGGGAGGAACCAAAGAAAGGCTCGATCAAAGCGGCCGGCGCCCGCCCGGCAATCAGGCTGGCGGCGCCGCGGCCCGTCCGCACAACCTTCTTCCCCCGGTTTTTCAGGCCGAGTGCGGCGAGCATCCGGGCTTGCAGCGCCTCGCAGTAGCGCAGGGAGGCAGCGGAGCCGCTGGAAAGGGTTTCCGTGCCCGTGGCCTGCGGATTGTGGTGACTGTTGAAGTGCAGCTCACAGGTGGCGTCCGCGCCCCAGTCATCGGTTTCACGGTAGACGCGCCGGATCTCATCACCATAGGTGCCGCCAGGCGTCCGGAAGAAGGTTCGGACGTCAATTCCCGGAAACCTCTTGGCCTCTGCGAGGATCATCTTTGCAAGACGACTGTTCCAAGCAAATTCCGTTTCGCCAGTATCAGGACGCAAAGCGCCCTGCGCCCGGGCGTTGTGCCCGACCACGATTGCAAGTTTCATGATGTTTTCCCTTAGTTTAGCCGATGACCTTCGGCAGAATTACCAGCAGGACAAAGAAGCAAACCACACCGACACGGAGAGTGTGCCAGAAGTCAGCGCAGGGGTTCTGCTTGTCGCGGCGGATCTTGGCGGCGCGCTTCATTGGTCGACCCTGTCAGGCCGACCGGCCTCACCTGACTGGTCCAGAAAACGCTCAATGATCGTGACCGCCAGCAACCCCACCAGGAAGGCAGCGGCGCAGAGGGTGCCCAATGCACCGGCCATACCGTCAGGCAGATCTCCAATCCACGGCTTCAACAGGTAAGGCGCCAGCGCGCCCACACCAAAGCTTGAAGCGGACCCGATGAAGACCACCCGCACGCCCTCGCGCCAAGTCGTCTTGAGGGCCGCGGATCGCACCGCGCCCCCCATTGCTCCGAATATGGCCAGAAGCGCGCCGCGCTCATTGAAGACTTCTGAGAACAGATTGAAGTTGTTCATGGGGCTCTATTTCACCACTTCAGATCAAAAAAAGGGCACACGGCAGACGGTCAAACGGGCGTAATAAGCGAGCCGTCCAGTTGCGACTTCCAGCTTGCGGACGGGGCCGCTCCAGTTGCCCGGTATTCCGCGTTTGTGGTGGATGAAAACACCGGCTTCCCGAAGTACTTCCTCTTTGTGTTGATAGGATCGGCGATGTCTGCAAGCTTGAAATTGTTGGTTTCTTTGAACGTGACCAGACGGTGCCAGTTCCCGCCCTGATGCATGAAGACCCCTGCCCCCCCGTTACCCTCACCGATCCCGCCAGGGTTCCAGTTCACGCCGTCTGCGTAGGCAATAACTCCGTCCTTGACGTCCGGCGGATAGTTCGAGGGAACCAGATACAAGCCGTCATGCACCTGCATCGGGGCGAAGGACTTGGAATCCGGGCTGCCATGGAACAGTTCCATCCGGTTCGCCAGGTCGATATCGTTGAAGCTGGGGCGCTCGAAGGTCCAGTTGTCCAGACCGGCGCTGTTTTTCAGCACCCGGAAAACATAAGCAGTCTCAACCGCCCCCGTCTCGCAGGCAACGTGCCTGATCCGGGTGCCGATCATGCCGCCGCCGAGGTCCATCACAATGACGCCATCGTTCAAATTCCCAGAGATGTTCTCGAAAGTGCTGTCGTAGACATTGGGAAGCCGGGGGCTAATCACGCTGGACGGCACCTTCGATTTGCCCGAGGTAGCGCCGATAACGGCGTTTTCCGTGTCAAAGGTTCCGGTTGCCGAGCCAATGAACAGAGCGCTCTGAGACTCAGGCCAGCCCAGCACAATGCCGGTGGCCCCGGTCAGGTCCTGGGTCACAACCTCACCCAGGGTGTAGTTCTGCGGGTTGGCCACACCCAGAGCAAAATCCACATCCGTGGTCAGCGCAATCTGCGCCTTTCCAGCGATCCCGCCATTCAGGGTCAAGTTTTCGACCATGGCCCGGGCGAAAGAGAACCCCCCATCCACACCTCCAGCGAAATGGAATTGGATGGTGTGCCGCAGGTTCACGCCGGTGCAGTTCTGGAACATGAACCGCTCCGAGTAGGCGCTCACATTCTCGACCAGAACGCCAACGCCCTGGCTGGTGGCCAAAGTTGGATCCCCCCGGATTTCATGGCCGAAGAAGCGAACGTTCCGGGCATCCCTGATGTGAAAACCGACGTTGTTATTAGACTTGAGAAGGGTGGTGCCGCCGTTGATATAGACGTACTTCAGCACGCCTAGGGATTTGTCGTTCTGCTGGATAAGGATCTTGGCGCTGTTTTTGGTGTTCGTCCGGACACTGCCCTCAAGATCCAGGGTTTTACTGCGCGTCAGATCGTCGACAACAATGGTGACGGTGTCGGAAAGATCCCATTCCGATCCGCGCGGCGCACGGAAGGTTTCCCAATCTCCGTCAGCAAACTGCTGAAGGTAAGGCAGCATGTCGCCGGAACTCCAACCGAAAAACCGGGGGTCGTAGACGTCGCTGCGAACATACCATTTCTTGCCGGTGCCGCCGGTGTAATCCAGATGGGCATCGCTGGCGCCGCCAGGCGCCCGCTGATACACCGCCCCGTTTTCAATGCAGCGCAGCAGCCCGCCGACCGGAACCATCGTTTCGTCAACAGCCGCAAGATCTGCAAAAGTTTCCACTTTCGGGCCGCCGTTCAGCTCCATCCAGTCCCGCAGCTCAGCCGGTGAGGGCTGATGAATGTCCGTGGGCGGATTGCCGAACAGGATATCTGTGGGGCTTTTTGGTGACATATGGGTACTCCAAATGAGCCGGGCCAAGCGCCGGCTGAAATCGTTTCTGGTTCTGGGTTTGGGTTCGCGGGCGGCTACGGGCCGGGTTCGTTAATCGTAATCGTCTCCGGGCCAGAGCGCGGGCCAGGGAGACCACTGCTGTTGATAGGCTCAGCCCAATAGTAAAAAGTCGCATATCCGGGCGCCGGATCGGTGTAGCTGTCACCGCTGCTGGAGATGCCGTATTCCGTGTGGATCAAGACTGCGTTGTCAAAGCTGCCATCCCAGCCGCGGTAGATCCGGGTGCCGAAATAGTGGGAGTCATTCGGCGCAGTGAAGGAAATGACCGCATCTACAGAGGCTTTCGACACGCTGAAAGCACTGAGCCCGCCCGGCGGCACAGTGTCGGCAACAGCGCGTAGAACAATGGGCGTTTCCGGCCCCCAACCTGAGGCGCCCGCTCCTGCCGTCCTGTTCCTGATTTGCGCTTCATAATCCTGGCCATCCGCAAGCCCGCCAACACGCAGCCTGTCAGCGCTTTCGGATGTTTGCTGGGTCAGCCAGTAGCTGTCACCGACAGGCCGGTAGCGAAGTTCCTGCGTATACGCACTGTCCTGGGGATCCCAAACGAACAGGGCCGATCCATTATCTTGGGGCGCCCCGGTGAGGTTTTCAGGAACCGGGATGCTGCTGTCGCTGACCACGGTGCCGTATTTCGGACGCTTCGGCTCCTCTGCGGTAGCGTCAAAGTCGAAATCTTCGGGCCTGACGCTGTTTGCGGTAAGGTTGAATGTACCACTTCCTTCGCGCTCCAGCTCGCCGATTTCAAAGTATTCATCCAGGCCTATCTCATCGTTTTGCACCCGGATGAACCTGTGGGCCCGACCGCCCTCCCGGCCGCCAAGGATTTCATACCCCATCATCCCGATTGTACCGCTGAGCCGATACTTCGCACGCTTGGTCTTGGCGATGCGCTTATTCAGACGCGACGCCTGGTTGTGGCTGTGGACCATGTAAAGCTGCGGTTCTTCCCGAACGGGCTTAGCGGCATCACTTTCAACCCAGGTGCCGCTTGGCGTCTCCCGCCAGGCATTCAGCGGCTCAACATAGACAGCAGAAACCTCGTCCGGCGCATCGTCTCCCCATTGGCCTTCTGACAGCTCCAGAGCAAAGAAATCGTCCTGGGTGAGGGTCAGTTCCGGCTCGATCCAGCGGCCAACCGTGAACCCAACCTTGCCGTCCGTGCGCTCATAAATAAACGCATCGCAGGCAGCCGCCAATTGCGCGCGCTGGTCGTCGTAGGCCTGTTCGTCAGAGATAGTTCCGTTCAACGTCCAGAGCGGCTGCGCCTCCCCTTCAGCATTCAAAATCAACCGATCGCAGGCGTCTGCCTCTTCGGCCACCTCATCCCAATCCACGGCGCGCCCGAGGACATTCACTAGCCAATCTGCCAGCACCAGAGCCGCATTATTGGTGTAGCCCTCAACTCCTGTGCGCGGGTCATGGAGGTCGTTTTTCCCGTCGAACACTGGCGTATAGGCCCATTGCTTGCCGTTCGGGTAGATCTTGGTGAAACTCTCCTGCGGCGGGCGCTTTGCCCACAATACTGCACCGGCAAGCCCCTTGAAATTATGCGCCTCAGTGATCTCTGTGAAGGCTGCCTCAAGGCCTGGATCTACCAGCTGCTCCGGCGCGCCGGTAAAAGCGTTGATCCTGCCGTACCCTGCTATGGGGTCTGTGCCGACATTGCTCAGCGCAAGGTCCGCCTCTGATGTCAAAGCCACTGCGCGCTCATCCAACCAATGCTCGACAATACCTTCGATCTGGTGTGCGGCGATTATCGGGACATAATAGCGCCGGCCGTCCGCGAAACCCCTGAAGCCCAGCGGCCCACCCTTGCGCGCCCGGCCATAGACGTATTCCGCATACGTTACCGGCTGTGCGAAATTCACCATCCGGGCGCCCGGGGGCGGCAGCGACGGCTTCGGAGCGAGCGCACCCGCCAGGGCGGACAACCCCACAGCGACAACGGTCTTGACGATAAAGCCGCCAATTGCGGTCGCCGCAAATGCTGCGCCGGCACTCACCCCCGCCACGAAGGCTGCAGATGCTCCAGCCGCGGCCGTGCCACCAAGAGCGCCAATGATGAAGCCGCTAACCGGGTCTGCCTCGGCAGGTTCCGGGGTCAATGCGGTTGTGCCGAGAAAGGCCGCAATCAGAAACTTACGCCTCATAACCAACGCTCCAAATTGCCAGCACTTTCAGCACCGCCGGAGGTTTTATCGTGGTCGCGCCATTTGGACCCTTGCAACCCCAAGCGGTGCCAAGCCAGACGGCGCCGCAGGAGGACACACGCCCGTCGGCTTCCGGTACAACGATGACGGCAATATCCCCTTTGCGCGGCTCCTGGGCCCGCTCAAGGCCGCCGATCGTGGCAAGACAGCTTTCAACCGCCGTGACCGGATCGCGCAGGAAACCAGTTTCACGCTGGCAGCTTCCCCGGCTGTCATAGGTGCCTCGGATGTGAGCCGCGGGGTCAGCACCGCGCACGCGCTCAATCCAATCCGCGATTACCAGCATGCAATCAGTCTCGCCCCAGATGAACGGCAGCGCCATCCATCGGTGAAGTTCTCGATAAAGAGGTGTCA
>NZ_KI421515.1:0-3098 GCF_000473325.1 Leisingera caerulea DSM 24564
AGCTCCAGCAGCGCCACCGCGCCAAAGCCGCCCGCATCGGCACCGGCCAGCGCGTCGCGCTGCTGGCCGCCCAGGCTGCCGCCGTCCTGCAGCTCATAATAGGTCAGGTCGCCCTGGCTGGTCTGGCCCTGCACCAGCCGCACCGCACCGCCCGCATTGGCCAGCTGGAACGGGCCGGTGCGCAAGGATGCCTCGCCATGCAGCTGCTGGCCCGCCAGCTGCGGCAGGCTGCCATCGCCGGACAGCTGCCAGCGGCTGATGCCGCCATTCAGGCCCGTGACGGCATAAAGCGTGGCCTGGCCGTCCTGCACCGCGATTTCCAGATCGCGCAGACCGGTGCCGAAAATCAGATCCTCTGTGCCGAACCGTCCGGTGAATGCCAGTGCCATGACCCGCTCCTTTGCGCTTGCGATCCAGGGCTCAGGCTGGCGGGCCCGCCGGGCGCAAAGCGGGAAGCAAAACGGGCGAAATCAGGGACATTGTTTACAGATTGACGACAATTGCGCGAACAGGCCGGGAACGGGGCAGGAACAGGCGCCGTTGCGTCCCCGGCGCACGCCCCGTTAGCGCCCGCTTGACCCGGCTCTGGCACTCTGGCGCGGATCCCGTTTCCCGCCACTGCCGGAGCCCGTGCCCCATGACCCAATCCTCGCCGATCCTTGCCCTGCCCTATCTGATGCCCTCCCAGGCGCAGAAACATGTGACCCACAACGAAGCGCTGCAGCTTTTGGATGCGCTGGTGCAGCTCAGCGTTCAGGGGTTCGATGCCGCCACCCCGCCCGCCAGCCCGGCCCCGGGCGAGACCCATGCGCTGGGTCCGGCGCCGCAGGCGGCCTGGGCCGGCCATGCCGGCGAGATCGCGGTCTGGCAGGGCGAGGGCTGGCTGTTCCTTGCCCCCCGCCCCGGCTGGCGCGCCTGGAGCCTGGCGGAGGCGGAGCTGCGGGTCTGGGACGGCAGCGCCTGGATCCTGCCGCCCGCCGCCACCCAGAACCTGGCCCGGGTCGGCGTCGGCACCGCCGCGGACGCCGCCAACCCGCTGTCGGCTGCCGGCCCGGCAACGCTGCTGACCCATGCCGGAGCGGGCCATCAGCTCAAGGTGAACAAGGCCGCCAGCAGCGACACCGCCTCCGTGCTGTTCCAGTCCGGCTGGAGCGGGCGGGCCGAGATGGGGCTGGCGGGCAATGACGATTTCTCGGTGAAGCTCTCCGCTGATGGCAGCAGCTGGAGCACCGCGCTGGCGTTGACGCCAAACGGCCGCGCGGGCCTCGGCACCGACAGCCCGGCGGCGCATCTGGAGATCCTGGGCGGCAGCGACGACTACCTGCTGGCAGGCGATGGCAGCACCGGTTTCCGGCTTGGCGCGGACGGCAACGGCAGCTGCTCCGGCGCCTGGTCCGGCGGCGGCGCCGATTACGCGGAATGGTTCGAATGGGCCGACGGCAACCCCAGGGCCGAGGACCGCCGCGGCCTCAGCGTGGTGCTGGAAGGCGCCAAGATCCGCCCGNGTCGTTCGGGCTCCAGTGAATATCTTCCGGCGGAACGCCGCGGTTGTCATGCAGAAAGGCGGCCGATAGATGCAAGTCCACCTGCTCATAGCCCGCGTCCTTGAGCGCCTGGGCCACCATGTAGGTGCCGGACTTCGGCAGCGTGTTGACCAGCACGGGCGGCAGGCCGGGCCGGGCCGGGGCCGCAGCAGGCGCCAAGCTCAGCGCCGGCTCCAGATAGTGGTTGCCCAACCCGTACGGGCGGAAAACAAGCGGCTGATCCGCCAACGGCGCCACGCTGGAGGTCACCTTCCCTTGTCCGTCCAGAAATGACAGAACTCCGCCCTCATAACGGTAGTGTGACTCATTGGCGTTGTCATAGGTGGTGACCCGGCCGTCTTCGGCAAAAGTCATGAACCCGTAGGGCCCGTGGCCCACCGCGCCGAACAGAAAAACGGTACGGGTAAGGGAGCTTGCCTGGTCTGCGTTCATCCTGGTCTGGTCCTCGCCGACGGCCACGCTCAGGCGATGCCGCGTAGTTTCTTGAAGCCGCGCATCACCGTGCGCAGCGGTGTCGTCACCCGCCAGGATACGCTGTTGCGCATGTAATCTAGCTCTCCTGACATGTCCCGGGCGGCGCGGGTTTCATGCACGATCCGGTCCAAGTCATGCAGGCTGATCTCGGTGACATGGTCGGGCCGATGCCGCGCCGGCGCTTCGCCGATAACCGGCGCCGCCGACATGATGCCGGTGCCGCTCATCACCCCGGCAATGCGCAGCGCATCCAGATAGCTGCCCGGGATCATCACCTCCGGCGGCGCGCCACCGTCCTTGATTCGCTCCAGCCAGCCGTCCCGCGGATCGGAAATGCCGCGTTCGGCAAACAGCGCCGCGGCCCGATCGCAGAACGTATTAACAATCTGGCGCCGCTCGCGCGGGGTGAACAGCTTATGCTTCTGGCCGCTGTTCTCAACCTGAGTATAAAAGGTGCGCAGGATGTTCTGCCGAACCGACTGGTCCTGCACCAGAAGCGAGGTGATGCGGGCGATTTCCAGCTGCGCGTCGCAGGTCGAGGGGTAGCGGGTGTCCTCGGTCAAGCTGATCTGCTGGGGCGGCACATCCAGGCCGCATTTGTCTAGGAAGGCAAGGGTCAGATCGTCATAGCCCTGCAGCGCTTCTTCAAACGAGAACAGCACCGCTTGGTTGCCGCAGGCCTCCTCGGCGGCGCCCACAATGGCGCCAAAGTCCAGCAGAATCATGTTGTTCACCAGGAACTCGCCAGGGGTTTGGTAGGCCAGCGGGGCGCCATTGCCGGAGATTTCCCGGTAGTAAGATTCCAACCAGGCGTCGGGCTGGCGGTACATGAAGACCGGCGTCACCGCGCCGATCTCGCTCAGCGCCTCCACCACCTGGCGCATCCGCCGGGCGCGGGACGCATAGGGGGCATCGGGCTGGCTCAGGTTTTCTGCCGAGATCACTACTGTGTGGCATTGCGCACCCAGGATCTCGCCCTTCAGCCGCTCGATCAGCGCGCCGCCGGACTGGAACACCGAGGTGACCAGCGCCTGGTGCCCCGGCAGCCCGCCCGCGCGCACTGGCTCCTTGCCCTCGACG
>NZ_KI421515.1:3198-10405 GCF_000473325.1 Leisingera caerulea DSM 24564
CATGAGTGATCTCGGCGCCTTGGCGCTGCGCATATTCCAGATGTTTACGCAGCCCTTGCGGCAGGTAATAGTCGTCCGCGTCAAGAAAGGCGATATGCGCGCCCTGCGCCACATCAATGCCAGTATTGCGCGACGACGGCAGCCCGCGGTTTCGCGCGTGATGCGTTACCTGCACGTTCTCCGGGAATCCCAAGCCGTCGAAAAAGGCCTGCGGGAAGGTATCCGGGTTGTCGTTGACGATGATGACTTCAACCGAACCGATCCCCTGCGACAGGACGGAATTGACCGCCGTTGTGAGGAATGCGGTTTCATTATAGAATGGGATGATCACCGATAGAGACGTGCTGGGGCTCATAATTTTTCCGTCGTGGGACACAAACAGGGGTGGGTCAGCCACTGGTTAAAGGCAGCCATGCCGCGGCGCAACCGTAAGATGGCTGCGGCGCGGAGGAACCGCGGAAACAACCCCGGCCTGTGCCGTCTCGTGCGCAGAAATCCAGCAGCGGCAGCGCTTGCTTCGCAGGACCGGCTGGTGATACCACCAACCAAAACAGTCGGTATTCTAACGGCTTTCCCTCTTTCGCCGCTCCGAAGCCACAAGACAGAACTGGAAACCAAGTGCTGCTTTCACATCAGCATAAGTTCATCTACCTCAAGACCCACAAGACCGGTTCGACCTCGGCAGAGCTGGCGCTGGAGCCGTTCTGCGCGCCCCCCGGCCACAAGGTCTACCCCAACCGCGCCGCGCCACTGATCACCGAGTACGGCATCGTTGGCGCCCGGGCGCCGGGCCCCGCGGTGCTGTCAGCGCGCCGCAAAGATCCGGATTTCTTCTGGCACCACATGGGCGCGCGCAAGGTCGCGGAAAAAATCGGCGAAGAGTGTTTCCACGCCTACCGCCGGATCGCCTGCGTGCGCAATCCATTCCGTCGGCTGCTGTCGCAATACCTCTACAAATCGGTCTGGCTGGCGGGCGCTCGCGCCCCGGAATCCCTGGCCGAGGCCCGTGCAGGCTTCCGCGCCTACCTGTTTGCCGACCCCTATGACCTCTCCAACATGGAGCGGGTCAAGCGCGACAATTACCTCGCCTTCATCGGCGATAAAATGATCCTGACCGATTACCTGCGGCTGGAAAATCTGCAGGCGGATCTGACCGCCTTCCTAACCTCAGCCGGGGTGAAAGATCCGCAGGTCCGCCTTGAGCACGAGCGCAACAATGCCGGCAAGAAGCGGGACTGGAAGCTGCTCGATTTCTTCGATTCCCAGGACTTGGTCGACCGGACGTTGGAGATCGACGGCTGGATCTTCGATCTCGTCGGCTATTCCAAGGATCCCGCAGACGCCTGAAGCGGCGTCCCGGGACGCCGCCGCTGCGGGCACCGCTCAAAACGGCGCCGTGAAAAACGCCGGTGCCGCTTCACCCTTCTCCAGGCAGGCGGCAAAGCCGCGCGCCGCGTCCAGGGCCTCGCGGATGGTCACATCCATGTCCAGATAGCGGTAGGTCGCCAGGCGGCCGACAAAGGTGACGCCGGCGGTCTGTTCGGCCAGCTTGACGTAATCCGCGAGCAACGCCTTCTCCTTCACCTGGCGGATCGGGTAATAGGGGATGTCGCCGGGTTCGGCCAGGCGGGAGAACTCGCGGTACAGCACCGAGCCCTCGTGCTCTTCCCACGGCGCGAAATGCTTGTGCTCGGTGATGCGGGTAAAGGGCACCTCTTCCTCGCCGTAGTTCATCACCGCGCAGCCCTGATAGTCGCCCTGGTGGGTGAAGCGCTCGAAATCCAGGGTGCGGTAGCCGAGGCGGCCGAGCCGGTAGCCGAAATAGCCGTCCAGCGGCCCGGAGTAGAACACGTGGTCATACTCTGCGCCCGTCTCCGGGGTGAATTCGGTCTCCAGCTTCACGGTGATGTTCTCATGCTCGAGGATCTTTTCGATCATCGGCGTGTAGCCGTTTTCCGGCATCCCCTGGAACTGGTGGAAGAAATAGTTGTCGTCATAGTTGAACCGCACCGGCAGCCGCTTCAGGATCGAGGCGGGCAGCTCCGAGGGATGCATGCCCCACTGCTTGATGGTGTATCCCTTGAAAAACGCCTCATAGAGATCCTTGCCGACAAAGCGCATCGCCTGCTCTTCGAAGGTCTCCGGGGTCTCGATCGAGGTGTCGGCCTGCTCATTGACGATAAAGTCATGCGCCTCTTCGGGGCGCATGGTCTTGCGGAAGAACTGGTTGATGGTGTGCAGGTTGACCGGCAAGGAGAACACTTCCTGCTCGCCCGACAGCCCGCGGGTGGTGGATTTCACCCGGTTCTTGTAGGGCTTGAAGCTCTCAAACCGGTTCACATAGTCCCAGACCTCGGCGTCGTCGGTGTGGAAGATATGCGGGCCGTAGACATGCACCATCACGCCGGTGTCCGCATCGCGCTCGGTATGGCAGTTGCCGCCGGCATGCGGGCGGCTGTCCACCACGGTGATCTGATGGCCCGCTTCCGCCAGATGCCGCCCGATCACGGCGCCCGAGAGGCCTGCGCCAACGCATAGAATATTCATGTGATCACCTTCTTGTCTTCGCTCTGCACTCTGCCCATGAGCCCCGCGAGGCGGTTGAGCTGCGCCCATACGTCATCGATATGTTGCCTCTGCCGGATCCCGGCAGCGGCCTTTCCGTACTTGGATCCCGGAGCCTTGCGGAACCGGTAGTCATTGCGCCAGGCCTGAGGATCTGCCCGCAGCGGCGGCACCAGCGCCGCGGCCGCCTCCTGCATCTCGACCAACTGCGCAGCAGTGAAATATGCCTCCGCTTCCAAGGACTGCGGCTCTGGTAATGCAGATTCAACTGCGCCGTCCAGCGCAGCCTCCATGAGGGGCTTGCCGAAAAAAGCGTTATCCAAGGCCCGCGCATCCTTGATGAAGCGCGTTCGGAGGGCTCCTGCGCTTGCTTGGTCTAGCCGCAGCTTGCTACGCGTGCAGCCCTCCGGCAGCCCTTCCAGTGTCCGCCCCAAGGCCCCGCCCAGAGCCAGCCGCAAGGGCTTGGGCACTTCCAGACGAACCCAAGTCTCTTGGATCACCCGCATGGCCGTGATCTCCTCGACTGACAGAGAGGAATTGGCCGAGGTAGGAGCCTCCTGCAATGCAAAAGGCGCCCCTTCCAATATCTGATGGAAGAAATCCGCAACCACATCACCCTGGTGCAGTTTCGCAGGCACAAACGGCCGCAGCGTGAAGCGGCTGCCAAAAACGCTTTTCCAGCGTGCAAATCTCGGATAGTAATCCAGGAAGGGGCGCTGGGATATCTGCGCCGCAAAGTCGGACAGTGTGGTTAAAGTGCCTCCGGTCTTGACCCTGGTACCATAGGCAGAGGCCACCCAGGCAGCATGAGGCCGCACAGATGCTAGTACCAGAACACCATCAGCATGCTCAGGCAAATACTCATGCACGCAAAGCTGCAGCAGGTGCGGCCGCGCCTTGGCAAAGAATTCAGCCGAAATCACGCCAATATCGGCGTCTTCATGGCGCGCCCAATCCTGCTTCAGCCGGAACAGCTTCCGGCGGCGCTCCGGGCGATTGTCTTTCAGCAATGTATTGGCCAGTCCAGAGGCATTGAGCTCATGCTGCGGGGCGATTCTGACCTGATCACAACGCCACCTTCGATCAAAGAGAGCACGTTGGATGGAAGAGGACCCATTTTTGGGATCCCCAATGTGAAAAACAAGAGTTTTGATCATGGTGCCAGCCGCTCCCCTATGCCACCGCGGAGAAGGTTAGGTCAGGATGCCCGCTGGCTGAATGTCTTGCCTTCCAGCGCGCCCTCGGGTGCCAGCAGCAGATCAGCATCCAGATTGAACCGGCGGCGCATGACCTCACGGGCACGCCCAGCTTCCAAAACCCGGCCCCGGTTCAAGTTTGAAATACCGCCGTCGTTATCCCCATGCACCGAGCGCACATACATGATCCGCGAGGGGTCCATGAAACAGGGGTAGAACATGGCCGCGTCCCGGTGCCCCTTCAGGTAGTGATGGCCAATGTCTTCGCGCGGGCTGACAATGGTGTAGCCCATCGACAGCGGCACCCGGTCGCAAATGTCGATCAGCTGCGACCGCCCCTTCCCGTCGTTCTTCCAGTAAACGCCGCGGGTGGCGCTCAGAACTGTGGGTTTCTGGATCAGCCCGGCAGTGATCAGGCGGCGGGCGCGGCGGCGCAGGCTGCCGATAAAGTCCACGGCCAGCGCATCGTCATCATCCAGCCGGAACAGGCTGACGTGCTCGGCATCCGGATCGATTACCTGCTCGAACGCGCGGCGTACAGCGTCGGCCAGCGGCATCTGCGGCAGCNCAATGATCCGCACCCCCGGCACATCCGAGACAATCTCCTCCAGACGCCGACGGTGTTCTGGCGGCATACGTTCGGACACGAGGTAGATCATTGAGAAATTGCGGTCGCCTTGCGCCTTCAATGAATGCGCATTGAGCAGTTCCAGCATGCGGAAGCGGAAAGCGATCCGGGTTTCATCGAACAGCGCCCGCAGGAGCTGTGCTTCACCTTGGTGATCCCGTGCCGCCTGGAACCGGTCGGTGGCCGCGAAGGAGAAGGGAACAATCCCGATAATCTGGTTTTTCAAGGCAGCGCGTTCCTGCATCAAAGAAGTAAAAGCCACGCCCTGACTACCCGCCCCTCCCCAGCGCATCAAGAGCAATATCCCTGAGCAGGCGGGTGTTGCCGCTGCGCTATAGGCTGCTGCCGCAACCCGTCACATTCTGCTGGAGCCGCCGCCTGCAACCCGCTATGAGAAGCGCAACTGCGCGCCGCGGCCCGATCGGCAGCGAGGGAACAAGAGGGAACGATGAAAAAGCCGGTATACTCACCTCAGGCGGCTGCGGCAGAAGCCAGGAAGACGGCCCAGGAGATCCGCAGCCTGCTGCAGGAGGGGCACTTCAGCGAGGCGCGCAAGACGCTGGAAGCCCTGGGGAAATCCGACCTCCAAGTGAAACGCCGCCGGGTCCGGACCCGGCCCGCCGAAGACGTGCGGATCAAGCGCCCGGTGTTCATTTGCGGCCTGCACCGCAGCGGCACGACGCTGCTGCATGACTATCTTTGCGCCCACTACAGCGTCAGCTTCTTTCAATCGGCGAAGGTGCCGGAGAATGAAGGCCAGTTCCTGCAGGATGTCTACATGGCAGAGCGCCCGTTCGGCGGGCCTGGCGCCTTTGCCTTCTACCCCCAGATGCAGTTTGCTCCGCTGAAAAAACCGGAGCGCGCCCGCAAGGCTGCCAGCCGGCTGCTTGCCCAATGGGACAGCTGGGTCAGCGGGGAATCCCCGGTGCTGCTGGAGAAATCGCCGCCCAACATCATCCGGATTCCCTATTTCCGCAGCCTGTTCCCCGAGGCCCGTTTCATCGTCTGGACCAGAGACCCGCGGGCCGTTTCGCTGTCCACCCGCAAGTGGCACAAGCTGCCGGTGCCGCAGCTCATGGCGCATTGGAATACCGCCTACATGAAGGCGTTTCAGGATCTTGGCGAAGATTGCATCCTGGCCCGCTACGAGGATTTCTGCGCAGACCCGGCCGGCACGGCAGAGCGGATCGCGGCCTTCTGCGGTCTCAAAAAGCGCCCCGCCCCGCTGCCGCTGGCGGAGCGCTTCAGCGAAGTGAAGAACTCCAACGCCAAATACACCGCCGGGTTCCCTGAGACCTACCGGACGCGCAACCTAGTCCGGGCTTGGGAATATTTTGGCTACTCCCTCTCCAACGACACCGGAACCGCTTCCAATGACTGACGCCGCCGCGCCGCAAGAGCGCCCCATCGCCGTCCAGATCGGCTTCAACAAATGCGCCACCCTGTCGCTGACGCGGCTGTTCAACCGCAGCGGCGTTAACTCGCTGCACTGCAACTGGTCCAAGGGCAAGGGACGGCAGGAAAAACCGCTCTACCAAGCCAGGATCCACCGCAACCTGAGCACCGGCAGGCCCGCCTTTGCAGGGCTGGAGCGTTTTTCCGGATTCTTCGACCTGGAACTGATCCGCCCCAAGCGCCATTACGAGAACTTCAAACAGTTCCAGGCCATTGCCGAAGCCTACCCGAAGGCAAAATTCATCCTCAACACGCGCGACAAGGCCAAGTGGCTGCGCAGCCGCGCCCGCCATACGAACGGGCTCTACCTGTCCAAACACATGGCGTTCTACAACGAGAGCGAAGAGCAAGTGATCGCCCGCTGGGCGCAGGATTTCGACACTCACCATGCGCATGTCCGGTCCTATTTCGCAGACAAGCCCGGCCGCCTGCTGGAATTCGACATCGCTGCCGACCCCATCAATAAAATCACGGATTTCTTCGCCTCCGACTTCCGGCTAGACCCGGTCCATTGGGGGCATGCGCACAAAACCAGCGACAAAAGCTGGGCGCAACAGGAAGAAGACCGCTGGAGCAGTTTCGACTTCACGCGTTTCTGCGCCTGAGGGAGTGCAGCCAATGATACAGGATCTGCTCATTCACACAGGAGACCCCAAGACCGGAACCAGCTCGATCCAGTCGGTGCTGAACGCCGGGGCCTGGCGCTGCAGCACATCGCAGCTGGTGCCCCAAAGGCACCTCAACAACGCGCCCCTTGCCAACGCGCTGAAAGCAGACGCCGATCCCGCCTTTGTGCAGGCGCAGTTCGGCGGGCTGCGGGACTGGTTCGCGTCCCGCGGCAGCGGCACCGGCGTGATCTCCACCGAATTCCTGGCCCGGCGCGACCCGCACCGGCTGCGAGGCGTGCTAACAGATTATTTTCCCGGCCTGCCCGTGCGCACGATCTCCTACGTGCGCCCGCATGCCTCGCGCGCCGTCTCTGCCTACGGCCAGAGACTGAAAACCGGCACCTTTGACGGCTCGTTGCCGGAGTTTTGCCGTTTCATCAGCAGCGTTCCCACTCTGTACTACGCCAAGCGCTTCCCGGCCTGGCGCCAGGTCTTCGGCAGCGGCATGATTTTGCGCCCCTTCGTGCGCAGCGAGCTGCGCGAAGGCGATGCGGTGTCCGACTTTCTCTATCACGCCCTGGGCACCGGCGATTTCGAACTGCTGCCCCTGGACACAGTCAACGAAGCGCTCTCCGTGGCGGAGCTGTCAGGCCTGCGCCTTGTCCAGCAGGTCCTGCGCGGCCGGGAGGTGGCCGACCACCACAGGATGGCCCTTGGCGGCGCGCTGCAGCGCAAACTGTCCGCCGCCCCCGGGC
>NZ_KI421515.1:10505-12352 GCF_000473325.1 Leisingera caerulea DSM 24564
GAGGTGATGTGCCATGTGGCTGCGCAGGTCCAGGTACCAGGTCTGCGGGCTTTCCTTCTCGGTGAAGCTTTCCTGGAATGAGACCACCCCGTTGAGGGTGATGATGTTGAAATCATTGGCCAGCGAGAAGCTGACATCGTCGCCGCGCACGAAGAACGGGAAGGCCAGGTGCTCTGCCTGCTCCACCGGGAAGGCGAAATACCACCAGCCGCCGTAGAAATCCTCCGGCACCGGCTGCGCCGCTTCGTGCTCCATCGCCAGCATCTGGCCCATGTCGCGCAGATCGGTGCCCATGTGCAGCGGCTGGCAGCGGGTGAAGAAACGGGCGCCGTTCTCCCAGATCGCCCAGCGGTGCTGCTCGCTGATCATCGCCCCGGCCACAGCAGTCCCGGGATCCCTGGCATAGGCCAGCATCATCCAGGTGCGCTCCAGGCTTTCCATGTGGATCGAGGCGTCATCATCCATGAACAGGCAGTGCGAAGCGCCGCGGGCGCGGGCCTCCAGCAGGCCGCGGGTGAAGCCGCCGGCCCCGCCCAGGTTTTCATTCGGCACCAGGGTGACGCCCGCGTGCGGCGCCAGCTCCACCGACTGGCCGTTGTCGGTGACGATCATCTGCACATGCGGCTTCATCCAGGAGCGTTCGCGGAAGGCGCAGAACCGCTTCACCGTGCGCGCCACCGCCGCCTCGCGCTTGAAGGTGGTCACCGCCAGCGCCAGCTGCGGCTCCCGCCGCGGCGCGTCCTGCGTCTGCCAGCTGGCCCCGGTCAGCCGCCCTGCCCCCAGCGCGCGCAGCTCGAAGAACAGCACCCCGGGCGTGGCGCCCGGCTGCAGCAGCTGGTCCAGGCTGATCTCCAGCCGCCCGTCCTCCGGAAATTCCGCATAGCGGCTCACCACCCGGTCCCAGGACCGGCCGCGCGGCGCCAGAACCACCGCCAGCTCAAAGGCGCCCTCGCCCTCAAGCTGCAGCGTCAGGCTCTGCAGCCCGCATTCGCGCTGCCATTTTTCCAGGTTGAACAGGTTGAACCAGTTGCCGAAGGACACATGGCCGCCGGCCGCAAAGCGCAGCTCGCGCTGCTCCGGCGACACCGCCACCGGCCCCTGCGCCCGCAAGTAGAGGTCATGTTCGGTGCAGATCCCGAATTCCGGCCACATCAGACTCTGCAGCGCCGTTGCGCCCCCCGCAGCCCGCACATCCATTGCCATCGGTAAAACTCCTTTGCCCGGCACCTGCAATCATCACTGGGGGCTGCATACTGGAGCTGGCAGCGGAAATAAATTCCTCTTTGCCGCCCCGCTTCAGATTCCCGCGCCCGGCGGCGCCTGCGCGCTATTCCAGCATCGCCTCATGCACCTCGATCGCCTCATCGAGGTCGTCAAAATAGCGGATCCTGCCGTGCTCCAGCACCAGGCCCGCATTGCAGAACTGGCGCACCTGGTTCATCGAGTGGTTGACCATGATGGCGCTGGAATGCTTCATCCGGTCGGCAAAGAGCGCGCGGCTCTTGCGGCGGAACGCGCGGTCGCCCACCGCGGTCACCTCATCGACCAGATAGGTGTCGAAACGGATCCCCATCGAGGCACCGAAGGTGAGCCGCGACTTCATGCCGGAGGAATAGCTGCGCACCGGCATGTGGTAGAATTTGCCCAGCTCGGCAAAATCCTCGACGAAATTCACTAGGTCATCGGTGTCCACCCCGTAGATCCTGGCGATGAAGCGGACATTCTCCGCCCCGGTCAGCTCGCGGTGGAAGGAGCCGCCCAGCCCCACCGGCCAGGAGATGGTGCCATCGCTGACCACCCGGCCGCAGTCGGGGCGCATGGTGCCCGCGATGATCTGCAGAAGCGTC
>NZ_KI421515.1:12452-17181 GCF_000473325.1 Leisingera caerulea DSM 24564
CCCGGCGCCACCGAGCCGGCCAGCAGGTCGTATTCGATCAGGGCCTCGGCCAGCTGCTGCTGCAGGTTGTTCATCACCCCCATGCACCCCTGGATATCGGCCTCGGAGTAGACGACATTGGTGCGGGTGCGGATCAAGGGTCAGAGCCTGGCGCGCGCCCTTCTGCCGATCCACCGCCTCTGCCAGGTCCGCCTCGGCATAGCGCATCGCGTCAGTACGGGCCTGATCGTTGAGCGCATTGATGCGGATCTGGCTTTCCTCGATGATGGCCTGGGCAATGGCCTGGGCGGTCTGCGGATCAAAGGCGGTGACCTGCACTTCGGTCAGCCCCGAGCCGCTGTCATAGGAAATGCGGGCGATGCGCTGCCAGAACCAGACCAGCTCCTCCAGGGTGGCATCCGGCCACAGCGCAAACACCCAGTCGCCGGGCCAGTGCCGGCTGTAATGGGCGCGCAGATCGACCCGCTTGCTGACCGCCGCGGCCATCTCCTTGCTCTGGATGAACTCATAAAGGATATCGCTGTCCGAGGCGGTGGAGTTGCCGGTAAAGCTGGCCAGCCCGCCCAGGATGTCATTGGCGCCGGAGCTTTCCTGGCTGCGCACGGTGAAGCCGGTGGTGGAGGCATACTGATCCTCGGCCACCGCAAACAGATAGAACACCGCCGCCGCCAGCGGCAGCAGCACCAGGGCTGCGAAACTGGCGATCAGCCCGCGGTGGCGCCCCTTCAGATGCGCCGGCCGGGCCACCGGATAGGCCGGGGTTCCGGCCAGCTGCGCCTCCAGCGCCGCATGGGCCGCCTCGGCCTTCTGCACCTTGCGGCGCAGCTTCTTGAGCTTCTTGGCTGCGCCCTTGCCGCCCGGACGCTCCGGCGCACCGGGCCGCTGTTTTACATTGGCGGCCTCCTGGCCGGGCGCGGCGGTCCGGTCCAGGCCGCTGCCCTCCGCCTCTGCCGGGCCGGATGTGCCAGAGCTTTTGCGGCCGGTGCGGAATTGGGCGGCAGCCTTCCGGCGCGCCGCCGGGCGATCCTGTGTCATAATCTGCTTATCCCGGCCTGCAGCCGTTTGTAATTGCCTCGTCTTTCTTTCATATTATCACCTGCACAGCTCATATTCACAATGGGTATTCATGACCAGCACCCCGCCCGCAGCGGCCCCTGCCCTGCCCCCCGCTCAGATGCCTGCCCTGCCGCCCGCCGCAGGCCGCGCGCGCCGCTTTGCCAGCCTGCGCACGGTGGCGGCACTGGTGCTGCGCGAGATGTCGACCCGCTACGGCCGCACCCCTGGCGGCTATCTCTGGGCCATTCTTGAGCCGCTGGCGGCCATTCTGTTCCTCAGCCTCGGCTTCTCGCTGGTGATCCGCAGCCCGTCGCTGGGCACCAGCTTCCTCTTGTTTTACGCCACCGGCTATCTGGCATTCGACCTCTACAACACAATTGCCAACACCACCGCCCGGGCGCTGAACTTTTCCAAACCTCTGCTGCAGTTCCCGGCGGTGACCTGGGTGGATGCGATTCTGGCGCGGTTTGCCCTCAACAGCCTGACCGGCAGCCTGATGGCGATTCTGCTGCTGGCCGGCACGCTGATGGTGATCGACAGCCGCACGGTGCTGGACCTGCCGCCGGCGGTGCTGGCGATGATGCTGTCGATGGTGCTGGGCCTTGGGGCGGGCACGCTGAACTGCGTGCTGATGGGGCTCTATCCGCTTTGGGAAGTGGCTTGGTCAGTGATCACCCGGCCGCTGTTCCTCGCCTCGGGCGTCATCTATATATATGAAGACCTGCCGCCGCTGGCGCAGGAAATCCTGTGGTACAACCCGCTGCTGCATATCACCGGGCTGATGCGCACCGGCTTCTACCCCACCTATACCGCCGCTTACATCAGCGTAACCTATGTGCTGCTCACCGGCCTGATCCTGCTGGCGCTGGGGCTGGTGCTGATGGGCCGCTACCACCGGGTGATCCTGAACCGCTGAGCGCGGCGCGGGACCGCCGCCGGCTCAGCCTTCGCCCGCCAGCTCCAGCACCCTGGCATGGGGCACTTTGGTCCGGCGCAGCAGCCCGTCGCGCAGGGCATGGCCCATCAGCCGGGCAAAGACGCGCCGGTCGCCGCGGTGGTGGCGCAGCTTCATCAGCCACTTCGGCACGATCACCAGAAGCACCGGCCAGAACAGCCAGCCCGCCGCCATCCGGTACAGAAGCAGCAGGTTGCGGTGGTAGTAATAGGCCTTCCACAGCGGCACGAAGCGGCCGCGCTGCGCCGCATCCGACTTTTGCGGGTCCGCGCCCCCGGCCTGGAAGGTCGACAGGTCATGCTCGAACCGCACCGAGGGCTCAAAGCCGATCCGGCCGCCCGATTTGGTCAGCCCCAGCGTATAGAGCCCGTCATCGCCATAGATGAACAGCTCCGGATCCGGATAGCCGATGCGCCGCACCGCATCCGCCGAGATGAAAAAGCCCACAAAAGAGGTGACGTCGATCTGCATCCCGGCCCCCTCGTAATCCGAGGGCTGCACGTGAAAGCCCGATCGGCCGCCGCCGAACAGGGTGCGCAGGAACTCGCGCCCGTGCCAGAACGGGTTGCGCGAGGGGCGGTTCATCTCGCAGATCCGGCCATCGGGGAAATAGACAGCCGCCGCCACCGCGTCCCAGCCGCCCCCGTCTGCCGCACCTGCCGGCTGCCGGTGCATCGCCAGCGCGTGGAAGGCCGCCAGCCCGCCGGGGGCGGGCCGCCCGTCGTCATCCATCACCGCCAGCCAGTCGGGGGCGTGATGCTCCATCGCCCGGCGCATGCCCATCTCGAAGCCGCCGGCGCCGCCGCGGTTGGTTGCGCTGGTGCAGATGTCGAGGCGCGGATCCTGCTGCGCCGCCAGCCACTCGGCGGTGCCGTCGCTGGAGGCATTGTCAGCCACCACCACTGCCGCCAGCTCGCCTGCGGGGCTGTCCAGGAGCCGCGCCAGCGTCGCCTTCAGCTTGTCCAGCCGGTTGTGGGTCACCACCACCGCCACCAGCCGCCCTGCCGCTGCCATGGCCGGGGCCGCTGCCGGAATGTCTGTGCTGCGCGCCTCTGCTGTGCTCACCGGGGGTGCTCCTGTCTGCTTGCGGGCCTGGCCCTGTCGTCTGCTGCGGCCCCGAAAGCACATAAATCCCCGGCGCTGTCAAACCCTTTGCGCCCGGCGCGGCGCCGCTTTGCCCGGCAGACCGCGCTGCGCCATTTGGTCCGAAGCGGACCTATCCTGACCTGCAAGCGCCCCCGGGCCGGCAGAGCGCAAAAAACCGGTTCCCGCCCTGTCCGGCGGGGTATATCCTTCTATTCTCAAAACAATGGCGGCAGCCAAGCCGCCGCACCGGGGATTGAGAAAAGGGTATTCCATGCGCATTGCGATGATTGGCACCGGCTATGTCGGTCTGGTGTCCGGCGTCTGTTTTTCGGATTTCGGCCATGACGTGGTCTGCGTCGACAAGGACGCGCGCAAAATCGCCCGGCTGCAGGCGGGCGAAGTACCGATCTATGAGCCGGGCCTCGATCAGCTGATGGAAAAGAACGTGAAGGCGGGGCGCCTCAGCTTTACCGATGATCTGGCGGCGGCGGTGGACGGGGCGGAGGCGGTGTTCATCGCCGTCGGCACCCCGACCCGGCGCGGCGACGGCCATGCCGACCTCACCTATGTGATGGCGGCGGCGGAGGAGATCGCCGCAGCCCTGACGGAGTATGCGGTGGTGGTGACCAAATCCACCGTGCCGGTGGGCACCAACCGGCAGGTGCAGCAGGTGATTGCCAGGGCCAATCCGCAGGCGGAGTTCGACGTCGCCTCCAACCCCGAGTTCCTGCGCGAAGGCGCTGCGATTGAGGATTTCATGAAACCCGACCGGGTGGTGGTGGGCGTGCAGAACGACCGCGCGGCAGAGGTGATGGCGGAGATCTACAGACCCTTATACCTGCGCGACTTCCCGATCCTGACCACCGACCTGGAATCGGCCGAGCTGATCAAATACGCGGCCAATGCGTTTCTCGCGGCCAAGATCACCTTCATCAATGAAATCGCAGGGCTGTGCGAGCGGGTGGGCGCGGACGTCAAGGAAGTCGCCCGCGGCATCGGCTTTGACGGGCGGATCGGCAACAAGTTCCTGCACGCAGGCCCCGGCTACGGCGGCTCCTGTTTTCCCAAGGACACCGCGGCGCTGGCACGGATCGGCCAGGACCATGCTTTCCCGCTGCGCATCACCGAGACCGTGATGCGGGTCAATGACGAGGTGAAGCACCGGATGGTCGAGAAGCTGCGCGATGCCTGCGAGGGATCGTTCAACGGCAAGACCGTCGCGGTGCTGGGCGTCACCTTCAAGCCCAACACCGATGACATGCGCGAGGCGCCCAGCCTGACCATTGTGCCCGCACTGGTCGGCGGCGGCGCCCGGGTGCGGGTGGTGGACCCGCAGGGGCAGTCCGAGGGCGAGGCGCTGTTGCCCGGGGTTGCCTGGATGGACGACCCGTACGAGGCGGCGCAGAACGCCGATCTGGTGGTGCTGCTGACCGAATGGAACGAGTTCCGCGCCCTGGACCTGAAGAAGCTGGCGCGCAAGATGGAGGTGCCGCGGATGGCGGACCTGCGCAATATCTACTCGCCCAAAACCGCCAAACGGGCCGGGTTCCGGACCTATGTGGCGGTGGGGCGGGGCGCTTGAACCGCCCCGGAAACGGCTTCTGCAAAATAGGTCCGGTTCGGACCAAATGT
>NZ_KI421515.1:17281-21535 GCF_000473325.1 Leisingera caerulea DSM 24564
TGCGGCAGGGGCAGGCGGGGGTGTTGCAGAGCGTTCAAAAAAATCTGCTCTGTTATAAATGAGTTATTTATTAGTTACAGGCGGAAGGGGGCGCGCGCAAAGCCCTTTTTTCATTGGCGATCGGGGCGGATTTTCCGCAGGCAGTGACTCTGAAACCCCGATCAAATGACTCCAAACCCCCGACGAAACGATTCCGAACCCCCGTTGCCGGGACATGTGGATAACCCTAGGGTGGGCGTAATCAAAACCACGATAAAACGAGTCGCCAAACAGGGGCAGCAGATCCCGGCGGGCGGCAGAGCAGACGGCGGACAGGCATATGGCAGCAGAGCTGACGGCGGGAGCGATTCCGCCAGAAGGGCAGGGGGATTTCTTTCTCTGCGATATCTTCGGGGCGATCCCCAAAAACGACCTGGCGTCGATGGAGCACCCGCTGTTCTCGTTGGGCACAAGGCCGGACCGGCGGATCCTCAATTACCAGCACAACGGCGCCGAGATCACCGTGACGCCCTCGGTCAAGGGGCTGGCGACGATCCACGACAAGGACATCCTGATCTTCTGCATCAGCCAGCTGATGGCGGCGCTGAATGCCGGCCGCCAGGTGAGCCGCACCCTGCACCTGAAGGCGCATGACCTGCTGGTTGCCTGCAACCGCGAAACCTCCGGCGATGCCTACCGGCGTCTGCGCGAGGCGTTCGAGCGGCTGGCGGGCACCCGCATCACCACCAATATCGTGACCGGCGGCCAGGAGGTCACCACCGGCTTCGGCCTGATCGAGAAATGGGAAATCGTCCGCAAGGCCCGCGGCGGCAAGATGGTCAGCGTGGCGGTGACGCTCAGCGACTGGCTGTACCGGGCGGTGCTGTCGAAATCGGTGCTGACGCTTTCCCGCGATTACTTCCGCCTGCGCAAACCGCTGGAGCGGCGGATCTATGAGCTGGCGCGCAAGCATTGCGGGCGGCAGAACAGCTGGCAGGTCTCGGTCGAAACCCTGCTGAAGAAATCCGGCTCCGCCTCGCCGCGGCGGGTGTTCCGCAAGATGATCCGCGACATGATTGAGGCGCAGCCCTTGCCCGACTACGCGCTGGAGGAGCTGGAGGGCGATGTGATCCGGTTCTCCCAGAAGGCCGCCGTCACCGAGGCGGTGCTGAACGCGCCCAGCCTGAAGCCCGCAACGCTGGAGGAGGCCCGCGCCCTGATCCCCGGCGCCGACGCCTATGCGCTGGAGGCGGAGTGGCGCGCCATGTGGGTGCGTACCGGCAGCCCGCGCCTCAGGATGCCCGATGCGGCCTTCCTCGGTTGGGTCAGGAAACGCGCCGCGGAATAGGCGCAACAGGCGCCCTTGCACGCGCCCGCCGGCCTTCATCTTTCCCCAAATACTCACAGGCTGTACTCTCAGGCCGAAGGCCTCCGCCTTTGCGGGCAAAGGCGGAGGCCACACCTCTCCAAAAAAGGTCAGCATGATTGACCAAATGTTTCGCGCGCGAAACATTTGGTCCGGACCGGACCTATTTCCGGCAGGGCGCGGATTGTGCGGGATGTGAGAGAGCGCGGGCCCCGGCGTCCGTCCTCAGCGGGGGAGGGGGGAGGAGAGGAGGGACGCCGGGGGCTGCAGGTGGCCGGGGGCACGAGGGGGGAGTGTGCCGGCCGGGCCTTGCGCCTCGGGGGCGAAGCGCGGGGGGTCGGAAATGCGGGGGCCGGGTCAGCCGAAATAGGGGCGGGGCGAGTAATAGGCCAGCTGCGGCCTTGCGGCCAGGCGCTCGCGCTGTTCCAGCGCCCACTGGCAGGCGGTGCAGCCCAGCACCCCGGCGACCGGGTAGATCAGGGCCAGGGCCAGCAGCGGGAGGCCCAGGAGAAAGCCCGCGGCCACGGCTGCCAGGCTTGCGGTAACGCCGGTGAGGGTGCTGATCAGGGTCATGGGGGTGTCTCCTGCGGTCTGTGTGTCTGTGTGTCTTGGCGGCAGCTGGCTGTGTCTGCCTGTTGAGATCTTTCTAGCATGGCAGCCCCGGCGGCGCTGCTGCACCAAAGGATAGGACGGGGGTGCTGAGGGCTATCCGCGGCCTGCCGAGGGTCAGGCGGCCCCGCCTTTTCCAGTCCCTTGGCCTGCCGCAGGGGCAGGCAAGGGAAGCAGGCGTGGGGCTGAAGCGGGAGAGCAGCCCCCGAAAATAACAGGCCCGCCTCAGCCCTGGCGGCTGAGGCGGGCCCGGACAGGCTGCGGCCCTCCCCCCGGAACCGCGGCCCTCCTGACGGGGGCGGCGTCAGCCGCTGCCTTCCTTCAAGGCCTGCGACATGCTGGAGAGCACCGGGCTGATCAGGTAGTCGGCCAGCGTCTGGCGGCCGGTTTCGATCATCGCCTGGGCCGGCATGCCGGGCAGGGCCTTCACATTGGGCAGGGCGGCCAGATCGGCCTCCTTGATACGGATATGCACCGGGTAATAGGGCTGGCCGGTCAGCTGGTCGATGCTGCTGCCCGCCGCCACCATCACCACCTCGCCGGTGACCGGCGGGGTGGAGCGGAAGCTGTAGGCGGTCAATTGCACCCGCGCCAGGCTGCCCTCGGAGACCTCGTCGATATCGGCCACCGCCACCTGGGTTTCCACCAGCAGGCCCGCATCCTCGGGCATCAGCTCCAGGATGGTCTGGCCGGGATCCACCACCTGGCCCAGGGTGTTGATGCTGAGCCCGACCACCCGGCCGTCGCGCGGCGCGCGGATGGTCTGGCGTTCGGCCACGTCCCACGTGGCGTCCAGGCGCTGGTGCAGATCCAGCAGCTGCTCCTGCACGTCCTGGCTTTCGGCGGCGATCCGCGCCGCCCGGTCGCGGCCGGCCTGCAGCCGCCGCTCTTTCATCTCGCCGATCTGCTCCAGCACGTTGCCGCGGTCGCTTTCCATCGCGCCAAGGGTGCCCAGCAGGCCGCTCTGCTGCATCTGCCGCTGGCTGATGCGGGTCTTCGGCACCAGGCCTTTTTCAAACAGCCCGGCCAGGTCCGCCAGCTCCGCCTGCACCAGCGCCAGCTGCTCCTCGGTGGCCCGGATGCGGGCATCGCGGCCCTTGAGCTGGTCGTTGAGCTGGGTGATGCGGCCCTGGATGATGTCCATCTGGCCCTGGTACAGCGCCCGGTTGGAGCTGAGCAGGTCGCGCTGCACCGCCACCAGCTGCGCCAGTTCCGGCATCCGGGCGATGAGCTGCTGCAGCTCGGCGCCGGGCTGCAGGCTGTCCGTTCCCTTCAGCTCCGCGTCCAGCCGCGCCTGCTGCGCCAGCAGGCTGGCCCGCTGGCCGTTCAGGATCGCCAGCTGCGCCTGGATGCGGCGGCCGTCGAGCCGGGCGATCACCTGGCCCTTGGCGACCCGGCTGCCCTCGGTGATGTTCAGCTCGCGCAGGATGCCGCCCTCCAGATGCTGCACCGCCAGCCGGTCGCCGGCCACGTTGAAGGCGCCCGGCGCCACCACTGCGCTGGTCAGCTCGGCCTTGGTGGCCCAGAACACCAGCCCGCCGAACAGGCCGAAGCCGCAGACCACCATCCACAGCACCAGCTGGCGCACCCGGGTCGGCGGCCGTCCGGGCAGCGGCACATCCATGCTGCTGCCGGCGGGCATCAGGTCGCGGAAGCCGCCCTTGGCCGGCACGCGGCCGGTCTCTGCGGGGCTGCGGCTGTCATGTTCCACCAGGCTCATGCGCTTTCTCCTTTAGGGCCGGGCGCCTGTGCGGTTTGCCCGGCGGCGCCCCCTTCCGCGTTGCGGTGGCGGAAGGGGGCGATTTTGGGATCGTCCTGATGCGCCTGCGCGGCGGCCATCGGCTGGGCGGCGGCCTCGATCACCTGGCGCGCCTCGCCGAAGCGGGCGATGCGGCCCTCTTGCAGCAGCGCCGCATGGCTGACCCGGCGCAGCAGGCTGAGCCGGTGGGTCACCGCCACCACCGCGGCGCCGCGGGCGCAGGCTTCTTCGATGGCGGTGGCCAGCGCCTCTTCGCCCTCGGGGTCGAGATTGGCGTTGGGCTCGTCCAGCACGATCAGCTTGCGGTCGCCGAAGAAGGCGCGCGCCAGGCCGATGCGCTGGCGCTGGCCTGCGGACAGGAACTCGCCGCGCGGGCCGACCGGGGCGTTGTAGCCGCCGGGCAGCGCCAGGATCATCTCATGCACCTGCGCCAGTTTCGCCGCCGCCACCACATCCGAGGGCTTGGCGTCCGGGTCCATCAGCGCGATGTTTTCCGCCACCGTGCCCTGGAACAGCTCCACCCGCTGCGGCAGGAAGCCGA